>JAXDQF010000334.1:0-4855 GCA_034668025.1 Gammaproteobacteria bacterium | reverse complement strand
CCGGGTTTCGGCGATGCCTGGGCCGATCCGCGCGGCACGTTCCTGTCGGGAAAACTGGCGTCGCCCGTGTGGGACCTGTTGGGGTGGAAGGGACAGATCATACCGGCGGGAACCGTATTCACATCCGGCCCCGACGAGTCCATTGGCGGCACGCCCCCATTCAACGTGGCTTTCATCGACGGTACTGTTGGCTGGCGGCGCCAGATCGAAGGTCATACACCGGTGCCCAACTGGCCGACGTTCGCACAGTTTGCGGCGCGCTATTTGAATGATAGTCGGCCCGTCGTGGCGCCGGGTCAGACATTCGTTTTAGGCGAAGGGCCGGCGGGCGTCGTGGGGACGGTCAACGCAACCGATGAGGACTCGGGTGATGCGCTGGGGAGTTGGCAGATCAAGGGTGGCGACGGTACAGGCGTTTTCGCGCTTGCCGCCGATAGCGGTGAGCTCACGATCAAACAGCCTCACAGGATCGACTTCCACAGGCGTTCGGCCTACCGGTTAACCCTGATGGTGGGTGACGGAAAGCTGCCCAGCCACGATGAGGAGGTCAGTATCCGCATTCCCGATCAGGTCAACATGTGTCACACGACGGTCGTGCGCAACAAGGGACACATCGTTCGGATCACCCATAACACAGTGTTTGTGCCAAAGGCCGCCGTCCCGCTGCATTTGTCGGAAGGCGACACTATTGGTGGGTGTCCGCAATAATGGTCCTGCGCGTGGCGCCCAGATGCCACGCGGCCCAGAAGCCGGTCGGGGCCAGTACCAACAGCGCCCAGCGCAGTGATTCGATCCCGGCCCCGAACCCTGTGGCAAACCAGTCGCTGAGCCAGCCGATCAGCTGTGGCGCAAGGACGAGATTGGCCACGTTGGCCATGAACAATAATAACGCACAGGTCGTGGCCCGCATGGCAGGCGGGACTGCGTTCTGCAACAGGCCCAGAATCGGCCCGATGTAGAAATAGACGGATGGCACGAATATCCACAGCAGAATCCGGGTCACCGATTCGGAGTGGACCACAAACAGGAGAATGGAGGGAATCGTCGTCAACGCCGTAACCCAGGCCAGCAGGTTTGTGATGTAGCGTGGATTGGCTGCTGCCGGACGACTCATCAGCCAACTCGCGAGCAGTGTTCCGGCGGTACCGGCGATCAAATGCATCGGTCCCAGCAGATCCCCGGCCTGGCCGACAGTCAGGTGGTGGGACCGCACGAGGAAGGTCGGCATCCACCACATGAGTCCCCAACTCCAGAGTGTGGCCACCGAGCCTCCCATCAACAGATGAAAGGCGCTTTTGTGGCGAGCAACGTAGGTCACCGTAGCGAGCAGTGTCGTTGGGGGCAGCTTCTCCTGGGTTTCATCCAACTGGCCGCGCCGGGGCTCCCGTACAGTCAAACGGACTATCGCAGCGACGATGAGTCCCGGAATCCCCAGGACCAGAAACGCGGCTCGCCACCCGCCACGCTCCGCTACGTCGCCGGCGACCGAAGACCCGAGCCACGCACCCAGACAGGCCCCCAGGGCAAAAATAGTCAGTGCCATGGGCCGCTTCGCTGCCGGGAACTTGTCTGCGAGTATGGATGTGGCCGGCGGAGTGCCGCCGGCTTCCCCAATACCCACACCGAATCGCGCGAGCAACAACTGCCAGTAGTTTTGTGCCACGCCGCAAAGCGCTGTCATGGCGGACCACAACGCGAGTGCAATCGCCAGGATGTTGCGGCGATTCGCCCTGTCAGCAAGCAATGCGATCGGTATGCCGATGGTGACGTAGAACAACGCAAGCGCTACGCCCGTCAGGAAGGCGATACCACTGTCCGATAAATGCAGCTCGAGGCGGATCGGCTCGATCAGTGTCGATATCGAAAAGCGGTCGGCAATACTCAGAGCGTAGACGACCGTCATGACTGCAAGGACGTACCAGCGGTCGCGGTCGGGTGGTTTACTGGTGTGTACGGACACCGGTGTATAGTAACTGCATATGGATAACAACATCGAAATTGAAAAGGGCGGCGAGGGTCTCGTTCGCCACGAGCATGTTTACGGTGGCAAGGGCGCCATCGACATCCGGTTTTTCTTCCGCGCGGCGGGTCATCCACAGCCCGCGCTGTTGATGATCTACAACATCCCGCCGGGTGCCAGCGAAGGTGTGCATACCCACCGTCCTGGCGACACGCAGGTGGGCTCGTTCGATGAGTTTTACTACATCCTCGAAGGGGCGGGCGAGATGCAGGTCGCCGGCGAAACGCTTGCCGTCAAAGCCGGCGACCATGTTTTCATGCCGAATGGAGTGGCGCATGGAATCGAGAACACGTCCACGACGCCCCTCAGGGTCTACATTGTGGCGGTGAAGCGCTAGGAGCGCACGGCCGCAATGACCGTGATTTCAACTTTGTAGCCAGGTGAGACCATGGGGGTCTGTCCTGTGGAACGGGCAGGTGGGTTCTCACGGTCGATCCACGCTTCCCATACGGCGTTCATTGCGCCGAAGTCCGCCATATCCGCGAGCCAGATCGTCGCCTGCAGCAGATGGGATTTATCGCTGCCCGCAGCAGCGAGCAGCCGGTCGATCGATTCCAGGGCTTGCCGGGTCTGCTCGGTGATGCTGGCCCCTTCGGTGCCGACCTGTCCGGCCAGGTAGACGATTCCGCCGTGGATCACGGCCTGTGACATGCGGGAGGATTTCTGCAGTCTTTTGATGGTCATTGCGAATTTCTTGGTTGGCTCGGGGAGGGGGGATTTTACACCATGCTGCTCGCCGCCGGACCGCCTGCCGGCAATGTAGTTGCATAGCTAATTAAAAGCGCCTATGCTTCCGCCATGTTCGATGAATGCCTTTACTTCAATACGTCAGCTCTCGCGCGGCGATTGGAGCGCGAGTGGACTGTTGCGTTCGAGCCCTTCGGGCTGACGCCGCCCCAGGCTTTCACGCTGCGTGCCGTACTGGATCACCCGGGGTTGTTGCAAGGCGAGCTCGCGGAAGGTCTTGCGATCGCGCGACCCACCGCCACGCGGGCACTGGACACGCTCGAGGCCAAGGGACTGATCAAGCGAGTCAGCCTGGAACGCGATGGCCGGGAGCAGGCCATTCAGCCCACCAGCGAAGCCATCGCCCTGAAGTCCGCCTTGAACGAGGCGAGCGGTGTGATCACTCGCAAATTCAAGCGATTGCTCGGTGCTGGAGAGTTCTCCGACGTCGTCACCAAGCTGCGGGCAATCCGTTCCGCCATCGAATGAGCCTTTTTTTGACTAACTAGTTGTCTAGCTAACTAACTGGAGTCATCATGCCCATCCTCAATGTGAAAGTCAGTGCCGCCCGATCTGCGCAGATGTCCAAGGAGATTGCCGGCATTCTGCTCGAGCTGACAACCCGCATTCTCGGTAAAAAGCCCGACGTCACCGCGATAGCGATCGACTACGTCGATCCGGATGATTGGATTGTCGGCGGCCGTTCGTTGCGCGAGCAGGGCAAGAGTAGCTTTTACTTCGACATCAAGATCACGGACGAGACGAATACCAAGGCGCAGAAGGCCGAATATATTGCCGAAGTGTTTGCGGCGTTTGAGCGCCTGCTCGGCAATCTGCATGAAGAAAGTTATATCTATGTCCAGGATGTACGGGCTGGCTCGTATGGATATGGTGGCAAAACGCAGGAGTACCGTTATCATCACCCTGGCGCGTGAGCGTGGAGGCGCACCCAATGAATCTCAATCTAGGTCCCCTCGGCCAGATCTCCCGATCGGTCAACGACATCGCACAGTCTGAAGCGTGGTACAAAACGGTGTTGGGCCTGCCGCACCTGTTCACCTTCGGCAAGCTCGCATTCTTCGACTGCGGCGGGGTGCGGCTCTTTCTGTCGCAGGAAGAGGGTTCCTCGCACGCTGAATCCGTTCTCTACCTGAAAGTCGCCGACATTCAGCAGGCATTCGCGGAGCTGCAGTCGCGCGGCGTGGAATTCGTCGACCAGCCGCACATGATTCATCGGCACCCCGATGGCACTGAGGAATGGATGACTTTTTTCAAGGATCTGGAAGGGCGGACGCTGGCTCTCATGTCTCAGGTCAGGCACCAACCCTGACCTCGCAGCCAACAGCGATCTTCCGGTACCTCTTCACCACGGACCAGGCGGGTGACGGTATTCCAATTCCGTTTCTCGAAGGCGGCCTCGAGCGCGATTTCTGCGGCTTTGTCACGTATACCCTCGGCGGGGATGATGGCGGTGGGCAGCAATCCGCGAGCATCGAATTCGGCGCCCCGGCGTTGGATTTTGAAGAACAGGCCGGAGCGCATGGTTTTCATGGGATCGAAGTTTCCGGGACTCGTGGGGCGGGCGTTCGCATCCGTGGTTAACGGCAGGATCAGCCGGCCGCCGTCGGTAAGGCCATCGAGCCAGGTATCCGCCGGATGTGTTACCCCCGCATTCACATAGATAACATCCGCCGGATCAAACGCCAGGGTGGCGCCATTGCCCTCGAATACACTGACATTTGCACGGCCCGCCAGATTGGCTCGGGCGCGCGCTGCGAGCGCAGTGTCATATTCGATCGCGGTCACTCGACCGGTTGGGCCGGCTAGAAACGCCATCATTGCTGTGTAGTACCCGGTTCCGGCGCCGACGTGCACGACGTGATCACCTTCCTCAATCGCGGCAGCTGCGAGAAGCATTGCGTGGAGCGAGGGCTGTCCGTTGTTGATGCCTCGCTCCGGAATGATCCCTACAACCTGATTGACGTACAGCAGGACCGGATCGGCATCGAGTGTCGGCGCGTAGAGGCCGGGTATGTGGAATATGTGCCAGGGGCCGGGCCCGAGGAAGTCCTCACGCGGGACGTCGGCAAATGCCGCCTCGATCCGGGG
>JAXDQF010000333.1:0-3139 GCA_034668025.1 Gammaproteobacteria bacterium | reverse complement strand
AGATCCGCTCGAGCGCCGCGCCACTCGGGCTTGCTCGAGCCGCGCGGAACCAACACGGTGTTGAACGCTCCCGTGAGCGCTCCTTAAGGCCCGGTTAAGACAGACCGCGCGCACATCCTGTGTACATAACAGGTTAGGTCATATCCCCCATATGGGGGAGCTCATCACCTGACCGATGACCGGCGGTTATCACCGCGCTTTCCTACAAACACGCGGGAACTTTCCAATCACCCGGACACCACCGTCTGACAACGTCCGTCCCCAGCCGAAGTTGTCTTGGGCCCTGCCACCTTCGATGGTGCAGCCAATCTGGAAGTGAGGAATGCGAAGATGTCAAAGCTCGATATGTTGACTCCGGAAAACAGCGCGCTCGCGCTGATCGACTACCAGCCCGCCATGTACCAGGGCGTGCAATCGCACGACCGTCTCGTCGTGATGAACAATATCCAGATTCTCGCGAAGGCTGCGAAGCTGTTCAACATCCCGACCGTCATATCCACGGTTGCGGCCGACAGCTTCTCCGGCCCGTTCATGCCGGAGGTCCTCGAGATCTTCCCCAAGCACAAGGTGATCGATCGCACGTCCATGAATGCGTGGCTCGATCCCGCTTTCCGCAAGGCCGTGGCCGCTACGGGTCGCAAGAAATTCGTCATCGCGGGACTGTGGACCGAAGCGTGCGTCCAGTTTCCGACGCTCGAAATGTTGAAGGAGGGATTTGAAGTCTATATCCCGGCCGATGCCTGCGGCGATGTCTCGTTGGAGGCGCACAACCGCGCAATGGATCGCTCGGTCCAGGCGGGTGCCATTCCGGTGACTTCGCTCCAATACGTCTTCGAGTTGCAACAAGACTGGGCCCGCGCTGAAACCTATGAGGGTGTGATGAACATCCTGCGCGCACATTCGCCCTATGGCATCCAGGTCCGGTTTTCGAAGTGGGCGCTCGGCGAGCACGCTTCGGAGGCGGTAGCCAAGGCCGGCTAACTCACGGGGAGTGACATGAAGATCTACTTGTTGTCGCTCTGTGCGGGCGTCCTCGTTGGGGTGATCTACAGCGTCCTCAATGTGCGTTCGCCCGCGCCCCCCTTGGTCGCGTTGGTTGGTTTGCTCGGCATCCTCGTGGGCGAGCAGATCATCCCCGTGAGCAAGCAGATGCTTTCGGGTTCGTCATTCCTCGGCGCCTGCCACGATGCAAAGTGTGCCTCGCACCTCTTCGGCATGCTCCCAGGGCGACACCAGAATGCCGCTGCTACCACTGAACACATCGAAGAGAGGGCACCATGAACGCCCCCGACATGATTCTTTATCGCGGTCTGTTTACGACCCTGGATCGTTCCAATCCGACTGCGAGCGCGGTCGCCATTGAGGATGGGTCATTCACCGCAGTTGGAAGCGATCAGGAGATAATGAAGCTGCGCGGTCCGTCGACCAAGGTGATCGACCTGGGGGGCCGCCGAGTACTCCCCGGCCTGATAGACAACCACTTGCACATCATCCGCGGCGGACTCAACTTCAACATGGAACTGCGCTGGGATGGTGTGTGGTCCCTTGCCGATGCCATGGCCATGTTGAAGAAGCAGGTCGCGATCACGCCGCCGCCGCAATGGGTGCGGGTCGTGGGCGGCTTCACCGAGCATCAATTTGCGGAGAAGCGCCTCCCCACCATCGAGGAGCTCAACGCGGTGGCCCCTGACACCCCGGTATTCCTCCTGCACCTGTACGATCGCGCCATCCTCAATGCGGCAGCGCTGCGCGCGGTTGGCTACACGAAGGACACCCCCGAGCCACCGGGCGGCGAGATCGTGCGCGATGCCAGAGGCAATCCGAACGGACTGCTGCTCGCAAAGCCAAACGCCGCCATTCTCTACGCAACGTTGGCCAAGGGACCTAAGCTGCCATTCGAGTACCAGCTCAATTCGACGCGCCATTTCATGCGCGATCTGAATCGGCTCGGGATAACCGGCGCGATCGACGCCGGTGGTGGGTTCCAGAACTATCCGGAAGATTATGCCGTTGTCCAGAAGTTGGCGGACGAGGGGCAGCTCACCATCCGCCTGGCCTACAACCTCTTCACCCAAAAGCCGAAGGGCGAGAAGGAGGATTTCCTGAACTGGACCAGGACCTCGAAGTACAAGCAGGGCACCGACTATTTCCGTCACAACGGTGCCGGCGAGATGTTGGTATTCTCGGCCGCGGATTTCGAAGACTTTCGTGTGGCGCGCCCCGACATGCCGCCGCAGATGGAGAGCGAGCTCGAAGACGTGGTGCGCATTCTCGTCCAGAACGAATGGCCCTGGCGAATGCATGCGACTTATGACGAGACGATCTCTCGTGCACTCGATGCCTTCGAAAAGGTTCATCGAGACACCCCGCTCGATGGTCTGCACTGGTTCTTCGATCATGCCGAGACAATCTCGGACCGATCCATCGACCGTATTGCTGCGCTCGGCGGCGGCATCGCCGTGCAGCATCGGATGGCCTACCAAGGTGAGTATTTTGTGGAGCGATACGGGCTCGCTGCCGCCGAAGCGACTCCGCCAGTGAGAAAAATACTGGAGAAGGGAGTCAAGGTCTCCGCGGGCACGGATGCGACGCGGGTTGCCTCCTACAATCCCTGGGTCTCACTAGCCTGGCTCGTCACCGGTATGACGGTCGGTGGCCTGCACCTCTATCCGCAGCGCAATTGTCTGGACCGGGAGACTGCGCTGCGGATGTGGACCGAGAATGTCACCTGGTTCTCGAATGAAGAAGGCAGGAAAGGCCGCATCAAGGTCGGTCAGTTTGCCGATCTGATCGTGCCGGATCGCGATTTCTTCGCCTGCGCCGAAAGCGAGATTGCCGACATCACCAGCGAGCTGACGGTCGTCGGCGGACGCATCGTCTATGGTGGCGGAGACTTCGAGGGACTCGACGACGCGCCCCCACCGCCGGCGATGCCGGATTGGTCACCGGTCCGCAATTTCGGCGGCTACGGCAACTGGGCTGGCGTGGACAGGAAGGCCCTTCGAGTGCATGCGATGAATGCATGCGGTTGCGGCAATGCCTGCACGCTCCACGGCCATGATCATGCCCGCTCGTGGTCCGCCAGGATTCCGGCTTCGGATCTCGCCAGCTTTTGGGGTGCACTCGGCTGCGCCTGCTG
>JAXDQF010000332.1:0-3528 GCA_034668025.1 Gammaproteobacteria bacterium | reverse complement strand
CTGGCACCTGTATCTGGCCCGGTGCCAACACATGCTGCGCCAGGGCGTGCCGGTCGCCGACCTGCTCTACCTGACACCGGAGGGCGCACCCATGCGTTTTGTGGCGCCTGAGGTCAACATTCGTGATGCGGCACCCCCCGACACACCTGGATACAACATCGACGGCTGTCCGCCGGACGCGCTATTCACCCGTGTCTCGATCGTTGCTGGGGAGATCCGGCTGCCCGACGGTAAACGTTATCGCGCGCTGGTGCTGCCGGATCCGGCCGGCGAGATGCCGGGCGCCGGGACGATGACGCCGCGTCTCCTGAGCCGGATCGCCGTGTTGGTGGAACAGGGCATGTTGGTGATCGGCCGGCCACCCGATCGCTCACCCAGCCTCGAGGGTTATCCGGATTGCGACGCAGAGGTGCGGGCGCTGAGTCTGCGCCTCTGGGGAGCACTGGCACCGGGCGCACCGATTGACCGACGGATAGGCCGTGGCCGGGTGGTTTACGGTGTCAGACCCGGGGACGTACTTGCCGGCGCGGGCATCGCGCCGGACTTCGCCTGCGGGGAGGCAAGCCCATTTCGCTATGTCCACCGCAGACTCGATGATGGTAGCGACATTTATTTTGTCGCTAACAAGCAGAACCGTGCAGTCGCGGCCGCTTGTACCTTCCGGGTCAGTGGGCGGCGGCCCGAGATCTGGTGTCCCGAGACCGGCGCGATCAGCTTTCCTGCGCAATATGATGGCGCGGGCAGTGTGACGCGACTGTCTGTGTACCTCGAGGCGCACGAATCCGTATTCGTGGTGTTCCCGATCGATACAGTTGCCTCGCGCAACCGCGTCGTGTCAATCGACGCTGATGCGAACCTCCCTTCCGATCTCTCCCTCTGGGAGGCGAACGGTCGACTACAGGCACGCACCATGAGGCCGGGTCGTTTCGCACTTCACCTGGCGAGTGGGGCGACGCTGCCACTGTTGGTGTCAGATCCGCCGCCACCGGTGGCCGCGAGCGGGCCTTGGGAGGTGCGTTTCCCTTCCGGCTGGGGCGCGCCTGAGCGTGTCGCTTTCCACAAGCTCACTTCCTGGACCGAGCATGACGACCCCGGCGTCCGCTATTTCTCTGGCACGGCCGTCTATCGGGGCGAACTCTTCGTCCCGCCGACCCTGCTCGCAACTGGCATCGCACCGATGCTCGATCTGGGCCAAGTCGAGGTGATTGCTCGCGTGCGCATCAACGGGCACGATCTCGGCATTCTTTGGAAGGCGCCATTTATCGTCGACACAACAGGCGTACTCAGATCCGGCCACAACCAACTGGAAATCGAGGTCACCAATCTCTGGCCCAATCGACTCATTGGCGACGAACAGTTGCCACCGGATGCGCAATGGGTATCGGCCGATTTTAACGGCATCACCGGCTTCGGCGAAAAACTACTGCGTTGGCCCGACTGGCTGCTGAAGGGACAGCAAAGCCCGACGGGCCGCTACACCTTTGCTACCTGGAAACTGTGGACGGCAAAGGACAAGTTGCTCCCGTCCGGTCTTCTGGGCCCGGTTACCCTCCGCGCGCGCCGCCAGGTGACAGTTGGCTGATGCGGCGACACTCGCTGCCGCCCTTTCCGTGCGGCAGCGATGACATCAGCGCCGTCGCAGTCTCAATCCTTGAATTTAACAGTCAGCTTGGCACCGAATGTCCGCGGCGCACCGAAGGCATATTGATACCCATGCGCGGTACCTGTCTCAGCAGCAAAGGTCAGGTACGTTGAGTTCTCGAGATTGCGCACATAAGCCTCAACCTCGTAGCGGTCGTTGGGAGCCGTAAAGACGAGCATGGCGTCGCTGACCGTGTAAGCGCCCTGGCGGGAGTCGGCGAAATTGTAATTGCTGAAATACTGCGCGGTTCTGAAACTCGACTGGATGCGCGCCATCAGTCCGGCGTCGCCCGGCAAATTCCAGTTGTGTTCGAAGCCCGCGCCGAGGCTCCAGCGTGGCGCCTGGATCAGCGTTTTGCCCGCCAGGTTGGCAGGAATCACGACTGAGGATCCGTTCGCGGCGTACTCTTGCAGCGTCGCATCGAATCTCTTGAAGACCGCCGACAAGTAGGCGGCCGAGATGTTGAATTTGCCCACCGGGTTGACCAGGGCCGTAACATCCCCCTCCACTCCTTTCAACACCGCATTGCCGGCATTCTGGATGCCGGCGACGCCGGTGTTGCTGCAGGTCGGGCAGGTGCCGAGAGACGCCTGATAGCCTTTGTAGTCTTCGTAGAAGGCCGCACCGCTCAACCTGACTCGATTCTCGAACAGCGCCTGCTTGAGGCCGAGCTCGTAGTTGGTGGCGGTTTCGGGGCCATAGGGAGTTGAGGACGCGGTGCCGGTCGTGTTGAACCCACCCGCCTTATAGCCCGTGTCGACCTTGCCGTAGGCCAGCGTGCTGTTGGTCGGCGTCCATTCGAGGCCCGCATGCCAGGTAAATTTGTTCCAGCGTCCGCTTCCGCCTCCCGGGATGTATCTAACCGGGGTCGATCCGGTCTGGCCGAAGAAAGCCGGTGTGAGATAGGCCGTTCCGACACGGGTCTTGTCGTCGTAGGTCTCGCGAGCGCCCAGCGACAAGTTGAGGTCGGGAGTGATCTTGAACCCTCCCTGACCGTAAGCAGCGTACGAATCAGATGTCACACTCGGATACGGGAACACGTAGGCCGGCACGAGTGCCCCGTTGGACCCCGCGACCGAGTACGCGCCGTCGATGGAATTGAGTTCCCGGAAATAGAAGAGCCCACCCTGCCACGTCAGTCTCTGGTTGGCCGCGGAGGCGATCCGCAGCTCATGGTTCTGCGTCTTGGGGTCGTTTCGGCCGCCGAAATTAGCCCGCGCTCCCGTGGCGAGGTTGTCGAGATCTTCGAACTGCTTGAACATCGTGGCATCGTAGCCGCCGAGGTAGGTGAGAGTCATATCCCAGGGCAGCGTCTGCGTGAATTCCCCGTGGACCCGGTAGTCCTTGATGCTGAGTGAGAACGGCGTCAGGCCAGCGGAGTTCTGTGGACCGATTCCGGCCGGCGTGGAGTGCAAGATATCCGTCCCGGCGGCGTTAAAGACGAATGGATACATCTGGAAGCCTGGGCCATTGCCGCCGACGTTCAGATACTGCCCGTAGATCACGCCCGTGAATCCCTCCCAGGGTTGGAACGCCACCGACAGGCGGGCAGACTTCGAGTCGTCGTCGCCATAGCGTGCGTTTGCCAGCGGCTGGGAAAAGTAGCCCGAATGTGAATACGTGCCGAAGGCCGCGCGAACCTGGACTTTGTCGCTCACGGGGACATTGACCGCCCCCTCCGTGTTGATCGTATCGTAGTTGCCATAATCGACGGACGCATAGCCTTCGTAAGCGTCGGTTGGCTTCTTCGTATAGAAATTCACGATGCCGCCGATGGCGTTGCGGCCGTACAAGGTTCCCTGCGGACCGCGCAGAACTTCGACCCGATCGAGGTCATAGGTCGACTGGCTGAGGTTGTAAAGGCGATCCATGAAGAAGCCGTCGAT
>JAXDQF010000331.1:0-8221 GCA_034668025.1 Gammaproteobacteria bacterium | reverse complement strand
CCGGATAGGCGAACCTGATGCCCAGACTGATTGAGGTCCGCGAGGCCCATTCTGAACTGCGCGTGCGGTTCGTCCTTTTGGACGAGCTTGCACCGGCGAGTGCGCAGGTGCTTTGGACACTCAGCGAGCCGGGTTCCCGATACGAGGCCATCCACGCCATTTGGACGGGCCCGGAAATCTCCTGTCCCGTCGATATCAGCGCGCGTGGCATTCCGATCGACGTAGCCGGACTTCCGCTGGAGAACGCCACGAGCTTTCCCGCGGCGGGCGATGTTGCCTTGGTTGCGATACCGCAAGGTCGGTGGAAGGACATCCCCCGAGCCGACATCATCGATCTGGGGTTCTTCTACGGCGACGGCGCGCGACTTCTGATGCCCATGGGTTGGATTTTCGCCAGTGTGTGCGCGCGCGTGATTCCGGAGGACATGGGCCGTTACGAGGCGGCCTGCCGCAAGATTCGAACCAACGGTGCCTGCCAACTGTTGTTTTCTCGCGCCGGCGATTGACGGCAGCCGCGGGCGCCATCGGTACTTCGCTCGCAGCGGCCGGCATATTCGAGCATTTCATTCAGGTGTTGTGGCGGGCGAAGCGCCGCTGCCGGAGCGCTGAGGAGCGGCTGCAGCCGTCGAGACCGCGGCTTGATTGCACACAGCGCAAAGAACTCCGGCAGCAATGTTATTGCGCGCAGCGCGGTGTTGTATGAAGAATACCGTACGACCAATTCAAACGATCATGGGGATAACCAACATGCGATCAGATCGCCGCCGCTTTCGAGACACCCACCCGGGAAGATTCGCTCTCGCTCTGACCTGTCTCGGTCTGGGCCGCGCAGTTGCGCAGCCGGACCAGGCCGGCGAGGCTGCCGAGCCGGGCGTCCTTTCGGAAGTGGTCGTGACTGCGGAAAAGCGCACGTCCTCGGAGGAGAAGACCCCCATTTCAATGACTGTATTGTCCCCCGAGGTGCTGCAGCAGAATGCCGTTGGCAATCTGCAGGACCTGGCTTCAATTGCACCCAGTGTGAGCTTCAGTCGCGCCAACACCTCGACTGTCATCACCATCCGCGGCGTGTCCAGCCGCGACACGACGGAGACCGGCGATCCGGCCGTGTCGGTCAACATTGATGGCTTCTACTTCCAGCGCGCGATCGGCTTCGGCGACTCACTTTTCGACTTGCAGCGTGTCGAGGTTCTGCGTGGACCGCAGGGTACCCTGTATGGGCGCAATGCAACGGGCGGCGCCATCAACCTCGTTACGGCCAAGCCCGGCAAGGAGTTTGAGGCAACCGCGTCGGCGGGTTTCGGAAACTTCAACACCCTGACCAGCGAAGGCGCGGTGAATCTGCCCTTGTCTGATCGGGTGCAGATGCGCGTAGCTTTTTTCACCAGGTCCCACGACGGCTACCGTGACAATGCTCCGGCGCGGGATGGTGACGACGAGGATGCCAAGGCGGCCCGGTTTCATCTGATGATCGAGCCGACGGATAGTCTCAATGTGCTGCTGACGGCGGAGCTCACCAAGCTGGGTGGCGCCGGCCCCGCTGTCTACGGCTCGCCGCTGGTTTTCGATGCCGGGGGCAATGTGGTCCACACTCGTCAACCGCTGCCGATTGGCGCTGAGAGCTGGCCCTTGGGTGTGCCTTCCGGCTTCATGGACGCAACCATCAAGGCGTTCCGGTGGAAGCTCGACTACGATCTGGGCTTCGGAGATCTCACCTATCTCGGCGGCTTTCGGCGCCTGGATTACCACAACCTCATCGACCTGGACGGCATGGCGACCGAGGCCTTTTATTTTCAGGCCAATGAGGCGCCCCGCACCTGGAATCACGAAGTGCGGTTGGCCTCGAAACAGGATCAGCGTCTGACCTGGCAGGTGGGTGCCTTCTATTTCCAGGAAACGAACAACCTGCTGACCTACTTCCAGGACTACCAGGGAGGCACCCCGCCCGCCAACCTGTATACGTTCACCTATCCCAACATCAATGCAACTTCCAAGGCGGGGTTTGGCCAGGCCTCCTTCGGCCTGACCGATACCCTCAAGCTCGAAGCCGGTGTGCGCTACACCCGTGACTACAAGCGCCGCACCGGAAGCCTGGACTACGGTACCGGTGTCCTGCTCCAGGATGCATCCGCCGATTCCTCGAAGACGACCTACCATGCAGGGCTCGATTGGCAGGCAACAGCAGCGAATCTGCTCTACGCCAAGGTGGATACCGGTTACAAGGCGGGTGGATTTACGGATGCCGCCCCCTACGCCCCGGAGTCGATCAAGGCATATGAAGTGGGTTCCAAGAACCGGCTCTTCGGCAACACCGTACAGCTCAATGTCTCCGGCTTCTACTACGACTATACCAACCAGCAGATCAGTCAGTTCATAGACGGGCAGACCTACATCCGCAACGCGGGCGCGTCGCAGATCTACGGCCTGGAACTGGAGGGCTCGGCCCTGTTGACCAAGGAGGACCGGGTCGACGGCTACATCGGTTACCTGCACGCGAAGTTCACCGATTTCCTGTTGGCGACCGGCAACTCCAACGTACAGTTGGCTGGCAACCGTCCGCCGCAGGCACCCCGTCTTTCGGTCAATGCCGGATATCAGCATCGGTTCGCACTGCCGAACGGGGCGGGTCTGACGGGAAGAGTGCAAACGCATCTCGAGACTGCTTCCTATCTGACAGTCAACAACTACCCGGATGACCGCCAGGGCGGTTACACGCGCACGGATGCCATGCTCACCTACGGGTCGGCGGACGACAAATGGAGTGTTGAGGCGTACGGTCGAAACCTGGAGAACAAAGCCGTGATTATCAACGCCCAGGAGAACGGGCTTTGGTCGGCTTATAACTATCAGTTTGCCGAGCCACGCACCTACGGGATGCAGGTGGCTGTGCACTGGTAGCGGATTGGTGGCCTGGCTCGGCAAAACGCGGCCGCATGCGCGCGCGGGGCCTTGCCAGGTGCTCCTGGCGAGGCTTCCGGATGTTCAGATGATTTTGCGCAGATACTGATAGGCCTGTGCACTCGCCTTCAAGGGATCCGCCGCGCCGTCCTGCTCCACGTAGTAGTGCTCGACCCCCGCGGCGCGTGCCGCATCGATGAGCGGCCGGAACTGCATGATTCCTTCCCCTACCACCGTGATCTCGCCGCCAGCGGTGCCGTCCTTGAGATGGCACTGCCGGTAGCGACCCGGATGCTTGCGGAAGTATTGAATGGGGTCGGCACCCGCTTTGACTGTCCAGTACAGGTCGATTTCCAGCTTCACCCAACGCGGATCGGTGTTGGCGAGAATGAAGTCGTAGGGAACGACGCCATCGTGGGTTTCGAACTCCGCGGCATGATTGTGATAGTTCAGCACGTGCCCCTCACGCGCGCACATCTGCCCCGCCTGGTTGAGGGCGTGGCAGAATTTTTCCAGCTCGACCCGGGTCTGCATCTGTTGCGGCCACAGGATCTGCCACACGATGTATTTCTGTCCGAGGGCGCGAGCGCGCTGGATCGACTCTGTCATGATCGGCTCAACCCGCTCGAATGACATCTCCTGCTGCCATAGCTTGCTCGCCTCATCAAAGGTCAGCTCCTTGCGTGTGAGCCGGTTGAATACGTCGTAGAGATTTCCGGGCACCATGTGTTGCGATGGCGAGCGCAGTCCGTGTTTGTCCAGGAGGTCGCGGACTTTCGCCGGGTCTCGTCCGAAGGCGCCGATGGTTTCGACTTCTTGATAGCCGATTCCGGCGACCAGGCCGAGTGTCGCGTCGAAGTCCGCTTCCAGGAGCGGCATTACCGTGTACAGCTGCAGGCCCAACGGCACGGATCTGCCGGCTTCGGTGCGCGAGGTCGCGAGCAACAGTGCGGCGGCTTTGAGAAAGTTTCTGCGATCCATCTGTCGGGTCTCGTGGATGTTGGAAGTTGGTTGATGGCACAGAATTACGGTGTTTGTAATTCGTTGTCAACGCCGGGCTTGCGTGCCGTGCCGTAAGTGGTAGGATGTAATCGATTACGCGCTGCGGGTTCGCAGCGGCAGGGAGCGCGTGCGCTGCGCTTTTGCGAAAGGTGCCACAGTTGCAAGATCTCAATCTGCAGTACCTGTACGAAGCCGCCAGGCTCGGTTCGATGCGTGCTGCCGCGGACCTGCTCACCGTGGCGGCGTCCTCCATCAGCAGGCAGATTGCACAGCTCGAGGCCGAACTCGGCACCGCTCTGATTGAGCACGGCTCGCGCAGGATCAAGCTCACCGAGGCCGGGCGGCTGCTGATCGAATACCACGAGTCGCAACTGGCGCAGCGGGAAATTTTCGAGGAGCGTCTGGCGGATCTGAAGGGCTTGCGCACCGGGCGGGTCAGTCTCGCCATGGGCGAGGGGTTCGTGGGAACTCCTTTGTGCACACTGCTGAACCGCTTCGTCAACAGACACTCCGGTCTACAGGTTGACGTACGCATACTCGCCTCCTCGAGCGAGGTTGCGCGCCTGGTTGTCGAGGACGAAGCTCACCTGGGCCTGGCATTTCACACGCATGATGACCCGCGGATCCGGGTAGTGAGCTCCATGAGCCAGCCGCTGTGTGCGGTTATGCCTCCATCACATGAGCTGGCCGGGAGGCCGGCCCTGAGCTTGTGCGACCTGATCCGGTTTCCAATGTGTCTGCCGGAGACTTCTTTCCGGACGCGCCAGATTTTGAAAGAGCTCGAGATCGCGGAGCGCGTCACTCTGCAGCCCAGTGTGAGCTGCAACTCCATTGCACTTCTGAAGAGCCTGTTGCTCTGCGGAGACCTGTGTACTTTGCTGCCGTTGCTGGCAGTCGCCGAAGAGGTCGAACGGGGCGAGTTGATTGCCATTCCCCTGACCGGGATCGCGCTACAGGGTACTTACGTACACCTGATCAACCGCCTCGGACGCCGGCTGACTCCGGCGCCGCTGAGCCTCATGAATGAGCTGTCGAGTTATTTGAATCGGTACGCCCCGCGACCCGGCGTCATCAAATCGCGCCCCACCCTCGTAGCCGACAACGTCCGCCAGCTGTAGAGGCGCCGTTGCGGGCGGCGCAATCAGCGATAGCCGCGATCTATTGAGTAGATAGAAACAATCCATGAGGTGAAGCAAGCGGGGTTCATAGAATCCAACTCGGAGCCGTATTAATACATGCCCACATGCTCCGAGGAACACTGATGCGTATAAAGCTCTCATCGCTATTGGTCGCCTGCGCATTTGCAGCGGCCCAGCCGGCAATACCGGCCCTTGCAGAAGGAACTCGAGTTGCACCTCAATCGGCCCTGTTCTGGTGGCCCGATCACCTGGATCTGTCGCCACTGCGTCAGCACGATGCAAGGTCAAATCCCCTGGGTGCCGAGTTCGACTACGCGCAAGCCTTCGCCGGGCTCGATCTGCAGGCGCTGAAAGCGGATATCAAGAAAACCCTGACGACATCTCAGGACTGGTGGCCGGCGGACTACGGCAACTACGGACCGTTTTTCATCCGCATGGCCTGGCATGGCGCGGGTACCTACCGCGTGTTCGATGGGCGCGGTGGTGCCGATGGCGCCGATCAGCGCTTTGAGCCGCTCAATAGTTGGCCGGACAATGTCAGTTTGGATAAAGCCCGGCGGTTGCTGTGGCCGATCAAACAAAAATACGGCCAGCAGATCTCCTGGGGCGACCTCATGGTACTGACTGGAAACGTGGCGCTCGATTCCATGGGCTTCAAGACGTTTGGGTTCGCCGCGGGACGTCGGGACGATTGGGAGCCTGACCTGGTGTACTGGGGCCCGGAATTGAAGTGGCTCGGCGATGAGCGCCACAGTGGTGAGCGTCAGCTGCAAAAGCCATTGGCGGCAACGCAGATGGGCCTGATCTACGTAAATCCCGAGGGCCCCAATGGCAACCCGGATCCGTTAGCGGCTGCCAAAGACATCCGCGAGGCCTTCGGCCGCATGGCCATGAATGACGAAGAGACGGTAGCCCTCATTGCCGGTGGCCACACTTTTGGCAAGGCGCACGGAGCGCATGAGCCCTCCAAGTGTCTGGGGGCTGAACCCGCCGCTGCCGGTGTCGAGCAGCAGGGGCTCGGGTGGGCGAACAAATGTGGCAAGGGGAACGGTGACGATACGATCACGAGTGGTCTCGAAGGCTCCTGGTCCGTCAACCCCGTGCTGTGGACCACTCAGTATTTTGACAACCTGTTCACCTTCGATTGGGTAAAGACCCAAAGTCCCGCCGGCGCGACGCAGTGGGTCCCCTCGGATCCCAAAGCGGCGGCTCTAACTCCAGATGCTCAGAATCCCGCGGTCCGTCACGCACCCATCATGTTCACGACGGATCTCGCCCTGAAGTTTGATCCTGCGTATCGTGCAATCGCACAGCGCTTCCACGACCATCCTGATGATTTCAAGCTCGCTTTCGCCAAGGCGTGGTTCAAACTCACACACCGGGACATGGGGCCGAGATCCCGTTACCTCGGTCCGGATGCTCCCCAGGAGGATCTGATCTGGCAGGACCCGCTGCCCCGATCCGATCATCCCCTGGCGGAAGCTGCAGACATCGCGAAGCTGAAAGCTAAAATCCTTGCCTCAGGACTGACCATTCCTCAGTTGGTCCGGACAGCATGGGCTTCGGCAGTGACTTTCCGTGGCACCGACTATCGCGGTGGTTCCAACGGAGCACGCATACGTTTGGCGCCCGAGAAAGACTGGGCGGTCAATGATCCCCGCGAGTTGGCGGCGGTATTGCAGCGATTGGAGAGCATCCAGAGGGATTTCAACCGTGCGCAATCCGGCGGCAAGCAGATCTCCCTTGCCGATCTCATCGTCCTGGCCGGTGACAGCGCAGTCGAGCGCGCCGCGAAAGACGCAGGACGTTCAGTGCAGATTCCATTCGTCCCGGGGCGGGTAGACGCTTCACAGGAACAGACCGATCCAAAGTCCTTCGCGTTCCTGGAGCCGACCGCAGACGCTTTTCGCAACTACTTCACGGCAGGGCAAACACGTTCGCCAGCCGAGCTGATGGTCGACCGGGCGAATCTTCTGACGCTGTCAGTGCCTGAAATGGTCGCGCTCGTTGGCGGCATGAGAGTCCTGAACGCCAACGCCGGCGCGTCGGCAAACGGCGTATTCACGAACAAACCTGGAACCTTGTCAAACGACTTCTTTGTAAACCTGTTGGACATGTCCACCCAGTGGGAGAAGTCCTCCTCGGTTGAGGGAATCTACGAGGGGCACGAGCGCAAGACAGGAAAGCTCCGATGGACGGCGACGCCCGTGGACCTGGTGTTTGGATCGAACTCCGAGCTGCGTGCGGTTTCAGAAGTGTATGCCTCGTCTGATGGCGCGGATCGGTTCGCGAAAGAGTTCGTTGATGCCTGGGCCAAGGTGATGAGTCTGGATCGCTTTGATTTGCAGAAGCATTAAGATGGGGGGGCTACGGCACTCAAAGGTAGTTCTGATGCCCCCCTTCCCCTGGAAAACGCTCAGTTCCCGTTACCTGGTCCGCGATCGCTGGATGACCCTGCGCGCGGATCGCTGCGAAACCGCAACGGGGATCGTCATCGACCCGTACTACGTGCAGGAGCCCGAGGATTGGGCGCAGGTGGTCGCATTCGACGCCGCGGACAGAATCCTCGTGATCCGTCAGTACCGTCACGGGGCGAAGTCGATCTTTACCGAACTGCCTTGCGGGGGCATCGAACAAGGTGAGCCGCCCGAGCGCGCGGCAGCACGCGAGCTGTTGGAAGAGACCGGATGCGTTGCAGACACCCTGAAAGCTCTCCCGGTGATGTCCCCCAATCCAGCTCGCTACTCCAATCGCATTCACACGTTCATAGCGTCGGGCACGCGCCACGTCCAACAGCAACAGCTGGATGCCACGGAGGACATTGAGTTCGAATTCCTCCCGCTGCCACAGGTGCTGTCGCTCATCGACTCAGGTTCCTTCTCGCAGGCGCTGCATGTCAGCGGTTTGTTTCTCGCCCTGCGAGAGCGGGGTCTCATTCCAACCTCGATACCTTAAGGCGGAAATTTCAGCGCCTGCATCATCGCCTGGAACCTCGGCTCCCCTCGCAATGGATCCAAAAACGGATCGACCTTCATGCTCTCAACGCCCGGGTCGAGGATTTTGATGCCCCTCTGCAGCCAATCAATGGCCTTTTGCGGCTCGCCCCACTGCGCGTAAATCTGCGCGTACTGATAGGAGGAGTAATCCTTCTGCGCCTCCATGGCGATCGCGAGTGCCGCCTTGGC
>JAXDQF010000330.1:0-9201 GCA_034668025.1 Gammaproteobacteria bacterium | reverse complement strand
CTGAGAGCAACTTTAATCCGTTTGCCGTGAGTGGGGCGCCGGCCTATGGATTGATGCAACTGGTACCCACCAGCGGCGGCCGCGAAGCCTACAAACGTGTCCAGGGTGTCGATCAGACGCCCAGCGCCGAATATCTGTTTGACCCGGACCACAGTATCGAGTTGGGCTCAGCGTACCTCGGTACTCTGAGCAACAACGAATTTCACACCGTCGACAACCCTGACTCGCGTGACTACTGTGTGATTGCTGCATACAACACGGGACCGCGCAACGTTACGCGCACCTTCTCGAGCGACAGAAAGGAGGCGTTCGATACCATCAATCACATGGATTCGGCCGAGCTGTATGACAAGCTGAGAACCGGACTGCCCATGGAGGAGACCCGGGTCTATGTGGTCAGAGTCAGCGGGTACAGGAAGCAATTCGCCATGCTGCCGCCTGCGGACACGCCAACGACAGCGCCGTCAACGGCTGCTAGCCACTGACTTCGCCAGCACTGTGGCTGACGCTGCACCGGCGTCGTTGAAGTAACGGATGAAGCGCGCAACCTCGTGCGCGTCAAAGGGTTGAAGATTTTTCGTCCATCGATAGCCGATGGGTTGATACAGCAGCTCCACCTCGACTTCGAAAGGACCCGCAGCGGCACCGACCGCGACCGAGTATTTGAGTCGGTGACCCTGATCGGTGAAGGCTGGATCGCTCAGCGCATCACCGTGAACAGCGATGTCCGCCGTGGCGGTCGCCTTGTCAAAACCGTGCGGCAGGAGGCGGTTGTCCTTCACGTAGCGCACCGCCGACAGCAGCCCGGTGGTCACGCTGCCATCGACGCCCTGCAGGATCGATTCATAAATCTGCACCTGGTCCGGCTCGCTGATCTGGCTGTAGTGGGGCTCAAAGCGGGCGGGATCCACATCATTTGCATTTCCCTGGATGGACCCATCCGGGTTCAATGCGCCCGACTCAAAGATCACTCGATGCGCCACGTCCCGCACTGAAATGTGCAGCCACGCACGCCGCGACGGAA
This sequence comes from Gammaproteobacteria bacterium, assembly GCA_034668025.1. GTDB lineage: Bacteria > Pseudomonadota > Gammaproteobacteria > Steroidobacterales > Steroidobacteraceae > 13-2-20CM-66-19. Next base: position 8,177 of record JAXDQF010000330.1, on the reverse strand, counting down.
ACGCTGTTGGAAGTTTGTGGCCACCCAGATTCTCAACCGTAATCTGACCCTGCAGACGCCCGCTGAGCAGCCGCGGCTCGTCCTCAGTAACCTTTGCCGCCTGCGACTGCAGGTAGCTGATAGTCCGATCCGCCGCGGCGGCATAGTCGGCGGGCGGTGCTGTTGCTGCAAGCTCGTCGGCGTGATGGCTAAACACCCTCTGCATCATGAAGTTGGCAGCTACGAACGCGTGTCTTGCAACTCCCTCCCGGGGTGAGCCGAGAACTCTCGAGATCGGTGCGGTCCCGCGAACCGCGGGCATGTGACAGGACTGGCACGAACGCTGCTCGCGGTAGTCACTGTGCTGCCATTCCTGGTAGGGCACTTGCTCAGGAAGAGAACCGACGACGGTTCCATCGGGCGCCAGCGCCTTCGTAAACAGAGTATGACAACTCGCGCAAAGCTCGGATGAACGGATGTGATCAGCGTGGGCAGGCTGATAGCCATCGGTTGACGAGCGCATGATCTGCATCAGGCCGCGGTCGATTTCAAACGGGCCATATTCAGTCCGGACGGACTTGGGGTCTTTCGCAGGTGCGGCCACCGTGAACTGGCCATTGAAACTCTCGGGAGCCCCGAGATTCTCAGCCGTGATCTGATGACACACAGAGCAGGACACGCCGTCTGCGGCGTTTCGGTCCTGGTTGACCTGCAGGGGGAAATGATCAAACACTGTGCCGAGATGCCCGGCTAATTTCGCAGTGTAGCGGGCAATAGGCATGTGGCAGGCGGCACACTCATCCTCGATGGCCTTACCGGCAACAGGGTGCTCCAGCGTCTCGCGGCGCATGCTCGCCTGCCAATACGGGTCGCGAGCCGAATTTGCCATGAGACTCGTACGCCAATCCGCCGCTATCGAAACATCCTCGCCGGCCGTACTCGTGAGTCCGTTGTGACAAGGGAAACACCGGTCGGAAGTCTGAAAAATGGGTGTTACCTCCGCTGCGTGAGCTACGCCGGTGCCCAGCACGAGGACAATGATTGAAATGACGACCCGCACCTACCAACCCTCCCGGATTCCGCCATCGAACCAATCCCACAGGAAATAAAGCTCGATCTGCCGGGGACGCCCGGCGGTGTCATTGACTGGTACGAGGTATCCCAAGGCGGCCCGGACGTGCTGTCGCCGATTCAAGGTCACCTGAAACTCCGCGACGACGTCGTAGTCGGTCGTTGCCCCGCCGGCGAGATCCCGATCGGCAACGAATTCGAGCATTGGTGTCCATAGACGACCGCTGCCGTTCGCCTCGGAAAACGTTTTTCCAAACGCACTGCGGACATAGGCCGAGCGATCAACGTGTGTGGCGCGCAGGGGCAGCTCAAAGCCTCCCTGCAACTGCAGGAACGTTTGCGCGGGGAACAGTTGATCGTACGCTGCGAACACGCCGAATCCCGGTTCCCCGTTGCCAAAACCGTGACGCCAACTTCCTGTTGGCAGTAGCACCTCGCCTTGCACACTCAGAATGGAGCCGGTGCTGTCGCTAACAGGGCCTTCACGAGGTGCATTCAAGCGTGCGAACAACACGTGCTTTATACCAACCGCAACGTCGCCGATGCCGCCTGCCGAGCTACCACCCTCCTGGCGCGCCCAATCGAAAGGAATAGCCACTTCGAGCTGATCCCTTTTCCCCAGCACGTGCTCGTAATCGAGCTCATTGCTGACACCCGCAGGACCACTGGTGTTGATTGCACTCGTGATGACGGTTTCACTCTCGGGGAATGCTTTCTCGGTAACGAGCGCGCGCGGCACGTTGAGCTCGCCCAAAGGCCACCCTGGCTCCGAGCAGAAGCTACGCAGGTAGGTGATCACCTGGTCAATCTGTTTTGAGGTCAGCGCGCCCGAGAAAGACGGCATGATGTGGGAGAAGCCTCGTGCGGCCCCGCCGTCGAGAATCACCGCTTTGTAGTCACGCGTGAATTCAGGAGTTGTCTCATCACACTTGTTGAAGTGAGGAAACGTCTCCGGCGGCTCGAAACCGGCGACAACCTTGGGTGTGCCTTCGCCGTGGGGGCCGTGACAGGCCGCACAAGCCGCTTCATAAATCTCGCGCCCGCCGTGCAAGCCACTCTGCCCCCACGCAAGCGGCGCGAGCAGCCCGAAAAGCACTCCACAGATAATCGTCTTTCTCATTCTGAAAATACAATATCGGATTTACAACGCAAAGCATAGCGTCGTGCAACCCGATGATATCCAACCGCCGACCCGTTCGGCGCGAATGAGAATCAGTCGCTCAGCGACTCTTCGCGGTAGAGCGTGTTTGTGTGACGAAATCAATGAACGCGCGCAGCGCCGCGGGGACCTGGCGTCGTCCCGGGTAATACAAATAGAACCCGCTGTAGTAAGGACACCAGTCTTCCAACACCCGCACGAGCCTGCGCGCCGCAATCAGGTCTTCCACCTGTGACTCGAACGCAAACGCAATCCCCGCGCCATCCAAAGCAGCCTCCACCATCAACCCCATATCCCCGAGCGTCAGGGGCCCGGCGACCTCAATCTTCAACTCCACACCCCCCTTCTCAAACTCCCAGTCGTACAACCGACCGCTGCCGAAACGAAAGCGAACACACGGGAGGTTCTGAAGTTGTTCCGGACGACGCGGCTTGCCATGGCGGCTGAAGAATTCCGGTGAAGCCACGATGGCGGTGCGTTGGCGGGGACCCAGCGGCACGGCAATCATATCCTTCGCGATGGTCTCGCCGAAGCGGACGCCCGCGTCGAAATTCTCCGACACCATGTCGACGAGTGCGTCGTCCACGACGACTTCGACGCTCACTGCGGGATGAGCCGCCAAAAAACGAGTCACGATCGGCAGCAGGACCATCTGGGTTGAGGGGCGCGATGCGTTCAGTCGCAAAGTGCCGATGGGCTCACCGCGATAGTGGTTGAGATCATCGAGCGCATCGGCAATGTCCCTGAATGCCGGGGTGAGCCGTTCTACCAACCGCTCCCCCGCCTCCGTGAGAGCGACGCTGCGCGTCGTGCGATTCAGCAGGCGCACCTTCAGGCGCTCTTCGATGTTTCGCAGCGCATGGCTCAGCGCTGACGGCGTGCATCCCAGCTCATCGGCAGCCCGGCGAAAGCTCTTGTGCCGGGCAATCGCGAGGAAACTGCTCAGATCCGTATGATCGACGGGACGCACGATTGATGAATTTTACTCACTAGCCTAGAGAGAATCTGCCGGATTATCTCAACGATCGCAAGCCTTAGATTGGCGTCACCGTAAAAGGCACTTCGCGCAACCGGACAACTCGAGGAGATCGATCATGCGTACCTGGTTCATCACTGGAGCCTCCCGCGGTTTTGGCGCACTCATCGCTCAGGAAGCGCTGGAGAAAGGCGACGCGGTGGTGGCAACCGCTCGCGATCCGAAGTCAGTCACCGAGCGTCTCGGCCACCACCCGAACCTGCTGGCCGTGGCACTCGATGTCACCCGGGAATATCAGGCATACGAGGCGGCGAAGGCCGCTGTTGAGCGCTTCGGTCACATCGACGTTCTAGTCAACAACGCCGGTTACGGTTTGTTGGGAGCGGTGGAAGAAGCGAACGCCCAGGAAATCGAAGCGCTCTATCGAACCAACGTGTTCGGCCTGCTCGCGGTTACGCGTGCGGTGTTGCCTCACATGCGACGGCAACGATCAGGACGGATTCTCAATATCTCGTCCGTTGGCGGCTACCAAGCATCCGTGGGCTGGGGAATTTATTGCTCCACGAAGTTTGCGGTCGAGGGACTGAGCGAAGCGCTGGCACAGGAGCTCGCCCCGCTGGGAATTCATGTCACCGCAGTTGAGCCCGGATACTTCCGCACCGACTTCCTGGATCAGACGTCCCTGTCGACTGTGCCGACGACCATCAGCGACTATCATGAAACTTCCGGTGCGATGCGCAGCTTCGCCGTGGATGTCAATCACCAACAGCCGGGTGATCCGCAGAAGCTGGCCGCGGTGCTGGTTGCCTTCGCGGACGCACCGAATCCGCCGGTGCGTCTGCCACTCGGCAGCGACACTGTGGCGGTCATTGAGAAAAAAGATGCGGAAACCGCGAAGATCCTCGCGGACTGGCGCAAGACCGCAGTCTCGACCGATTTCGCCAGCTGATGTCGTGGTGGCGGCGCCACGACGAGTGAGGTAAATAGGATGCATGCACACCGCACACAGTCTGATTATCGCGTTGGCAGCGGTTTCCGTTGCCAACGCCGCCCCCACCCAGACGGAGGCGGATGAATACACGCGCTACGAGTTGTTGGCACCCGACACCTCGAGCTTCAGGATCTACTACGAAGTGACCGCCACCACCGCGGGCGCGAAGTATTTCTACAACCCGATTCGCAAAGGCAGCACGGCGAGCGACGAGCATGTGTACGACGCAATGCTCGGGAAGCCGTTGCACTTTGAAGTGGTGAGCGGTACCGAAGCGCGCAAGGACCCCCTCATGGCGGATGCGGAACCGACCACGGACTACATCAAGGTCACACTGGCGCGGCCCGTCCCTGAAAACGGCCAGGGCCGCATCGTGATCCTGAAAACGTACAAGGACGAGAAAAGCTATCACCCGGATGGCAACGGGCTGGTGTTCGATCGCCCCCTGGGCATCAAACGCAACAAAGTGGTTCTGCCACCGGGTTACGAAGTGGTGGGACTGACCGTCCCCTCACAGATTCTCACCGAAAAGGACGGGCGCATCGCGATCAGCTTTCTGCACGCGGGAGCCGGCGAGTCGCCTCTCGTATTGAAGGCGGTCAAGGATGTCCAGCCCATTGCCCCGAAAGTACCTGCGGACAAGCGTAGTTGGGAATCGCCCTTCAAGGGGGAAACCGAGGAAGATCGGCTGTCAGAACGGGCGCACCAGGATCGCGACATCGTCTACTTCCTGCAGCAGCCGGACACTCACGCATTCGATCTCTATCACGATTACACGGAAACCCGAGCGGGTGTGAATGGCTACGCGAACGTAGTTCGCGAAGGCAGTGTGGCGAGTCACCCTGCCGCGAGCATTCTGGACACCGGTGAAAAGCTGAAGGCAATTGAGATGAGCGGCGCAGAGATGATGGCGTCGAAGATCAATGTCGGTGAGAAGGTCGAACCAACCGCACGCGTGGTCGTGATCCCCTTCGCGGCGGTGAAGGAAGGGCAATCCCTGCGCCTGCGGATCGCGGAGACCTACACTGCCCCCGTGAGCTACGGGCTCGACGGTGAAGAGCTGGTATTTGATCGAAGCCTGGGCCGGCCGCGAAATGCCGTGGTGTTGCCGCCAGGCTGGTATTGCACAGCCAGCTCCATTCCGGGCACAGTGAGCCAACTACCCGATGGACGGGTGCGGCTCGACTATTGGGATGACCGGCCGGAACCCGTCGACGTGCTGCTGAAGGGCCGGCGCCGGATCAAATCACCTCAGCCGTCTCAGCCGTAAACAACGCCCCCGCGGCCCTGTGCCGCTCGAACACATCAGCTGAAAGCGAGCTCGCTACATTCTGCGGCGCGCGCTCCAGTAGCAAACGCACACGCTCGCGAGACTGCGCGGCTGCTTCGGCAGAAATGATTCCTTGCTGCTGCGCCGAGATCATTGCCTGTGCAAACCCGCGGCAGCGGTCGGTGTCGGTCCAGTAAGCACAGACCATCATCAGGTCGGTGCCGGCCAGTAACAATCTGACAGCCGCGGTCGGATCGTCAAACATGCGTGACACGGCGTGCATGCCGATGTCGTCCGAGGCCACGACGCCCTCGAATCCCAATTCCCCGCGGAGTATTTCCTGCCCGAACCTGCGTGACAGCGTCACCGGCTCAGTGGGATCGAGCTTCGGCAATAGCAGATGACTCGTCATGATCATCGGAATGCCGGCAGCGATCGCGGCGCGAAAGGGTTTGAGCTCGCGCGCCCGCAGCCCATCCAGATCCCGGTTGAGAACCGGCAACTCGCGATGTGAATCCGTGTCAGTGTCGCCGTGCCCTGGGAAATGTTTGCCGCAGGCCAGGACGTTCTGCGCCTGCATTGCGGTCATGAACGCCAGCGCCGCAGCAGTGACCTGCTCGTCGGTACTGCCAAAGGAGCGCGCACCAATCACCGGATTGGCCGGATTGCTGTGGATGTCGAGCACGGGCGCGAAGTTCAGGTTGACGCCCAGTGAAGCCAACTCCACGCCCATCGCGTTTCCCACCGCAGAGGCCTGCTGGGCCCATCGCGCTGCATAAGAGAACCGGGTGATGGGAGCGGGTGTACGGCAGACGCGGCCGCCTTCGTGATCGATCCCGATGAAGATCCGGTCGCGGCCAATCACCGCACGGACGTCGTCTATGAGCTTGCGGTGCGCTGGCAGCCACTGCTCATACGGCCGGTCGTGGTGAAAATTGCTTTTGAACAGGATCACCCCTGCGGGGCGCAGGTCCGCCAGCAGCGCACGATCACGCTCGTGCAGCTCCACCGTGGGACGCAATCCGATCAGGAAGTGATCGCCTACCGAACTGATGTCTGGGTTGCTCATCTGGCGGACATGATACCGCCGGAAGGTACAAGCCAGGACAGATCCGTCCGGTGTAGCGTTCAAGAGGCTACTGCCTCATTGAAACCCACACCTTGCAGGAGAATCGATCATGGCCACAGGGCAGCCTTTTGCGTCGGCCGAGATCCGCTCAGCCGTCAGCGCGGCCATTCATCGGCATTGGGGGCTTTTTCTGTTTGAGGGCATCGTGCTCATCGTTCTGGGCACGCTCGCGGTCCTGGTTCCTGCCGTGGCCTCCGTGGCCGCTACCATTGTTTTCGGTTGGATCCTGCTGCTGAGCGGAGTCATCGGGCTCATCGCCACATTTCGCGCGCAGGGATCGCCGGGATTCGGTTGGTCGCTGGTGTCCGCCATCCTTGGGATCGTAGCGGGCGTCATCCTGCTGGCAACGCCGCTTCAGGGAACCCTGTCGCTGACCGCGGTGCTCATCGCCTTTCTCATCGTCGAAGGCGTGTCGACCGTGCTGTTCGCACTGGAGCATCGCAAAGGCGCATCCGGCCGCTGGAGTTGGCTGCTCGCCAGCGGCATCCTGGATATCGCACTGGGCGGAATTCTGTTGGCCGGTCTGCCAGGCACAGCCGTGTGGGCGCTGGGCCTGCTGGTGGGAATCAATATGATTTTCGGCGGCTGGTCTCTGGTGTGGATGGCCCTGCATGCCCGCTCCGAGGTCATGGGGAATCCGCCGCCAGCAGCGGCCGTCTGAGACTTGCGGCGCGCCTGCCGAGCTCAGGCGCGCCGAACCTGTGAAGGTTCAATAACCCGTCGCGATCGCCGTCGGGTGCAGTCCTGCCGGCACTGTCGCGCTCGTCGTCATCGGGGTCAGAGCGCCCGTCGTCGAGTTGATCGTGAATTGGTAGACCACACTGTTGGCGCGATCGGTGGCGTAGAGCGCCTGGCCGAGTGGATCGATCGTCACTGAGCTGGGTGCCGTCCCTGTCGGCAGAGTCGCAGGCGTCAACGGGGTCAGAGCGCCCGTCGTCGCATCCACTGCGTACTCTGAAATAGTCCCATCGCTCTTGTTTGCCACATACAGGAATTTGCCGTTGGGGTGGATTGTGATACCCACCGGCCGCGTGCCAGCGTTCACCGTGGCAATGTCCGTGAGCGAGCCATCACTGTTGATCATGTACTGTTGAACAGTGCCGACGGCAGTGCCATCGCCCTGATTGGCGGCATACAGGTATTTACCGGCCTGGTCGACAGTCAGTGAGTTCGGGCCCTGCCCGCTCGCGATAGTGCCTGTGCCGATGGGGCTCAACGAGCCGGCGTTCGGCGAGCTGTCGGCAGCAATCGAATATTGCGAAATCGAGCCCGCTCCCGCAGGCGGGTCCGCAGTATTGGCGCCAAAGTTCGCCACATAGGCAAATTTATCGGTCGGATCGACCACCACGGCAGCCGGAGCCGTGCCGCTCGCGACTGTAGCTGTAGCCAGGGGCTGCAACTGCCCGTCCAGGCCGATCTTGAACTGGGAAACTGTGTTGTTACCGAGGCTGGCTACATAGGCGAAGCTGTCGTGGTGATTGATCGTCACCGAATTCGGGAACAGGCCCACGTTGACGGTGCCAGTACCAATCGAAGTCAGGGCGCCGTTGGATTGAATCCTGTACTGGGAAACAGTGCTGGTCGCCCAGTTGGAGACGTACA
>JAXDQF010000329.1:0-6375 GCA_034668025.1 Gammaproteobacteria bacterium | reverse complement strand
CATGTGAGCTTCGCGAGGTGGCGCTACGCGAGAAACCGTCGCAGATGCTTCAAGCATCGCCGAAAGGCACGGTCCCGGTTCTGGTCGTCGCCGCTGGCCAGGTCATCGATGAAAGCCTCGACATCATGTTGTGGGCGCTGCGGCGCAACGATCCCGAGCATTGGCTGACCCCGGAAGTTGATTCGTTGCAGGAAATGCTGACGCTGATCGCGCGCTTCGACTCGCACTTCAAGCAGCATCTGGATCGCTACAAGTACCCAAACCGTTTTGGAGGAGCGGATTGCCTGGCCAGTCGGTCTGAGGCGTGTCTGGATCTCGAGCTGCTGGAGGACAGATTAACCCGCACTACGCATCTTGCGGGTGACGGAGTGTCGCTCGCCGACATGGCCATCGCACCGTTCGTGCGCCAGTTCGCAAACGTGGATGCAGTCTGGTTCGCGAGCCAGTCATTTGCCGCCGTGCAGCGCTGGTTGACGGCAATTGTGGCGTCCGAGCGATTTGACCGCATCATGAGGCAGGTTCCCGTTTGGGTGCCGGGTACCCGCGGCGTCATGTTTCCGTTTGAGGTTTCTCGCGAGCACGCTGAGGCCTAGGCCCTACGTTTCCCGCGCCTCACCGGCCTAGCCGTCCTTTTTCCGAAAGGCAGCCTCGCCGGCATCCGACACCGCCACCCACTTAGGGTCTGGTGGGACGTCGGGAACGTAACTCTCGTGCCAGTTCCACCACTTGTACGGTCGGGTCTGGGGGTAGCCCTCCGGCGAGTTCTCCCATATCTCCTGCCGTCCGAGGGCCGTCATGTCCAGGTAGCTCCACACGGTTCCCATGGCCTCGTCGCCCCGGCCATTGATGAAGTAGGTGCGGAACACGCGTTCGCCGTCGCGGATGAAAGCGTTGTGGCCGTGCCACTCGTTTACCCCGAAGTCGGCATCGAAGGTATCGGTGATGGTGTACCAAGGGACGTTCCACCCCATTCGCGACTTCAGGCGCCCAATGTCGGCCTGAGGCGCGCGCGAGGCATACACGAGGGTTGTGTCGCGCGCGTTAAGGTGGGCGAGGTGTGAGACTTGGTCGGCACCTAGCGAACACCCAATGCAGGCGTGCTCCGGCCAGCCGTGCACGCCGGGCTCAAAGAACGCGCGGTAGACGATCAGCTGACGGCGACCCTCGAACAGGTCTAGCAGGCTTGCTTTGCCCTTGGGCCCGTCGAACGTATATGCCTTTTCGACGGCCATCCACGGCATCCGCCGTCGCTCGGCGGCCAGCGCGTCGCGGGCACGGGTGAAGGTCTTCTCCTTGACCAGCATCTGCTCCCGCGCTGCCTCCCACTCCTGCGACGATACAAGCGGTGGCGTGTTCATGGCTTGGCCCTTCTCTGGTGATTTGTTCGTCGTCATTGCAATCTCCGAATCGCTCGCTGTTGGTCAGGAGCTAGTTTTGCCGCCGGACGTCGAACGGTGTGAGTAACAAGTGTGACGGGATTCATTGCGCGGCTGCGAAACCGGCAGGGGGCGAACCGATGCAACCGCTCAGTGGGGCAATGACCTTGCTCGCCAGCAGCGCTTGCGCTTAACTTCGCAGCTGGGATTCGAATTCAACAATCATCGGCTGTGAGCGCCGCCGGTGGCGGCGAAGGTGGGTATGAGCGGTTCGGGAAGTTTGGTCTGTGTGGGAATCGGCATGACGCTGGGCTCTCACATCACCCCGCTGGCCAGGAGCTATATCGAAACGGCCGATGTGGTGTTTACCGGCTTGTCGGACGGGATCGTGGAGCTTTGGCTGGCCAGGATGAACCCGGATGTTCGCAGCCTTCAGTCGTTCTACCAGGAAGGCAAGTCCCGGAAGGTCACTTATCGGCAGATGGTCGAAGCCATGCTGACCGAAGTCCGTGGCGGCAAGAAGGTCTGCGGCGCCTTCTACGGCCATCCTGGCGTGTTCGCGTGGCCTACGCACAAGGCGATCGAGATCGCGCGCAGCGAGGGGTATCGGGCGCATATGGAACCGGGGGTTTCAGCCGAAGACTGCCTGTATGCCGACCTCGGAATCGATCCGGGCAAATACGGCTGCCAGCACTTCGAAGCCAGTCAGTTCATGTTTAATGTACGTCGCGTCGATACGTCGTCGTACCTCGTGCTGTGGCAGGTGGGGGTAGCGGGTGATCAATCGCTTGCCCGATTCTCCACCGGTGCAGCCTACCGCCAGGTCCTGATCGACGTACTTGCTCGCGACTACGAGCTGGATCACGAAGCCATCCTCTACAGGGCGGCGACGCTGCCGGTCGACCGACCGCGAATCGAACAAATTGCACTCAGAGCATTGCCGGCCGCGGACATCGACATGCACGCGACCCTGGTGATACCTCCCGCCAGGGCCTTGCAACCCGATGAGCAGACTCTCGCCCGGTTGGCCGCGCTCGACCTGGCGGAAGTGTCTTGAGCTCCCCGGCCCCGACCGCCAGCAGGGGTTCGCTGGGCGAGGTTGAAACGGAACGACTCCACCTGCGGCCCTTGTCCGAGAGTCACGCGTCACTCTACTGCAACATTTGTGAAGATCCGGACACGATGCATTTTGTTGGTCGGCCGATGTCGCGGGAGCGGGCTCAACGCAGCTTCCGCAAGGCACTCCAGTCGCTCAACTGCCGGCCGCTCGAACGGCTCTTTCTGGTTGTCGTTGAAAAAGCCAGCCGGGAGACCATCGGTATGAGCGCTTTAACGGACTTCGATGCGCATCGGCGGCGGGTTCAGGCAGGAATCATGCTCGCATCCGAATCACGGGGGCGAGGATTCGGAAAGGAGATTCTGCGCGCGTTGGTGACCCACGCGTTTGCCGTGTTTCCGGCCGATGAGGTCTGGGTTCAACATGCAGCGGCTCACGCGATGGCCGAAACCCTGCCCGTCAGCCTGGGGTTCTCGCGCAGGCTCGACGCCCCGGATTACGGCGAAGAGTCTGAGAAGTGCGTTTGGTCGGTTTCGCGCGAATCATGGTGCCGGGACTCAAAAAAGTTGACAACTTCGTTGACGGCTCTGTTGCCTAATGCTCGGTCCTGGGCTTAGGCTCAAACTGTCGGGATTTGGCAGCATGAGGCTAAAGTCTCGATTGGACCAACATCGAGCCAGCTCACTCACAAGGCGAACAATGTCGAACGTAATCGATTTTCTGGAGAAATTAGGGCAGGACTCGCAACTGCGCCATGCCACGGGCACGGAAGTGGATCGAGCGCTACTCGGCGCGGGGATCGACCCCGCCGTGCGAGCAGCCATTTCGGGCTCGGACTGGCGCATGTTAGAGGCTCTCCTGGGTGCGAGCCACAACATCTTCTGCGGGATCAATTTTCCCGAAGAACGGGAGGATGAAGAGCAGGAGGAGGAGGAAGACGACGAGGAAGGAGAGGAGGAAGAGGAAGGCGGGGAAGAAAAATCGCGTGGTGGCGTTGTCACTCATGCCGCGTAGGCGATTTACGCTAACCCGGACGAGCGCGCGTATCACCGCGCGCTTGCGGCCGGGCGGCCTTGCGCTGCTGCTGCTGTTTGTTTCCAACTATGCTGCCGCCATTCAGCCGGACGAGGCTGCACGGCTGCTCAGGAAGGCAGACACCATCAAGCTGTCGAGCTATGCGCAGTTCACTTCAATCCTGCAGTCGCTCGAGCAGCAGTCGCAGGACCTGTCAGTCTCCCAGAGGGAATATCTGCGCTACTTTCAAGGTTGGAAGAGCGCATATGACGGCGACTATGACGCCGCCATTTCCAAGCTCGAGGCGCTCAGGAAGGAGTCCGGTGACCTCACTATGCAGCTGCGGGCGGACGCCACCGCGGTCAATGTTCTGGCGCTCGCTAAACGCTACGAGGGGGCCTATTCGCGCCTGACCCGGGTGCTGGGGTTGCTGCCGCGCGTGACCGACAAGGATGCTCGCGAGCAGGCGCTGATGGATGCTGCAGAGCTTTACAACCTGGTCGGTCAGAACGATCTGGGCCTGCACTATGCGCAAACAGTGATCGATGAGAATTGGGCCGGCAGAGGCCTGTGCCGGGGCGGCCGGATGAAGCTGCAGGCGTTGTTTCAGAGCGCGCGGATCAAAGCGGTGAGCCCGGAGATTCAGGCGGGAATCGACGCCTGCGTCAAGTCGGGCGAATTGTTTTACGCCAACATCATTCGAATGTATGGGGCCAGGGTCTACATCGATGCGGGTCAGCTCGACGACGGCATCAAGTTGCTCACCGAGCACTACGATGAGGTCAAGCAAAGCCACTACTCACTGCTGCTCTCGCAATTCGATGCGCTGTTGGCGGAGGCTTATCGCAGGAAAGGCATCCCCACGCTGGCGCGGCAATTTGCCTTGAATGCAGCCGGCAACGCCGTCACGAGCCAACATCAATATACCGAGCCGCTGGTGACCGCCTACCGTCTTCTCTACGAGCTCGCGCGCCAACAGGGCGATTTCAAGCTGGCGCTGGGTTTTCACGAGAAGTTCGTCGACGCGGATAAAGGCTATCTGGATGACGAAAGTGCCCGGCAGCTGGCGTACGACAAAGTCACTCATGAGGCCATTGCCAACCAGCTGCAGATCGCGTCCCTGAACAAGCAGTACCAGGTGCTGCAGCTTCAGAAGACGTTGGGCGCCGAGGCCGTCGAGAACGGTCGTTTATGGATAGCGCTGCTGATGGCGGTCGTGCTGTTCATCGGACTGTGGGCCTACCGGACCAAGCGCTCGCAACTGCATTTTATGACCGTGTCGCAGCTGGACGGATTGACCGGGATCTGCAACCGACCGCATTTCATCAATCAGGCTGAGAAGGCGCTGGAGTACAGCCGCAAGACCCAGCAGGAACTGTGCCTCGTTCTGTGCGATCTGGATCATTTCAAGTCGATCAACGACCGCCATGGGCACGCTACAGGCGATTTCGTGCTGCGACAGACGGTGTCGACGTGCCGGGTTCATTTGCGGGCGGATGAGGTCTTCGGACGTTTCGGCGGCGAGGAGTTCAGCATCCTGCTGCCCGGAAGCGATTCGCAGACGGCTCGTCAGCGGGCGGAGCATCTGCGCATGGTTATCGCGGAAATATCCGCCGGCTCAGGGAGCACCGAGTCGAAGGTATCTGCGAGCTTTGGCATCGCTTCAACCGCTTCGTCCGGATACGAACTGAAGCAACTCCTGGCGCATGCGGACGCGGCTCTGTACCAAGCCAAGCGAGACGGCCGTAATCGTGTCGTCACGTTTGACGCAACGGCCGAAGCCGACAAACCGGCCGTGATCCCATTTGATGAGCAACAGGTCTACACGCCTCGCTCGTCTGCAATGCTTTGAGCCATTAGTCCCCAAACCAGTACGCTATCGCACGCGTCTCAATGCTCGTCCGCGGCGCAACCGCCGGGGGACACGTGGGATCGTTGAAAGCGCAATGGGGCACCTGGCTCGGCTGATCAGGATCGGAGTCATGGGTCTTGAAGACGAGAAGCTCATCCTGGCTCATGTCCGGGAAGTACGACCAGCGGTGGTGTGGGCTGTAGCGGATCAACAGGCTTCCGTACGAGGATTCCGGCTTTCCCGGGACGTCCATCATGGCATCGGCTTCGACCAGATCGGCTGCAGATACGCTGCGCGAGTCACAAACCGCCAGGGGCATGTCCTGGGGCGGCGGCGAGACCACACGCCAGCAGTTGTAGTGGGCGGAGCGGCGCACTGAGCCTCGATGCCCCTTGGGTTGCCAGCGTTTCGTCAGCGCTGCGGCCGCGGATTCGTTGACGTCAATGTGTACGAAGTAGGACGGACGCGAGTTATAAAGCTTGCCGGAAGTCGTAATCTGACCCGAACCGTTCCAACTTTCAGCAACTCGACGTACGACAGGGGAACTGAGCACCACTGCGTCCGCGTTGGTCAGATCGAGAAGCAGCCGCTGCGTTTCCGCCCGGTGGACACGGACTATTTCCTCGGCATTGCGGAAATCCGCCACCGCGCTTTTGTGCGCAATCAAGGCAAACCCTTCGCGTGCCAACGAAGGCGGCTGCGGCCGGAACCGGGCATTCGCGACCTGGAGGGTCCTGGGGTCGAGTGTGAGGACGTCACGCGAAATGTCGTTCACATAGTACCGCGGCCGTTCAGACATTTGGCCGAGGTAGTTGAATCGGCATTCCACCCGCCGATCCAAATCGAAATTATCGCAAATCGCGTGCAGAGCCGGGGACATATGTTGGCTGAGTGTAGCCAGGCTCTGCCGTGATTCGCGTGATCGCCGCCACGTTTCCGGCTAAAATGACATCACTCCTACCGGGGGCCCGAGCGTGCGCACGCCGGGCCCCCGTAGTCCTGTCACTTTGTTGTTACGGAGCAAGCTCACCGATGAGGGCGGGCTTCGGACTGCCCCAACCGGTCACCAGGTCGTA
>JAXDQF010000328.1:0-15194 GCA_034668025.1 Gammaproteobacteria bacterium | reverse complement strand
CGGCGCTGGGCGGTAGCACGGATTCATCGCAGACCACGATGAGCAATTTCCTGAGCACGCTGGCCAGCGATATGCAGGGCGCATCACCGATCGGCCAACTCTTGAGGGCACAGGCTTAGTGTCAGGGAGGGCTTTCGGCTGCAGGTCGACCGCGCAATAGCTGGGCAACGCCGACAGTGAGCAACGGCAGCACGTAGACGACGAGAAAAATGACCGCCAGGGCGCGATAACCCCTGGCAATCAAGGTTACGAGACCGAAGCGCTGGGCGAGCAACATGCAGCCGGCGAGAATGACGAGTGCGATTGCGAGGCGAGCCGGGCGACTCAGCGGCGTTCGATTACGCTTGTGCAGCGTGTTGTTGATGCGCTCGTTGATGGCGTGCACGGCGCCTGTACCGCTCTCGAGCAGAGCGGCGAAGATCATCAGCTGAAACATCAGATGAAACAGCGGCAGGTTCAGTCGCTGCAAGAGAAAGTCGGACGGCAACGTTTCGGTCGCTATTGCGGGGTAGTAGGCGATCATGCAGCAGAAGAACATCAGCGCCGGGATCATTGCCAGCGGCGCCGCAATCAGTCCCGCAATGACCGCGTCCCGATCGCTCGTCAAGTGCCGTAAGACGGGCAATATCACGACCGCACCAATGATGTTGTAACTGGCGTAGGTCAGGCCGCCGATGACCCAGCCATCCATGGGCGCTGTTGTTGCGAAGCCGGCTGCGATGCGGTCACCGAAGTGAGTGAACGCCAGGACCACGAACAACACATAGACGCCATACAAGAGGAACGAGACGTATTTGAACAATCGCTCCACGGAAGCATTGCCATATGCGACCACGAGCGCAATGGCTGCCATCAGCGCCAAAGTCCCCGCGATTTTCGGTGCCCCCAACGTCGCCTCGCCGAGCGCTCCCGCTGCGGCACCGAAGACCGCCAGTAACAATACGACAAACAGGATGTACGCGACCTCGAACACGATGGAAGCCGGGCCGAGCAGTGCACGAACGAATGTCAGGTAGTCGCGAGCGGCGTAGCGACGCGCAAACAGAAAAGTGGCAACACAGACGACGGCCCAGACCACAGTTGCCAGCAGCATCGCCGCGACACCGCCCCAAGGTCCGCTGGGCATGAAGAACTCGGCGAGCTCGCGGCCGGTCGCGTAGCCGCCGCCAATGACGACCGCCTTGAATGCGAAGCCCGGTAGCAGGAAGCGTTGAAATCGCGAGGGCATGCTGGACCTTTATGGGGTGGGGAGATGCGCTGCTGTGAGCGAGCGACCTGATCCCCAGACCTCTTCGCCACACTGGATCTTACCCTCAGCGTAGACCGCGCCGGGCGTACAGTCCCGTGACAGAAAGATCGGTCCGTCCAAGTCAACAACGTCGCACAGTTGGCCCAGGATAAAACCAGGCGCCATCGCGAGGCTCGAGCCGACCATGTTGCCGACCATGACTCCGAGACCGATCTCGCGGGCCCGCCGCGCCATGGCGAGCCCCTCGGTCAGCCCACCGCACTTGTCCAGCTTGATGTTGACGATCTGGAATCGACCGATCAGGCCCGGCAGGTCCGCAAGAGTTTGTGCGCTCTCGTCGGCAGCGATGGGAATCGGCGATGTGAATCCCTGCAGATCGGCTTCGTGGCCGCGTGCCAGCGGCTGTTCCAGCAAGGCCACTTCAGCGCGCACGAGCTCGTCCAGCAGTACGCTCAGGGCGCCAATGGTGTAGCCCTGATTGGCATCTACGCCGATCCAGACATCCGGTCTTGCACCACGAACCGCCCGGATGCGCGCGATATCCATTTCGAGATCGCCCGTCAGTTTCAACTTCAGGGAGCGGGCATGACTGTACTTTCGTGCACCTGCTGCCATCGTTTGCGGATCATCTGCGCCCAGGGTGAAAGTTGTAACCAACGGCCGCAAGGCGCCCACCCCGGCCAATTCCCACACCGGTACTCCTCTGCGGGACGCCTCCAGCTCCCACATCGCGCAATCGATTGCGTTGCGTGCTCCACCGGGCGGGAGCAGTCGCTGCAGCGACAGGCGATCCATACCCGATTCGATGGCAGTGCGACGCGATTCGATTGCGGCCACAATGCTCTCGATCTTGTCGTCGAGATAATAGACGCCGGAGGCCTCACCACGACCCAGATGCCAGCCGTCGCGCAACTCAACGACCGCAACATCCTGTTCCTCGAAGACAAATCCCGAGATCCGAAAAGGCGCAGCCAGCTTCAACTTCTCGACGCGCACGCTCAGTGTCACGCCGGACATCAGTAGTTCGCTCCCAAGCCGATGAGGTTGAATGCGAAAGCAACCCACAGGACGATGAAGCCCGAGAAGGTGAGCACTACGCTCCAGGTCTTCGCGGGCCAACGGCGCTGGCCGGTCCACACTGCACGCAGATTCAGGAGGATGAGGACAAACCCTCCGAGGAAGGCAACGATCCCCAGCAGTTGCGCAAAGTGGATGACCAGGTCGAATTGCGCGCTGAAGTTGTTGAGGTCCGTGAGCATCAATCCAATCGTGGTGCTCCACATCGCCACCGCCAACACGATGGCCACTGCCGCAAGCTTGCTCCCCGTGCAGGCACGCAACGAAGGGCGATCCAATGTCAGCGTGGCGCCGTAGCGCCTTCGGACAATCGCCGTTATGGGCCACAGGAGTGCTGTGAGCAAAAGGGCTGCGACGCTCACGAAGAACGCAGGACGCAGCCAACTGGTGTTCCGATACCAGGCGGGCCGGTCGAATACTATGAATGGCGAGAACTCGTCGACACTGAACCGGACAGCCTTACCGTCGACAACCTCCGCAGCGAGACGCTCGTGGGTGTCCCGATCGCGCCAGACAAAGGGGGCGTACTCGATCCAGTGGCGCTGCTCGCCGCTCAGGCCGGGGAACCACGGTGTGACCAGCTCACCCTTGTCATTGACGCTGTTCTGCGTCGCACCGATCAGCTCGAGAGCGGCCAGAAAGCTGGACTGGGAACCCCGCGAATTCGCCCAGCTCCCGGTCAACAATGCCGCGTGGGCTGCTGTCGTCCTGGCGTCGATGCGACCCTCCAGCGGTTTGCCGGGAAGGTAACGGTCCGCGAAGTCCTGGAACATCGCTGCGCGCAGCTTCTGGACCGCCCCCTCCTTGCCCAGGCTGTTGAAAGAGACATAAAAGCCCACCCCTTCCTGCAGGAACAGGTGCAGGGAAGTGTGGAACGCGTCCGTATCTCCGAGGTGGCCGATGACCTCGCGGCCGTTGATGTTTGTCTCGAAGAAGCCCAGCTCCATGCGGTTGAGCGGGGGCAGCAGGGTCAAGGGACTGTTGTGCATCTGCTCAGCCGTTGCGGCAGTCAGTATCCGCTTGCCCTGGTACTCGCCGCCCTGCAGGTGAGCAATCATGAAATGAGCCATGTCCTCGGCAGGCGCCGCGAGGGAACCGGCGGGGGCGGGACCCACAATCTCGTAAGGCTGGGGATCCTGGGAGGCCTGCTTGTACCCCTTCGACATCAGGGGCGCGAGGTTGGCCGGCAGCGGTTGGCGAAAGCTCGACAGCTGCATGTCGAGCGGCGCGAAGATGTGTTTCTCGATGTACGAGTCAAATGACTCGCCGGACAGTCGCTGCACGATGTAACCCGCCAGGGACGCGCCGTAGTTGGAATACGCGGGGGTGGTGCCGGGTGCAAACACTCTGTTCGGTACCCATTGTTTCAGAAGAGCTTCAAAACCCGGAGCTTTCGGGTTGGTCGAAATGATGCCCTTGGCCTGCTCTTCAAATCCGGCCGTGTGCTGCATGATGTTCCGCATCGTGACAGGCTTGCCGTCGCGCGCCGGAATCTTGAAGTCGAGGTACTGGTTGATGTCTGCGTCGAGATTGATCTTGCCCTGCTCCACGAGTTGCATGACCGCAGTCCAGGTCAACAGCTTGGAGACTGATCCGGGACGGAAGAGCGTTTTCTTCGGGTCAACCGGTGTCTGCCTGACGACATCGCTGTAGCCGTAACCGCGCTCGGTTAGGACTTTTCCGTCCTTCACGACGGCCACGACTGCACCGGCGATGTCGCCAGTGTGCAGAGCGTAGGGGAGATAGCCGTCTAGCCAGGCATTAACGTCCTCAGCGGTCATCGCCACGGGTTCCTGAGCACCCGCAGCAGTGGTCGCGAGCGCCAGGAAAGTCAGGGTCAGTCGCTTCAAAATGGACATGGGATTCTCCGGGCGAACTTACGCGAGGCAGGCATCGACCAGCTGCTTGAACTCCGGTCCACCGCGGATCGGGTCCGCCACTGGTAGCCCCAACCGCTGCATTTCGGTGGCGAGCAGCTCGCGGGCAGCATCGGCATCGAGCGTGGAGGTATTCAAGCTAACCCCTGCGCAGCGGATGGCTGGGTTTGTGCGGCTTCCGAGCCGCAAATTGAGCTCAATCGTCTCTTCGAGCGTAGGCAGTGGATAGTCGGGCTTTCCCAGAACATGCGTGCGTCCCGCCTGGTGGCACACGACGAGAACATCCGCTTGACTGCCATGCAACAGTCCGAGGGAGACCGCCGCATAGGAGGGATGAAACAAAGACCCCTGTCCTTCAATGACATCCCAATGTTGTGGCGGACTATCGGGACTGAGCATCTCCGCAGCGCCCGCTTCGAAGTCCGAGACGACTGCGTCCATAGGAATGCCGTGACCTGAGATCAGGATGCCGGTTTGTCCCGTGGCACGAAAGTCCGCTGCCACGCCTCGATCCTTGAACGCACGGGTGATGGCCAGTGCACTGTATTTCTTACCCAGCGCACAGTCGGTCCCGACCGTCAGAAGGCGTTTTCCCGTTCGTTTGCGACCGTTTGCTACTGGTATGTTGAATGGAGGCACGCGCACGTCTATCAAACGCCGGCCAAGGCGTGCGGCGGTCGTCCTCAATGCCTCTATTTCGTGGAGCTTCGCATGCATCCCGCCAATGATGTCGAGGCCGGCCTCCAGTGCCTCGAGCAGCGTTGGGAGCCAGTTTTCCTGGATGATTCCCCCGTAGTTCGCGACACCTATGACGAGGCTACGCGCGCCCCGTTCACGTGCCTGCCGCGGCGATAGTCGCTGTAACCCTGTGGTTACAGTGGTGTTGCCGATCGACCATTCGCCGATGCAGCGCTCAGGCGCCCAGTCGCGCAGCCCGAATGCCGTCTTGGCAAACATCGGCTCCGCTGTGTCGCCGAGGAATATCAGATAAGGATGAGGCAATTCGAGCATCGTCATTCACCGTCAACGCAAGTGCTGCTACAAGGGCTTGTCGAACGAGTAGCGCACCTCAACTCCCAACTCACGCGGGCGCAGCATATAGGCATAGCCCCCCTGCGTCGGGTCGCCGGTCGCCTCCTGGGCGCGCTTGTTTGTCAGATTGCGTGCGAACAGCTCGAAGCCAAACTGTTGGTGTTGCAGCTGCAGGCGCAGGTTCGCCTGTCCGAAGCCGCCTTGCAGGTAAGGAGTCGCGGCGGCACCGGTTCCGAATACGAAGTGCACGTCACCCACATATGAATAGTCTGCGCGGGCATAGCCGCTCCACGTGTTGTTCAACGCGAAGTTGTACTGCAGCCCGGCGCTGGCATTTTCTTCGGGAGCGCCCGGCACGCGATCGCCCGGGGAGTAACCCACGTTGGGGGTTGCGCTGTCGAATTTGTTATAGACGTAGGAGGCAGTCAGATTGGCACTCAGCGACTTGGTGAGCTGCGCGGTCATTTCCAGCTCGGCGCCGTGGCCGGAGGCGTCTCCACCGTTGACCGTACCGTTAAAACCGCAGGGCTGGGTGGCCGCGAGCTGCACTCCCTTCCAACGCTGGTGAAAGAGTGCGATGTTGGCCGCGATCCGTTTGTCGGCCCAGGTGGATTTCATTCCCAACTCGTAGGTCCACAGCGTGTCGGGGTCGGTCAGAGCGTGGACTCCGTCGGCCGCAGCGGTGTCTCCGCATGGGCCGTTGGGGTCATAAGCCAGGGCCTGGTTGGGTGTGCCGCTGCGAAATCCCCGAGCGGCCTGTGCGTAGTACGTCATATCTTCGTTTGCCTTGAAGCGCACATACGCAGACGGATTGAAGATGGAGTTGCGGCCGCCGACGGGCGCAGAGGCTGCTTCAGTGCCGCCGACCAGGAGGCCCTCAGCCGCGGGACTGAAGGATTCGATGTAGTCCTTGAGATACCGGCCGCCGGCGCCGACCGTCCACTGCGAGGTGATGTTGTAGCTGGCTTCGGCGAAGACCGACTGCTGCTTCTGCTTTTCGCCGATGGTGCTGCCGATCGTTCGAATCGCGAACGGTTGGCCGAAGAGCACTTCAGGCAGGCATGCCGGACAGGAGTAGTCGGGAACGTATTGTCCGAGGTCCAAACTCGTATTGGTGTAGAAGTAACCCGCGAGCCACTGGAACGGGCCATCGCCGCGCGATTGCACGCGCAACTCCTCGGTGATCGATTCGCCTTTGCTGCGATCGAGCAGGGGCCATAGCTGTTCGCCCAGGCCGGCTGCGGCGGCGAGGAAGCTGATGTCCTGGTTCCCGAAGCGCTCGAGGCGCGTGTAGCCGGTTGCTGACGTGAGCGAGACGGCGCTCCAGTCATAACCCACGACGACCTGACCGATGCGTTCCTCTTCCAGGTCCTCGCCCCGCGAGTACAGATCCAACGGCCGCTGCACTACAAATTCGCCGAAGGCCGGCTGCACGCCCGCCTCGGAGTTCAACCGGACTTCCTGTGCCACATAACTCCAGTCGATGTGCAGTGAATCTGTGGGTTTCCACGACACAGAGCCGCGCGCGCCCCAGGTGTCCTGGGTGTTGATGTCCTTGCGGGTGAAGGCAGCGTGTCCCGGAATCACCAACGTGCCGTCCGGCGCTCCAAATCCGGCGCTGTAGTCGTTCGGAGCCGCCGCGGGGACGACGTTGTCGAGATAGCCAGCGATGTGGTCCTGGTAAGCGACCAATCGCGCGGCGAGCTCTCCTTTGATGATCGGGAGGTTGAGCACGCCTTCAAAATGCTCGCTGCCATCGCCCGAATGGGCGGTCGACCAGCCGCTCGCCGCGGCGTCGACTTGCAGGTCGGTCAAATTAGGGGCGTTGGGCACTACGCGCAGCACGCCGGCCAATGAGTTGGCGCCAAACAGGGTTCCCTGCGGTCCACGCAGCACCTCGACCCTGTCGATGTCCACGAGCCGCAGGTTCGCGAATCCGCCGTTGTTGGTGAACACACTGGTCACTGCCTCGCCGAAGTAGGTGGCTACGGGGAATCCCGAGCCGCCCTGGGCGACGAGGCCGCGAATGTAAATCTGGGTCTGGCCGGGACCCAGGTCCTGCATGTACATGTTCGGCACGGTGTTCACGAAGTCGCTGTAATTCGTGAAGCCCCGCGCCTCGATATCTGCTGAGGTGAGGGCGGTGACCGCGACCGGTACGTCCTGCAGACTCTCGGAGCGCTTGGTTGCGGTAACCACGACCTCTTCCAACCTTATGGGGCCGCCTCTTTCTTCCGCGCTCTCCTGCGCCAGCACGGGAATCGAAATGAGGGCCGCCGCACAGGCGGCAGCTCGCCCGGTCCATCGGCCGTTCGTGTTGCTCATGATTTTTTCTCCACCGGTGGTTGCGGTTTCCAGGAGTCCCCCAACAGCCGGCGGAAGTTGCCGCCGAGCACAGCCTGGATGTTGTTGTCGCTGTAGCCGCGCCTGATCAGAGAGTCCGTCAGGTCGTAAATCTTGCGTGGATGATTGAAGCCGTCCGTGTCGATCTTGTCGCGGAAGGCATAGGTTGATTTATAGCTCGCCTTGAGCTTCTCGTACTGGTCGGGCGGCATGTGGTCGTAGCCCATCAGATCGGAGTCCGTACCGATGCCGACGTGCTCGATTCCCACGAGTTTGACCACGTGGTCGATGTGATCGACGACGTCCTCGACGGTTGTGGGCTCCCGGTCCTTCACGAAGTTGCGGACGCCTGTGATGCCCATGACGCCGCCTTTGCGCGCGAGCTTTTGAATGGCCTCGTCGGTTTTGAGGCGCGGGTGGTTGTTCAGGGCGCGACAATTTGCGTGCGTGATCGCGATGGGCCGTGGCGAGAGCTCGATGGCATCCAACGTTGTGCGGTCGCCGCTGTGCGAGACGTCGACGAGCATGCCGACTTCGTTCATCGCCTTGATGATTTCGATGCCGTAGTCGGAGATACCCCCGTCGATGCGCTCAGTGGAGCCGCTGCCGAGGAGATTCTGAGTGTTGTAGGTCAACTGTGCGCAACGCAGGCCCAGTTGATAGAAGTCCTTGACGTCCTTGGGCTCGCGGAATTCGTCTGCATTCTGCAGACCTATAACCACGGCGATTTTGTGCATCGCCTTGGCGTGATCCAGGTCTGCGGCGGTTCCAACCAACGAGAAGACTTCGCTGTTGCGGCCGACGAAGCCGCTCCATGCCGCAATGAATTGCAGAGCGTCGTCGTACGCGGTTGCCCCGCCAACGCCTTCCGAGTTGTGAAAGGCGGTGATACCGCAGGAGCGGAACATGGCCGCTTCCTGCTCGGTCAACGGTTCGGCGAACGCCTCGGGTCTGAAGTCGAGTTTCAATGGCCCCAGCATGTCGATCACCAGGGATCGCTCGACCAGGTCGATGACTTTCTTCGAGTATTTGTGCTCCCCGTCAGCCGCCGCTCGGGCGCCGGTGGCACCGAATGCGGGCAGGCCCAGGAATGATGCCGCGGCACCCATGCCCTGCAGAATGCGGCGCCGCTTCAGGGAGAAACCACGGATCGAGGACATTCT
The DNA here is from genome assembly GCA_034668025.1 of Gammaproteobacteria bacterium. GTDB lineage: Bacteria > Pseudomonadota > Gammaproteobacteria > Steroidobacterales > Steroidobacteraceae > 13-2-20CM-66-19. The sequence continues at coordinate 6,453 of JAXDQF010000328.1, read as the reverse complement.
CCACCCCACTTTTATTGTCTTACTGAGGAGAGTAGCGTCCTGTATAGAAAAAATGCAATTGAATTTTCTAATTAGAGAATACGCTCCGCGATGCCCTTGGGCTGTGCCGTTGACCCGACCTGCGTGGGCTGTATCCTTGCCCGCCACATGGATATGAAAACTCGCCATCCCACGCTCGGCAGCCTCGTCCGGGCGCTTCGTTCGCGTAACGGCTGGACACTAAAGGAGATGAGCGAGCGCACCGACATCCCGATCTCGACGCTCTCCAAGGTCGAGCATGACCGCCTGACCCTTACTTATGACAAGCTGTTGCAGGTCAGCCAGCGGCTCAACATCCCGCTGTCGGAATTATTCTCGGATCCGATCGGGCCTGCGGATACCGGCCCGGCAGTGACTGCCCGCAGAAGCATCGGAATCGTCGCCGACGCTGTGCGAGTCAACACTCGCAACTATGACTATTACTACATGTGCCCGGAGCTGCGCCGCAAGCGCATGATTCCCATACTGACGCGGATTCGTGCGAAGAGCCTGGAGGAGTTCGGCGAGCTCGTGCGCCACCCCGGTGAGGAGTACATCTATGTGCTCGAGGGCAGCATCACGGTCCACACGGAGTTCTACGATCCGGTGGTTCTCGGGTCAGGTGAGTCCATTTACGTGGACAGCAACATGGGCCACGCCTATGTCGCCGAAGGTTGCGATGAGGCGACGGTGCTCGGAATCTGCTCGAGCGCCGATGAGAGCCTGATGGAGTCTCTGATGTCCCTTCACGGAGATGCATCGACCGTGCGGCGAGTCGAGCCGCCGGCCAGGAAACCGGTGCGGCAGCCCAAGTCGCGCAAGCGTTGATGCTCATAATTGTGCGGTCAGGCAGACCATCCGCACGCGAGTTGTGCTGGACTTAGCACGTTATGCCAACCCCATCACGCCGCATTCTCGTCGAGCACGGCCTGCAGGCTGCCAAAGCGCCAGTAAAGCTCGTGGGCGATGTAGTCCATGAGACTGCCGGGCTGCTCGGCCGCGATGGTCGCATCGATAAGGGCGATGGCACCATCGCCACAGTGATTGCCCTCGTGTTGGGCTTCCTCAGCCTGCTGGGTGTGCTGGCGTTTCATTTTCCCGAATATCTGACGACGCCGGAGTTGCGGCACAAATACTCGGTGGATGTGCTGCGCCACGTTCTGTTGGTGACTTTGCTGATTTCCGGTGGACTGTCGCTCGCCAACCTGATCGTCGGCCGGCGCCGCCAGCTGAACGTGATGGCGTTTGTATTTGTATTCGTGGCGGTCGCGCTGGGCGGCTCACGGGTTCCGGTCGGGCACTTCCCGGATCACACGCCGTACATCGGCCTCGACTGGTTCATTCTCGATTTGTTGGGCTCGACGCTCGTGTTCGTGGTCCTGGAGAAGCTGGCGCCGCTGTATCACGGCCAGGCCGTGTTCCGCAAGGAATGGCAGACGGACCTGAAGCATTTTACGGTCAATCATTTCCTCGTCGGCCTGGTTCTGTTGACCGTCAATCTGCTGATCCACAATGTGTTCGGCTGGCTCATTCGCAGCGACTTCCAACAGGCGGTGCAGCACATTGCGTTCGTGCCGCAACTGTTGTTGTGCATTCTGGTAGCCGACCTGGCGCAGTATTGGACGCATCGTGCCTATCACGAAGTGCCGTATCTGTGGCGTTACCATTCCGTTCATCACAGCACCAAGACGATGGACTGGCTCGCTGGATCGCGGCAGCACATGTTGGAGCTGATCGTGACGCGCGTTCTCGTGTTGGCGCCGATCTTCGTCCTCGGGTTCAGTGAGGCCGTTGTCAACGCATACATCATCATTGTGGGATTCCAGGCGGTGTTCAATCACGCCAACGTCCACATCCCCTGGGGTCCTTTGAAGTACCTCGTGGTCACACCTGATTTTCACCACTGGCACCATTCGGCCGACGACGAGGCAATCGACCGCAACTACGCGGCCCATTACTCGTTTCTGGATCATCTTTTTGGGACTGCAGTGAAAGTGCCGGCAGGTAAGCCCTTTCCGGCCAAGTACGGGGTGGTGGGTGACTACATGCCGGACGGGTTTATCAGACAGCAGATGTTTCCGTTTCGAGTACGGAAGTAGCTCTCCCGAGCTCAGCTGTCGCTGAGGGGTTCTTACCGGGGCACGACCGCGCCCAGATTGGCACGAGATACCCAGCCTGAGAGGCCGCCACGAGAGCGAATGAGTACGAAATCCTCGTGCTCCGCGGCGATCGTGACAGTTTCCGCTTCCCGCAACATAAAAGCTGTGTCGCCCATGGGCACTGGGGTTACCCGTGCCGGTGTCTGGTTGATGAGGACGACGGCCTCGTGCATTCGCGGCCACAGCACTATGGCGTTGGAGACGGTGAGGGCGATCAGTGCAATGCCCACCAGAATCCCGCCGACCCGAAGCCATCGATATCGCGGCGTGAATCTTTTCACCAACATTGCCGCCCCGACCAGGGCAATTCCCAGGACGCCGATCCAAGCTGCTAATGTGGGATTCACGGCTTGGACGACGCGCGCAAAGCGGGTGCGTGGCTCGGTGGGCACGTGTGCTGAGGCACGGACGTACTCGAGGTTTGCACGGATATCCGGGTCATTGGGGGCCAGTAGGGAGGCGCGCTCATAGTTGAGCACTGCCAGTCCTGGTTTGCCGGCTCGTGCGTAGGAGTTGGCCAGGTTGTAGAGGCCATCTGCCGAGTACGCTGGCTGCGAGGGTAGGGACGGTGGCTCGGGCTGCGCCAGGGTCGGGGGGGGCGATGGCGGCGCCTGTGCGAGCGCCTGGCCGCCCCAGCCGGGCAGACTTGCTATCAGCATGCCTATCATCAGGGCGCGCATTTACTTCCTCTCGCCCGCAAGGAGTTGGCCGCGAATCAATTCCAGCCAACGTTGAAAGTCCGTGCTACCCGGCTCGAAGTTGGAATACCTCGCTTCGTCGGCGAGTCCCCACAGCCGTTCGACATCGTCGCCTGCCGCGCCCAGCCGCGCTTTCAGGTCTGCCGAGGTAATTTGATCAGGTGCCATGTGCCATCGCGCGGCGAATGTCTGTAGAAGCGCCGCTCGTGCCACTTCCAGGAATGCAGAAACATCACCGGATCGCGCCGCGGCGTCCAACCTGGCGAGTGCACGCTCGGCTGATTTCGAGATGACGCGCACAGGGTTGGGGCGCACGGCAAACCAGCTTCCCGTCAGAATCAAGGCCAGTGTTGCCGGAACAGCCAGAAACGCCGGCTGGAAGTAGAGTGGTCTCATTTCGCTCACCGAGCCTCGTGTCTGCGGGTGATCGGGGCGCAAGCCGTGGGCAGATTGACTCGTGGTGGATCCTGCCTCGGCCAACGCGCTGAGTGGGCTATCCGCCAGCGACGTGCCGATCATCGCTTTGAGCGGCTCCGTGTGCGCACGCTCGTAATGTCGCGTGTTGGGATTAAAGTAACTGAGCTCGAGTCCAGGAATCGTCTGCTCACCCGGCTGCGCCGCAATGAGCGGTTGTTCGAACACCTTCTCACCCTTGTATCCCACCGCGTCCTTCCTGGTAAAGGAGGCTTTCGGCGGGTAGGTTTTCCAACGATCCAGATGATCGAACATCGTTGAATCGACGCGATCGAAGTTCCCCGCTCCGGTGACGTGCAGGCGAAGAGTGAGCGGATCCCCCGCCGCCGCATGGGCGGGCGAAATGTCGCTCGATACCTGGAAGTCGCCCACGGCTCCACTGAAGTCCTTGGGCCGCCCCGCGGTGGGCAGTGGCAGGACCTTCAACTGGGATGCCGGGCTGGCGACTGTCAATTCCTTTGGAACGATGCCGTTGTACAGACCTTGCAGGAATGGCGCGCCCATCTGGGCCGCGATCGAAATATCCTGGGCCGAGAGGGTGTTCACCTTTACGCTGAGCGGCGCTTCTACCGACAAGGAGAAGTCGCCCTGCTTTACTGCCGCCAGCACGCTGTGCCAGGTCATCAGCACGAAGGGGCTCCCTCCGATGATCTCGTCGCGGCGCTCGGGTTGCCTCGACAGATTGTTGAGTGTGAAGTCACCGCCACTGAGCGTGGGCAGGCCATTCAGCGACGTCACGATTCCGGGACGCAGGCCCACTTCGATATCGACCGGCACACTTTCGCCCACATAGACGGCACGTGTTGGAATGACCAGGCGTACGAAGGCCGCGCCGCCCGCTTTCAGCTGAGCACCTTTCGGGAGCGATGCTGTCTTCGGCGTCGGCGGCGCCGCTGCGGGTGATTGCTTGTAATTTTGCCAGGCCAAAGGATTGGCATTGTCCGCTTTGACCACCTCGAGTCCGAGAGTCCGCGATTTGGGTGTGAGTCCGGGAATAGTGAAGACGCCCGTGAATTGTGGTGTGACGCGGATCAGGATATGAGATGAAGCGATCGGCTTACCGTTGATGAAATCGAAGCCGCGCGAGCGGTCTATCACCTCGAATTTCAGTCCGGTCACGTTCGGTAACGTGACGCTCTCCAGATAGTCTTCCAGGCTCGTTATCCGGATCGTTGCTGATTCACCTAGCCTGATGCTCTGAGGTTCTATGGTTTCATAGGCGAGCGAAAGGTCAGCCTGTGCGCAGGCGGTCGCGATTGGAGCAAGCAGCACCCCGATCGCGACAATCAACTTGCTCCAGTGCATGTGCCGGATTCGCATCACCAGTTCTTGAATGCTTTTTCCGGCGTAGAGTCGGGAGCCCGCGGGCCGGATGGCACCAGGAGCGAGTGGTGTTCGTCAGATTTGGCGGAGTCCAACAGCTGGTGGGCTTCGTCAACACTCATTTGACCGGGTGCGCGTTGATCGCCAGCTTCTGCCGAACCTGATTGTGGCGGCGGCGGTGCATTGGGTGGTTGCCGATTGCCCGCTGATGGTGGCGCGCTCGGTGGCGGGCCGGGCTGTTGGCCTGGCGGCGGCGACTGAGGCGGTTGCCCCTGCTGTGGGGGCGGTGGCGGGGCCTGACCCTGCGGGGGTGGTTGGCCTTGCCCTTGCTGTGGCGGCTGACCCTGGGGTGGTTGTCCCTGCCGGGGAGGTTGTCCTTGGGGCGGCGGTTGGCCGGGGGGAGGCTGGCCCTGGCCCTTTCCTTGGCCGCCGCCGTTGCCTCCTCCGCCGCCACCGGAGCCCCCGCCGCCCCCCGGATCGGGTGGCTGTTGGAGCGCATCGATCTTCCGCCTGACGAAGTCGCGGTTGTACTTGCTATCGGCGTCATTGCTTTGCAGCTGCAGTGCCGTGTCGTATGCCTTGACCGCCTCGGTCCATTTTTTAATGGCATCCTGCGGCGCGGTTTTCTCGAGTTGCTGACCGGCGCGATACAGCGTGTTGCCCAGGTTGTAGTAAGCGTCCTGCTGATCCGACAAGCGCTTTGCATCGCTCGCCGGTGAGGCCTCGATTGATTTTTGAAAAGCCTGCGTTGCCTGGGGATACTTTCCAGCTCGATACGCAGAGGTCCCCGCGTTGTATTCCGCGAGCGGCGTCCTGGCATCGGCCGCCCGGCCCGGGGTGTTGGTCTGATCGGCACTCTCGGAACGCATCGGGATGACCAGCACTCCCATCAGGGTCAACACGGCGACCGCCCGAGACACTGCCGCCGTTCGCCGGCGGCCCGAGCGTCGTGTGCCCATCATCATGCTGGCCAACAATGTCACCAGTGAGGCTGCCAGTGGCCATTGATAGCGCTGTGTGTAGACTTTCTGCTGTCTATAAAGCAAGTCATGCTTCGACACCTTGCCGAATACGGTCTTCAAAAACGTTTCGAAATCCTGGCCCTGGCCGCCGAGATGTACGTAGTCTCCACCCGTGGCGGTGGCGATGGCTTTCAACCCGCTTTCGTCGAGATGCGATTTTACCAAGGCTCCTGTCTCATCCTTGACGAAGTCGCCGCCCAGGTCCGACGGTAACGGGATGAGCTCGCCCTCCGCGGTACCGATGCCGACCGTATAGATGACGAGCCCGTCCTGTTTGGCAGCTTCTTCGGCCGCGGCTGCCGCTTCGCCTTGAAGATTCTCGCCATCCGTGACCAGTATCAGGATTTTGTCGCTTCCGGGACGACGGCGGAGGGCGTCGCGCGCTGCCAGAATGGCACTCGAAATATTGGTACCCCCCAGCGGAATCGTGTGCACATCCACAGCATCCAATGACTGTTGAAAGGCGCCATAGTCGAGCGTCAGCGGGCAGACGAGGAATGCGCTGCCGGCAAATGCCACGATGCCGATTCCGTCGCCATCCAATTGTCTTGCCATGTCATCAATGGCCAGCTTTGCCCGCGTCAATCGGTTCGGTTTGACATCGGGAGTCAACATGCTTCGCGAGGTATCAATCGCGAAGACGACGTCATTGCCGCGGCGGCTGATTTTTTCCCAGTGATATCCCAGCTCAGGGCCCGCAAGCGCGGCGAAAAGACAGAGCACGGCGGCTGCGAACGAGCCTCGCTGTGCGAACCGGCG
>JAXDQF010000327.1:0-12190 GCA_034668025.1 Gammaproteobacteria bacterium | reverse complement strand
AAAAAGGCCTATCGCCGGCTGGCGATGAAGTTTCATCCCGACCGCAATCCCAATGACAAAGATGCGGAAGAGAAATTCAAAGAGGCCAAAGAGGCGTGCGAGATCCTGACTGACGCCCAGAAGCGGGCGATCTACGATCAGCACGGCCATGCGGGTATCGAAGCTGCCTCACGCGGAGGCGGTGGTCGCTCCGGTGGTGGCGACGCTTTCAGCGATATTTTCGGTGACGTGTTCGGTGACATCTTCGGTGCGGCCCGCCGCGGCGGGGGTGACCCTCGCACGCAGCAATTCCGGGGCGCCGATCTGCGCTTCGAGCTCGAGCTGGATTTGGACCAGGCCGTGTTCGGCTACTCGGCCGAAGTGGAAGTCCCCAAGCTGTCCGAATGCGAGACCTGTCATGGCAGCGGCGCGGCGAAGGGCAGCACGGCTGCGGCCTGCGACACCTGCGGTGGCTCCGGACAGATCCGGATCTCGCAGGGATTTTTCCAGCTTCAACAGACTTGTCCGCGTTGCCGTGGCAACGGCACAATTATCAAGAACCCATGCGACACCTGTCTCGGACAAGGGCGTGTGCGCCGGACGCGCAAGCTGTCCGTCAAAGTCCCTGCAGGAGTCGATACCGGAGATCGGATTCGCCTGAGCGGTGAGGGTGAGGCGGGACGCAACGGCGGCCCACCGGGCGATCTCTACGTTGAAGTGAATGTGCGTGAGCACGCGATTTTTGAGCGAGACGGCGAGCACCTCAGCTGCGAGGTCCCGGTCAGCTTCGCCACGGCGGCTTTGGGCGGTACGGTGGAAGTGCCCACGCTCGACGGTGATGTCACTTTGAAGGTACCCGGCGAAACGCAGTCGGGCCGAGTTTTCCGGCTGCGTGACAAGGGCGTGAAGCCTGTACGCGGCGGCCCGCGCGGTGATTTGTTCTGTCGCGTCGTCGTCGAAACACCGGTTCATCTTTCAGCGGAGCAGAAGGAGCTCATCCGTCAGCTCGAAGGCACGCTAAAAGAGAATTCAACCCGGCACGCGCCGCGAGAGCAGGGCTTCTTCGAAGGCGTGAAGCGCTTCTTCTCCAGCGGCACGATGAAGTGATCCGCGCCGCCATCATCGGCGTCAGTGGTCGCATGGGGCAGGCGCTCGTACGCGCCGCCTCCGAAACTGCTGATTTTGCCGTTGCTGCGGCCGTGGCATCTTCGAACAGTACCGCTCTCGGGAAAGATGCAGGTGAGCTCGCCGGTGTCGGTAAAACGGGTGTACTCGTCACGGCCGACTTGGCCGACGCGTTGTCGGGAGCTGATGTCGCCATCGACTTCTCAAACGCGAATGCAACCGAATCCAACCTGGCAGCGTGTCGCAAGGCCCGCAAGCCGCTTCTCATAGGTACAACCGGCTTCGTGTCCGATTTGACGGCAGCCTTTGAAGCGGCTGCCAAAGACATTCCGCTGCTCGTCGCTCCCAATACCAGCGTCGGCGTGACGCTGCTCATCGAACTGGTTCGCCAGGCAGCGTATGCGTTGCCGCCTCAATTCGATATTGAGATCGTCGAGGCGCATCACCGGATGAAGCGGGACGCCCCCTCGGGAACGGCGTTGGCCCTTGGCAAGGCCGCGGCGGACGGCAGAGGCCAACCAGCCCAGTTCGCCCTCCGCGCGGAGGACACGCCCCGCCAGGGTGGCGAAATCGGCTTCGCGGTGGTTCGGGGAGGCGATATCGTCGGGGAGCACAGCGTGCTGTTCGCCGGAATGGGGGAGAGCCTCACTCTGAGCCACCGGGCCACCGACCGGGCGATCTTTGCCCGGGGCGCCCTGCAGGCTGCTGCCTGGCTCGAGCCCCGGTCGCCTGGTCGATATTTCATGCGCGATTTATTCGCTCATAAATCAGGCAGTTGAGAAAAACGCTGCGGAGTTTTACCCCCTTTTTTCCGGTGTCCATGCATACGATTTTCCATGGACACATCGCGCTGTATGCCCGTAAAATTTCCGCCTAATCCGAGTTCGGGTTAGTCCAATGCAAGGCGGGAGGATGTTCGAGAGAACTCCTCCCGCTTTGTATATCTGCCCCTCGTAAAACTCTTTTGTTGTTCCTAATTTTGTAGGGGAAGGTCAATAGTGAGCGTAACCGCTGTGCTGGCGCTGGCGGATGGAACCATCTTCCGCGGCCAGTCAATCGGAGCCAAAGGCAACACCACCGGCGAAGTCGTTTTCAACACTGCATTGACGGGCTATCAGGAGATTCTCACCGACCCGTCCTACGCCCGTCAGATCGTCACCCTCACTGTTCCGCACATCGGCAACACCGGCACCACGCCCGAGGATCTGGAAGCCGCGCAGATCTATCCTGCGGGCCTGGTCATTCGCGATTTACCCTTGATTCGCAGCAACTGGCGCTCCAACGAGTCGCTGGCGGAGTTTCTCGAGCGCGGCCGGGTGGTGGCCATCGCCGGCGTGGATACCCGCAAGCTGACTCGCATCCTGCGCGAGAAGGGTGCGCAGGCCGGTTGCATCATGACCGGTGAGAAGGTGGACGAAGCCGCCGCCATCAAGCTCGCGAAAAAGTTTCCGGGTTTGAAAGGCATGGACCTGGCGAAAGTCGTCAGTGCGAAGCGCAGCTTCCAGTGGAACGAAGGTAGCGTGTGGCCGGAAAACCTGCGGGCACCGATCCGCTCGCATCAGCGAATGCACGTCGCCGCCTTCGACTTCGGTGTCAAACGCAACATCCTGCGAGTCCTCTCCGACTACGGCTGTCGCATCACAGTCGTGCCCGCACAGACCAGCGCGGAAGAGGTCATCGCTTTGAATCCGGATGGGGTGTTTCTCTCCAACGGCCCCGGCGATCCGGAGCCCTGCGACTACGCCATCAATGCCACCCGCAAGTTGCTCGAGACCGATCTGCCCGTGTTTGGAATCTGCCTCGGCCACCAGATCCTCGGCCTCGCAGCCGGTGCGAAGACGATCAAGATGAAGTTCGGCCATCACGGCGCAAACCATCCGGTACAGGATCTCGACTCGGGCCGCGTATTCATCACGAGTCAAAACCATGGCTTTGCCGTGGACGAGGCCACACTGCCGGCGAATGTCAGAGCCACGCATCGCTCGTTGTTTGATGGCTCCCTGCAGGGAATTGCCCTGAAGGACCGGCCGGCATTCAGCTTCCAGGGTCACCCCGAAGCGAGCCCCGGTCCTCACGACCTGAAGCCCCTGTTTGAACGATTCAATCACCTCATGTTGCGCCGCCTGCAGGCGCAGCTGAAAGCGGCGGGAGGCCGTTAGTGCCGAAGCGAACTGACATTCAAAGCATTCTCATCATCGGTGCCGGCCCGATCATCATCGGCCAGGCGGCCGAGTTTGATTATTCGGGCGCGCAGGCCTGCAAGGCGCTGCGTGAAGAAGGCTATCGCGTCATTCTCGTGAACTCGAATCCGGCCACGATCATGACCGATCCCGGCATGGCGGATGCCATCTACATCGAGCCCGTCAACTGGAAGACTGTGGCGCGCATCATCGAGAAGGAGCGCCCGGATGCACTGCTGCCGACGATGGGTGGGCAAACCGCGCTCAACACGGCATTGGATCTCGTACGCGAGGGAGTGTTAGACAAATACGAGGTGGAGTTGATTGCAGCCTCGCGGGCGGCCATTGACATGGCGGAAGACCGGGAGCTGTTTCGCAATGCCATGCGCGAGATTGGCCTGGAATGCCCGCGCTCACAGATCGCCCGCAGCATCGAAGACGCCATCGAAATCGTCGCCGACACAGGTTACCCGGCAATCATCCGTCCCTCGTTCACCATGGGTGGCTCGGGCGGCGGCATTGCCTACAACCGGGAAGAGCTCGAGGCCATCGTGGCCCGCGGGTTGGATGCCTCACCCACCAAGGAAGTGCTCCTCGAAGAGTCGGTGATCGGTTGGAAAGAGTTTGAGATGGAGGTGGTGCGGGATCACAAGGACAACTGCATCATCATCTGCTCGATCGAGAATCTCGATCCCATGGGCGTGCACACGGGCGACTCCATCACTGTCGCGCCGGCTCTCACGCTGACCGACAAGGAATATCAGCGCATGCGCGATGCCTCCATCGCCGTGCTGCGCAAGATCGGTGTGGACACGGGCGGCTCGAACGTGCAGTTCGCCGTCAACCCGCGCGACGGCCGGCTGTTGGTGATCGAAATGAATCCGCGCGTCTCGCGCTCTTCGGCGCTGGCGTCGAAGGCGACGGGATTTCCGATCGCGAAGATTGCAGCGAAGCTTGCTGTTGGTTACACGCTCGATGAGTTGAAGAACGACATCACCGGCGGCGCCACGCCTGCCGCGTTTGAGCCGTCGATCGATTACATCGTCGTGAAGATTCCCCGCTTTGCGTTCGAGAAGTTTCCCGCCGCCAACGATCGCCTGACCACGCAGATGAAGTCGGTGGGCGAAGTGATGGCGATTGGACGCACGTTCCAGGAGTCCTTGCAAAAGGCACTGCGGGGACTCGAGACGGGCCTCGACGGATTGAGCGAGCAGCTCACGATGCCCTTGAGTGACGAGGACCAGGACAAGTTGGCCTACGAGTTGCGTGCACCGGGTGCCAATCGGCTGCTGTATGTTGCGGATGCGTTCCGTGCCGGCTGGTCGTTTGAGCGGATTCATGAGCTGACACACATCGACCCGTGGTTCCTGGCTCAGATTGAGGACATCATCAAGGAAGAGGGGATGGTGCGTTCCGAGGGCTTAGGCGCGTTGACCGAGGATCGTTTGCGGTTCCTCAAGCGCAAGGGCTTCTCGGACGCCCGGCTCGGAAAGCTGGTCGACATGTCGGAGAAGGCCATCCGCCAGAAGCGCCACGAGCTCGACGTCGTGCCCGTGTACAAGCGTGTTGATACCTGCGCGGCTGAATTCTCAACTTCCACGGCCTACCTGTATTCCACCTACGAGGAGGAATGCGAGGCCGACCCCACCGACCGTAAGAAGATCATGATCCTGGGCGGCGGCCCCAATCGGATCGGCCAGGGTATCGAGTTTGATTACTGCTGCGTGCATGCGGCCTTGCAGCTGCGCGAAGACGGGTTCGAGACCATCATGGTCAATTGCAACCCGGAGACCGTGTCGACCGACTATGACACCTCGGATCGGTTGTATTTCGAGCCGCTGACCCTCGAGGATGTCCTCGAAGTCATGGCCAAGGAAAAGCCGGTCGGCGTCATCGTGCAGTTTGGCGGCCAGACGCCGCTCAAGTTGTCGCGCGCCCTGGAGGAAGCGGGTGCGCCGATCATCGGTACGACACCCGACTCCATCGACGTGGCCGAGGATCGCGAGCGCTTCCAGGCACTCGTGAAGAAGCTGGGTTTGAAACAGCCGGCCAATGCGACGGCCCGTACCGAAGACCAGGCCGTGCGCCTGGCGCGCGAAGTGGGCTTTCCGCTGGTGGTCAGGCCTTCGTACGTGCTGGGTGGCCGGGCGATGGAAGTTGTCTTTACGGAAGATGACTTGCGCTCGTACATGACACACGCGATGAAAGTGTCGAACGACAGTCCTGTGTTGCTCGACCGGTTCCTCGATGTGGCCATCGAAGTTGACGTTGACGCCGTGTGCGACGGCGAGGACGTGTTGATCGGCGGGATCATGGAGCACGTCGAGCAGGCGGGTGTGCATTCGGGCGACTCCGGTTGCTCCCTGCCACCCAACAGTCTCACCCCCGAGGTGCAGGCGGAGCTGCGTGAGCAGACTCGCAAGCTCGCCAGGGCTTTGAATGTCGTCGGGCTGATGAATCTGCAGTTCGCGATTCAGAACGGTGTCATCTACGTGTTGGAGGTCAATCCGCGTGCCTCACGTACGGTGCCGTTCGTGTCGAAGGCCACTGGCGTCGCCCTGGCGAAGATTGCGGCTCAGGTGATGACCGGCCGCAAGCTGAAAGAGCTGGGTGCCACGGTCGAGCAGGTTCCCGTGTACTACTCGGTGAAAGAGGCGGTGTTCCCCTTTACCAAGTTCCCCGAAGCAGACCCCATTCTCGGACCCGAGATGAAGTCCACGGGAGAGGTCATGGGGACCGGGCGGACCTTTGGCGAGGCCTACGCAAAGGCCCAGGCCGCTTCAGGCGTTACGTTGCCGCGCAACGGCGTATGCTTTATCAGCGTAAGGGATCGGGACAAGCCTGGGGCAGTCGGGCTTGCGAGGAAGCTCATTGAGCGGGGGTTTGAAGTGCTGGCGACCGATGGAACGGCACAGTCGCTCAAGGAAGCTGGAATTGCCTGTCGCCGTGTAAATAAGGTGCGGGAAGGCCGACCCCATATCGTGGACATGATCAAGAACGACGAAATCGACCTCATCGTCAATACGACGGAGGGGAAGCAGGCGGTACGGGAGTCGAACTCCATTCGCCGGGAAGCCGTTCACCGGCGGGTGACGTACTACACGACGCTCGCCGCGGGGCTCGCAACTTGCGAGGCCCTGGATCATGTTGATGATGTTGAGGTCAATCGACTGCAAGACCTGCACAAAGAGGCAGTACGTGCATGAAACGCACACCAATGACGATGCGCGGCGCTGAAGCGTTGCGCGCAGAACTGAAGAAGCTCAAATCAGAGTCGCGGCCGAACGTGATCAAGGCGATCGCCGAGGCACGTGGCCATGGAGATCTGTCGGAGAACGCCGAGTATCACGCTGCGCGTGAGCAGCAGGGGTTCATCGAGGGGCGGATCAACGAAATCGAGGCCAAGCTGGGGTCTGCTGAGATTATCGACCCGACCAAGCTGACCAATAACGGGCGGGTGGTGTTCGGCGCCGTCGTCGAGCTCGACGATCAGGACGATGCTCATCATCGGGTTGTCTACCAAATCGTTGGTGAAGACGAGGCCGACATCCGCGCTGGGCGTATCTCCATTACTTCACCTATCGCACGGGCGTTGGTGGGGAAGTCGGAAGGGGATGTCGTTGATGTCACTGCCCCGGGCGGGATTCGCTCCTACGAGATCGTGACCGTCAAGTTCGAATGAGCGCTGGGCAACCAGCGCATCCGGGGTCTGCGCTGGGCCGTAGGTCTGGCGAGGTGAGCCGCCTGTTAAGGCGTGGGGTCCGGGATCATGATGCGCTGTAGGGTGGCGTTGGGGCGGTAGAAGACTGCCACGTTGCCGATGCGGTGCACCAAAGCGCTGGCGGTCCGTTGGGCAAGTTCGGCGAAGATGGCATCACGGGCCGCGCGATCGCCGCCGCCCGGGGCCTTCACCTTGATCAGCTCGTGATCGTGCAGCGCACGGGCGGTTTCCGTTGCGACCGCGTCGGTCAGACCGGCGTTGCCGAGGCGGATCAGGGGCTTCAGGTCGTGGGCCAGGCCGCGGAGGTGGCGGCGCTGCTTCTCGGACAGCTCAGGGGCCACTGGCGGCGGTGCCGCAACGGCGGCGCCCTGACCGGGAACTCGTCGTTTGCGGGGCTTGGCGGGCGTGCCACCGGCACGGACACGCTTGGGTTTATACAGGCTGCTGCCCGCGGGGCGTTCGGCATTGGGTCGCGCCGGGCGAAACCGGCGAGATGGGATGTGTTTCTGGATCATTCCCCCATTGTAATCGGAACTTTAGGCGTCAACGGGTCTTGAACCACGGGGTCCTGCCCTGATCAAGCAACACGAGGTGCGGAAATATGTGCTGCGGGTCATGTGATTACGAGGCCCGCAGGGCTAGCCGCCCGCCCCTAAACGTATTTGCTGGCGAAGGACTTTCTTATGGTGTAGGTTGCTTTTTAGCCACCTCACTGCGTGCAATAGAGGTCGAACCCTTTGAACGATTTGACTAAAAATATCCTCCTCTGGGTGGTGATCGTCCTGGTGCTGCTGGCGGTTTTCAGCCGCTACATGCCTACGGTCGGCCAACCCGAAGAGGTTCGCTACTCCACCTTCCTGGACGACGTGAAGTCGAACCGGGTGGACTCCGTGGTGCTGCAGGGCGAGATGATTTACGGCGCCCGCAAGGACAAGACTCAATTCAAGACGTTCAATCCGGAGACCGACTACACCGCCCTGATCGGCGCGCTGCAGAAGTCCAACGTCGCGATCGAGGGTCGTCCGCCGAAGCAGCCGAACTTCCTGGCGCAACTGCTGTTGCAGCTGGCACCGGCGCTCCTGTTGATTCTCGTATTCGTCTACATGCTCCGCCAGATGCAAGGCGCATCCGGTGGCCGCGGCGCGATGTCATTCGGCAAGAGCCGGGCGCGTCTGTTGGGTGAGGATCAGGTCAACGTCACCTTCGCGGATGTGGCGGGCGTGGATGAGGCCAAGCAGGAAGTCTCCGAGATCGTCGACTTCCTGAAAGACCCGGGCAAATTCCAGAAGCTCGGTGGAAAGATTCCTAAGGGCGTGCTCATGGTCGGGTCTCCCGGCACGGGCAAGACGCTGTTGGCGCGCGCCATTGCCGGCGAGGCGAAGGTTCCTTTCTTCACCATCTCAGGTTCCGACTTCGTCGAAATGTTCGTCGGTGTTGGTGCGTCTCGAGTGCGCGACATGTTCGAGCAGGCGAAGAAGCACGCACCGTGCATCATCTTCATCGATGAGATCGACGCCGTCGGTCGGCATCGCGGCGCGGGCCTCGGTGGTGGCCACGACGAGCGTGAGCAGACACTCAACCAGTTGCTGGTCGAGATGGATGGCTTCGAAGGTAACGAAGGCATCATCGTCATCGCTGCCACCAACCGTCCTGATGTTCTGGATCCGGCTCTGTTGCGCCCGGGTCGCTTCGATCGACAGGTTGTTGTGCCGTTGCCGGACGTGCGTGGCCGCGAGCAGATTCTGCGCGTCCACATGCGCCGTGTACCGCTGGCCGATGACGTCAAGCCGGGCCTGATTGCACGGGGTACCCCGGGATTCTCGGGTGCTGACCTCGCCAACCTGGTCAACGAGGCTGCTTTGTTTGCGGCACGTGCCAACAAGCGAATCGTCGGAATGGACGAGTTCGAGCGCGCGAAGGACAAGATCATGATGGGCGCCGAGCGGCGCTCCATGGTGATGACTGAGGAAGAGAAGCGGATGACGGCCTATCATGAGGCTGGTCACGCGATCGTTGGTATGACGGTTCCTGAGCATGACCCTGTTTACAAGGTCACGATCATCCCGCGCGGCCGTGCGCTGGGTGTCACTCAGTTCCTGCCGGAGCAGGACCGCTACAGCATGTCCAAGCGTCGCCTCGAAAGCGCCATTGCGACACTGTTTGGTGGTCGCATCGCCGAAGAACTGATCTTCGGACGCGAGGGCGTAACGACGGGCGCCTCGAACGACATCGAGCGTGCGACTGAGTTGGCGCGCAACATGGTTACGAAGTGGGGCTTGTCGGACAAGCTCGGGCCGCTCACGTACTCCGAGGAAAACGGCGAGGTCTTCCTGGGTCGCAGCGTCACGCAGCACAAGCTGGTGTCGGACGGAACGGCACACGCAATCGATGAAGAGGTTCGCAGCGTCATTGAATCCAACTTCCAGAAGGCCAAGCAGATCCTGATCGGAGCGCTGGACAAGTTGCACGTTCTGGCGGACGCACTCATCAAGTACGAGACGATCGACGAAGAGCAGCTCAGGGAAATCATGGCGGGCAAGGTTCCTCGTCCGCCGCGTGACTGGGACGAGAATCTCTCCAACAAGCCGCCCAAGGCACCGCCTGCCGAAGGTGCGCAGGGTGGGCCAATCGGATCGCCGGCCGGGCAACACTAGGCCCTGCAAGGCTAATCGTTGACTAGCATCGGGGCGTACGCGCCCCGATGCTTTTTGAGCAACCATGTTGCTGCGTTGTGGAAAGCAAACAATCGACCTGACGCAGCCCGTGGTCATGGGCGTGCTCAATGTCACTCCCGATTCATTTTCTGACGGCGGGAAATTTCTCGATATTGCTGCTGCAGTAGCCCATGGCCTGCGCATGGTGGAGGAGGGGGCTGCGATCATCGATGTGGGCGGCGAGTCCACCCGCCCGGGCGCTGACCCGGTAAGCGTAGAAGCGGAAATACGCCGTGTCATCCCCGTCGTCGAGCAGCTCAGGGCAAAAACCAACGCGGTTATTTCCGTTGATACCAGTAAGCCGCAGGTAATCCGTGCGGCTGCGGAAGCCGGAGCGGGGCTCATTAATGACGTTCGAGCTCTGTCCGAGGAAGGGGCTCTGGAGGCCGCAGCCGGAACGCAATGCGCCGTATGCGTCATGCATATGCAGGGGGACCCGCGGAGCATGCAATTAGCGCCCCACTACGCCGATGTCGTGAACGAGGTCAAAGCGTTCCTGGCCGAGCGCGTTAGGGCGTGTCGCGCGGCGGGCATTGCTGCTGAACGCATTGTGATTGATCCGGGGTTCGGGTTTGGGAAGACCTTGGAGCACAATCTGGAACTGCTCCGCTACTTGCGCGAGCTTGGATCGCAACCGTCTGGGCCGGAGTGGCCCATAATGGTGGGCTTGTCACGCAAGTCCATCGTGGGGCGCCTGACTGGACGGTCATCCGGCGAACGAGTTCACGGCAGCGTCGCGTTAGCCTTGATGGCTGTGATCAATGGGGCTGACATCATCCGTGTTCACGATGTCGGTCCGACGGTTGATGCGCTAAAGACGTTCGCGGCAGTGCAGGGAGCTCGCCGCACAGCGGAGGTAGGTGAATGAGTCGACGATACTTCGGAACTGACGGCATCAGAGGCACGGTGGGTGAACACCCCATGACCGTGGACTTCGCGCTGCAGTTGGCGAGCGCCGCGGCTCGGGTGCTGGCACCTGAGGGCGGTACCGTACTCATCGGCAAAGACACACGCCTCTCGGGCTACATGTTTGAGTCAGCACTGGAAGCGGGCTTTGTTGCCGCCGGTGTCAACGTGATGCTCATCGGGCCTTTGCCCACGCCGGGCATCGCATACATGACACGCCGGTTCAACTGTGATTTCGGCGTCGTTATCAGCGCCTCGCACAATCCGTACGACGACAACGGCATTAAATTCTTCGACGCCAGCGGCGGGAAGCTTTCGGACGAATTGGAAGAGCGAATCGAAGCGGAGCTGGCACAGCCTCCTGTGACCCGTATTTCCCGCAGCCTCGGCCGTGCCAGTCGCGTCGACCGATCGCGCACTCTCTATCAGGAATTCTGTGCCGCCACGATCGAGGCCGGCGTAGACCTGTCTGGCTTGAAGATCGTCGTCGATTGCGCGAATGGCGCGGCCTACAAAGTGGGCCCACGAGTGTTAGCCGACCTCGGGGCTGAAATTGTCCCCATCGGCTGCTCGCCCAACGGTCGCAACATCAACGATGGCTGCGGATCGACCGCGCCAGATCTGTTGCAGCTCACGGTGCCGGGCGTACGCGCCCATGTCGGACTCGCGCTCGATGGCGACGGTGATCGCCTCGTCATGGTCGATCACCTCGGAAGGATCGTCGACGGCGACCAGCTTCTATACGTCATTGCGCGCGCACGAAAAGAGTCGGGCACGCTGCGGGGGCCCGTTGTAGGCACTGTGATGAGCAACCTGGGCCTGGAGGTTGCGCTTCGGGAAAGCGGTGTCGAGTTCATGCGTGCGCCCGTCGGCGACCGCTACGTGCTGGCGATGCTGCGCGATTCCGGCGGCACGCTGGGGGGCGAGACTTCGGGACACATTCTTTGTCTCGACAAGACAACCACCGGTGACGGTCTCGTCAGCGGCTTGCAGGTCCTGGGCGTCATGAAAAAGACCGGCCGATCACTGGCTGAACTTTCGTCCGGAATGCGGAAGTTCCCTCAGGTCCTCCTCAACGTCAAAGTCGCGAAACGCTTCGATCCTTCCACCGTGCCGTCCGTCCAGGAAGCAGTACAAAAGATCGAGAAACGCATGGGCGGCGACGGCCGTGTCGTTCTGCGTGCCTCGGGGACCGAGCCCGTCATCCGGGTGATGGTGGAAGGCAAAGGCGAGAGCGCCACCCGTGCAGCGGCCACGGAACTGGCCGAAGTGGTAAAAGCCGCCGCAGAGTAGGAGCTGAGCCCGACGGGACCGCCCGCGGACGCCGAGTCCACCCAGGAGCGGCAAAAACCGCGCTTTTTGCCGCGGGGTAGTGGAGGCAGTGCGGTGACTTCCGCGGCGGCCAGTGCCGCCGCCCATTAGACTAGCTGCCGGCGGGCGACGAAGTAATATCCGCGGAAATTGCCACAGGCAATTTCTGCCAGTATAGAATCGCGCCCGCGAAATCTGGAGGTCGGACAATGCGCCGCCCCGTCGTCGTCGGAAACTGGAAGATGCACGGCTCG
>JAXDQF010000326.1:0-4813 GCA_034668025.1 Gammaproteobacteria bacterium | reverse complement strand
GCGACGTGCGGGAATGGCGGAGGGTCGTCCTCCAGCAAAGGCGCCAGCAGATGGCCCTCGAGGTGGTGCACAGCGATGGCAGGGACGTTCCAGGCATATGCGAGGCTCCGTGCCAGGGCCGCGCCCGTTAAAAGTGCGCCGATGAGTCCTGGACCTGCCGTGTAGGCGACCCCACTTAATTGATGGGGCTCCGTGCCAGACGCAGAAAGGGCACTTCGCACCAAGGGGAGCAGCTTCTGGACGTGGTCGCGGGAGGCCAGCTCTGGCACCACACCTCCATATATACGGTGTAGTTCCACCTGGCTGAACAGCTCGTGGGCCAAAAGACCCCCTTCCGAGTCCAGCACGGCGGCCGCGCTTTCATCGCAGGAGGACTCCAGAGCCAGAATTCTCACGGTTTTTGCCTTTGCCCTTGGGCTCATTTAGAATCCCCCGCCCCGTTTTGCCCAACCCCCACTTTGTTGAGGTTTCGATGCCGAGCGTCCGAGTTCGAGAGAACGAGTATTTCGATGCCGCCCTACGGCGTTTCAAGCGCGCCTGCGAAAAGGCCGGAATCCTCACGGAGCTGCGCCGGCGCGAATTCTACGAGAAGCCTACCCAGGAGCGGAAACGCAAGAAGGCTGCCGCCATCAAGCGGCACATGAAGCGTATTTCCCGCGATGGGATGCGTGCCGCCCGGTAAATAGCCATGGCAGCTCTTAAGGACCGCATCACCGAAGATATGAAGACCGCGATGCGGGCCGGCGAAAAAGAGCGGCTCGCAACGATCCGGCTCATCCTGTCCGCCGTCAAACAGCGGGAAGTCGACGAGCGGATCCAGCTCGATGACAGCCAGGTACTGGCCGCCATCGAGAAAATGGTCAAGCAGCGCAAGGAAGCGATTACTCAGTTCGAGGCCGGCGGCAGGGCCGATCTCGTGGCCAAGGAAACGGCCGAAATCGCCATTCTCCAGACCTATCTCCCGGCGCAGATGTCCGACGTCGAATTTGACGGGTTGTTCGCTGAGGCCATTGCCTCAACCGGTGCCGCCTCAATCAAAGACATGGGGAAGGTCATGGCAGCCGTCAAAGCGAAGGCTCAAGGGCGTGCCGACATGGGCGCCGTGAGCGCCCGGATCAAGCAAAAACTGAGCGGCTGAGCTCGCTCATTTGCCCGGCCGCGGCCTCCTCGCAGTCGCCTGCCTCGTATTTATTGCGCTCAGCTGCATTTCCGTTGTCCGAAAGCTCGAACGCGAACGTCGTCTACTGAGGAAGCTGCGAGCGAAGGGCGCGATCGATGCGGGCAGCTCGATGCCGTTGCGCGATCTCACCGACGATGAGCGGGACTGTGCGATTTCGCTGGCTACCGCGGGTGTTTTGACTATCCGGGGAAACGGGTGCTATGTGCGTTCTACCGAGGTGCCCGTCTTTCAGCGAAAGCGCGTGCGATTGGCTCTGTCGGGCGGTGTGGTCGCCCTGATTCTTTCGTTGATCGTGGCTGTGTTGATTCTTCACCGTTAAGGGCTAGGTCTGCAGGATGGGATTGATCCCCCAAACCTTCATTGACGAGCTGATTGCCCGCGCGGATATCGTCGAGGTAATCGGGTCGCGCGTGACGCTGAAGAAGGCGGGTCGCGAGTACAAGGCCTGCTGCCCGTTTCACAACGAGAAATCCGCCTCATTTTGGGTCAGCCCCGAGAAACAGTTCTATCACTGCTTCGGGTGCGGGGCCCATGGGACCGTGCTCCGATTCCTGATGGAACACGACCACATGCCTTTCCCCGAGGCCGTTGAGGAGCTCGCGACTCGCCTCGGACTCGACGTGCCGCGCGAGGGAGGTGACGCCCCCGGAGGTCCTCGTCGCGTTGATGAGCCGCTGTATGACGTAATGGGACGCGTAACCCGGTTCTATACAGAGACGCTGGCGCGAGATGCGAGAGCCCAGGCCTACGTGGCCAAGCGCGGCCTCGACCCGGAGACTGTGGAGAAATTCGGCATCGGCTACGCACCCAACTCCTGGAATGACGTCCTGCGACGCTTCGGTGGCACCGAGGAGGCGCGGCGTACGCTCGCCGATCTCGGGCTCATCATTGAGCGCGAACGGGGTCAGATTCGGGATGGCCAAATCAAGGACAAAGAGGGCCACTACGACCGGTTCCGCGACCGGATCATGTTTCCCATACGCGATAGCCGGGGTCGGGTCATTGCGTTCGGAGGACGCATCCTCGACCAAGGGGAGCCGAAGTACCTGAACTCGCCGGAGACCGTGCTCTTCCACAAGGGACGTGAGCTGTACGGCCTTTACGAGGCACGACGCAGTCGCACCAACCTCAAACGCCTTTTGATCGTCGAAGGCTATATGGATGTAGTTCGGTTGCACCAGTACGGCATTAATTATGCTGTCGCGACTCTAGGAACTTCGACGACGCCGGAGCACCTCAAACGGATTTTCCGGCTCGTGAGCGAGGTCGTGTTTGCATTCGATGGTGACCGTGCAGGGCGTGCCGCCGCCTGGCGTGCGCTCCAACACGCTCTGCCGGAGGCGCGTCAGGGACGCGAAATACGATTTCTTTTCTTGCCGGACGGACACGACCCTGACTCGCTTGTCGGCGAGGAAGGCGCGGAAGCGTTTGAACGGCGGTTGGATACGATGACGTTGCCGCTCTCGGAGTATTTGATTCGGGAGCTTTCGGAGCAGTCGGACCTTTCGAGTGCGGACGGACGGGCGCATTTCTCTGAGAATGCGCGGCCTTTGTGGAGCAAGCTTCCCGAAGGGGTGTATCGAGAGCTGATGCTGGGGCGCATTGCAGAAGTGGTTGGAATCGGGCCGCAGCGGCTGCTGGAGCTGTGGAGCTCCGGTAACCCGGGCACGATTGCTGCAGCCACACCCGCACCTGCAGCGAAACGTGTTCCCGCCCGAAATGTAAACGGGGGTCGCGGCAGTCTGGTGAGACAAGCGGTGCTGCGGCTGGTGAGCTATCCCGCAATCGCACAGGAAATCAGTGAATCCGAACGAGCCGATCTGGATGCATGCGAAGAGCCTGGAATTGTGCTGTTGCGCGACCTGATCGACAACCTGCGCGATCAACCGGCGCAGAACTCGGCACAGGTCATTGAGCGCTGGGCAGGCAAGCCGGGTGGCGATTCCCTGGAAAAACTCCTTCAGCGCGAGCAGATCATGGCCGATGCAGTGGCTGCAGCGAGGGAATTGCACGGTGCGCTCGCCGAATTGGCCCACAGAGTGATTGATGGGCGTTTAAAAGCCTTGGAGGAAAAAAGTCGCTCACCCGGACTCAAACCAGAGGAACTAGTTGAGTATCAACGACTTATGTCAATTCTGGCACCCCGCGATGCGCGCGGCGGGTAGCAACGGAATTTGGCGTTTGGAGTCCTGTCAAATAGAATTGCGCGCTTTGCCCAATGAGCCCCCCTTCGGGTGACCGGCCACTCTTGAGATATTCAAGGTTGACCAGCACATAGGGGATCGTCTCTCTTCGTCATTTCCACACTATGACATCAAAGCACAAGCCACCGACCCCAGCTGCCAAGAAACGCCCTGCGGCCAAGCCGGTTAAAGCGGCGGCGGCGGAGAAATCCGTTGCCCATACGGCGACGGTTCGCGAGAAAGACCATCGTCCGAAGTCTGCTGCGGCGCCCCGCAAGGCAGCGACGGAGCCCGTGGTCGCTGCGCATGCGCCACCCCCTGCTCCCGCTCCCGTGGTGGTAGCCGAGCCTGTTCGTCCCGCGGATGGGAAGAATGGCGCCGCGAAGGTTGCTGCCGAGAAGAAGGTGCCGCTGGGTATCGAGCGCCGGCCCCCTATCGTGGGTGAAGATCGCCAGTCGCAGCTCAAGCTCCTCATTGCCCGTGGCAAGGAGCAGGGCTACCTGACGTATGCGCAGGTGAACGATCACCTGCCCTCCGAGATCGTGGATCCGGAGCAGATTGAAGACATCGTTAATACGATCAATGACATGGGCATTCCGGTGTACGAAAAGGCACCGGATACCGAGTCATTGCTCCAGACCGAGCCTTCCCAGCCTGCCGACGAAGAGGCGATTGAGGAAGCGGCGGCGGCTCTGGCTGCGCTCGACGCTGAGCTCGGACGTACGACTGACCCGGTCCGCATGTACATGCGTGAGATGGGTACCGTCGAGCTGCTCACGCGCGAGGGCGAGATCCGCATTGCCAAGCGTATCGAGGAAGGCCTCGACGCCGTCCGTGGCGCGCTGGCGATGTACCCCTCCACCTATGACTTCATCCTCAAGGCTTACGAGCCGGTGAAGGCCGGCCAGGGTCGCCTGGTCGACGTCATTGTGGGCTTCATCGATCCCAACGCCCCCGACGTCATTGCCCAGCCTCAGAATCCGACGAAGCTGGAGCTGGTCGAGGCTGAAGAGAAGTCTGACGAAGAGGAAGAGAGCGACGACGGTAGCGGCGATTCCGAAGAGGAAGCGGTCGATACGGGTCCGGATCCGGTAGAGGCTGCCACGCGGTTCCTGTCCCTCAGCAAGGGCCACATTGCCAACCTGGCTTCTATCGAGAAGCTGGGCGCGAAGGAGCCGAAGACTTTCAAGGCGCGTAAAAAGCTCGCCGACGAGTTCATGGAGCTGAAGCTGTCGCCGCGCATGTTTGATGCGCTGATTCTGAACCTGCGCACGCATGTGTCGGAGGTTCGGCAGCTCGAGAAGGAAATCATGGTCATCGCGGTGCGTGACGCCGGGATGCCTCGTAAGGATTTCATCACCTCGTTCCCGAAGAACGAGACGAGCCCTCGCTGGCTGCAGAAGCACGTGAAGGCTGGCAAGAAGTATTCGGCGCCGCTCGCGAAGTTCAA
>JAXDQF010000325.1:0-17985 GCA_034668025.1 Gammaproteobacteria bacterium | reverse complement strand
CCGCATCCACGCGCAGGTCCCGGTCGTCACGACCGGCCAGCCGGCGAAGACCCTCCGCCGGCAAATTCCGTGCGGCATTGATGTCGCGGTCGTGGTAGGTCCCGCATTTCGGACACGTCCACTGTCGCTCATCGAGCCGCAATTCATCGAGGGTATACTGGCATTCCGAGCACCTCTTGCTCGAGGGATACCAGCGATCCACCGTCTCCAGGATCTTGCCGTACCAACTGCACTTATAAGTGAGCTGGCGGCGTATCTCGCTGAACGCGACGTCGTGGATCGCGCGGGCGTGCAGCCCGCGCGCCATCGCCTTCACGTTCAGGTCTTCAATGAAAATCAGATCGAACTCGCGCACCAGCCGGGTCGTGAGCGCGTGCAGGGCGTACTGGCGCTGTTGTCTCACGCGGGCATGCACCCGTGCCACGCGCAGCCGCTGCTTCTCCCGGCGTCGGCTGCCTTTCTGCCGCCGTGCCAAGCACCGTTGCTGCTGACGCAGATACTTCAGGCGTGCGTGATAGCGTTTCGGATTGGGGATCTTCTCTCCTGTCGAGAGAGTCGCCAAATGCGTCAGTCCTACATCCACTCCCACCACCCGATGCGTGATGGGCATCAAAGACGTCTCCACCTCTGCGCAGAAACTGACGTGGTAGTGTCCCGCAGCATCGCACGAGAGGGTCACCGTGCCCGGCCGCTCGACCTTGGGAAGCATTTCAGCCAGTTTGAGCGATCCCAACTTCGGCAGACTCATCACCCCTTGTGCCCAACCCCTTCCCGCGTCCTGAAACCGCAGGCTCGCGGCGGCACTCCTGCGCTTGAAGCGCGGGTACCGCGCCTGACGGGCAAAGAAGTTTCGAAACGCCGCATCTTGATCGCGCAAACACTGCGTCAGACACGTGGCGGGCACCGTGGCGAGCCACTCGTGTCCGGCTGTCCGCTTCCACTGCGTCAGCCAGCGCGAGAGATCATCGCCGGTCAGGTTCAATCCCCAGAGGCGATACGCCTCCGAGCGAATCTCAAGTGTCGTGTTCCATAGCCACCGAGAGGCCCCGAACCAGCGCTCGAGAAGTCGGCGCTGCGCGCCATTCGGATAGGCACGAATCCGGTAACTGCGCATGACAGTCCTCATGCTCGGATTCTAACACTGCACGCGTGGGCCGCGGCTCAGAAATTCAACATGTACCGCCGGACATCCTACGCGTAATGACTCGAGCCGGCGGGGTCGTTCCCGTCCATGGAGAACTCCGATGTTGCGACCAGTCATCTGCGACCGCTATTCGTTCCTATGTAATTCACGAAGCCAATCAGTCCCGGCAAGCGTCCACCGGCAGCCCCCACACAGGTCAATGACAGCGGCGCCGCACTTCAATCCGCTTCCGGCCGAACAGGCGTGAGTCTACCGAGGAGGCCCCTGGCCCCAACATGGCGACACACAAACCCACGGCCGCCCACAACATGGGACTAGGATCCGCGGCGGCGGTGTCGGGGAAGTTGCTGTAGATCAGAATAGCTGCCTGAGCTGTACCTGCCACAGGTGTCCATAGCCCGGCGATCAACAACGTTACGGTGATGAGCGTCAGGCCTTGTATGAGGAGCAGGGCGGGCTCGGGCGACAGCCACGCACCGACTTTCGCGTAGGCGATGAGCGACGCGGCGGCAACGCAGCGCAGCAGCAACAGGGCGAAGCCTGGCCATGCACCGGGGAATGTGGAGAACAGTCGTTGCATGACAGCTTTGTTATGGGCGTGAGTTAGAGTTGTATTACCCCGCGGCGTAGCGCCACGGTGACAGCGTGAGTCCGGTCGTTGGTACCGAGCTTCGCCAGGATGTTCTTGACGTGTGTCTTGACGGTGCCTTCGTTGATCTCGAGCCGGATTGCGATTGAACGGTTGGAATTGCCGGCGGCGATGTGAGTCAGGACCTCGACCTCGCGGTCCGTCAGCGCCGAGTCGTGCAGCTGGCCGTCCAGCTGCGAAGCGATTGCCGGCTCGATCCGTCTCGCGCCACGGTGCACTGCGCGAATCGTGTCAGCGAGATCCTTGCGGACATTTCCTTTCAACATGTAGGCGTGTGCCCCCGCTTTCAGAGCCCGCCACGCAAGCACATCGCCTTCGTAGGTAGTGAGCACGACGATGCGCGCATCCGGGTACTCCTGGCGAATGGCGATGATGGCGTCGATACCGCTCATATCCGGCATCTTGATGTCCATGAGCGTGACGTCCGGCTGCGTACTGCGGAACTGTTCGAGGGCCTCGTGGCCCGTCGAGGCTTCGCCCACCATCAGAAGATCCGGTTGCTGAGAGACGAGCACGGCGACCCCTTCGCGCAGAACGG
Organism: Gammaproteobacteria bacterium; assembly: GCA_034668025.1. Classification (GTDB taxonomy): domain Bacteria; phylum Pseudomonadota; class Gammaproteobacteria; order Steroidobacterales; family Steroidobacteraceae; genus 13-2-20CM-66-19. Next base: position 15,654 of record JAXDQF010000325.1, on the reverse strand, counting down.
GGTGATCGTCAACCACCAGAACGCGGATCCTGTTCGGGTTCATGTGACAACCATTACCGTTCCCGCGGTCCGGGTCACTACCCAATTATGGTGAGTTCGCGTCCACTGCATATTGGGATTCTGTAGCACGGCCTTGCACTGCTACGTTCACCTGAGGAAGCATGCAACGCGGCGGTCTATATGGACGGTGGTACGACGACCCAGTTCGAATTGGTGTCCGGGAGTGGTGAGCGGCTGCGTGCGGTCTTCGCACGCGTGGTCGATCTTCTGCAGAGTGCGAGCCGGGAGCTCGAGCATTCTCAGGAGGCGGCCAAGACCTCGATGAACCGGGCGGCCTCACTTCTGCAGGCGCAGATGCGCTACGACAGCACTGAGCGGCAGGACCCCTCCCGGGCGCTGCTGGCCTGGCAGATGCGGCGGGTGGAGGGCTACATCGAAGAGCACATCGATCGGCAGATTCGGGTGGCTGACCTGAGCGACCTCGTCGAACTGAGCGTGGCGCACTTCTCGCGGGCGTTCAGGCTTGCCTGTGGAGAGCCGCCTCACGCCTACATCGTACGCAGGCGGGTGGAATTGGCCGCGCAACTCATGCTCGCCGGCCGCGAGCCCTTGAGTGAGATCGCGCTCAAATGTGGTTTTCACGATCAGGCCCACCTCAGTAAACAGTTTCGACAGCTGACGGGAGAAACTCCTGCCGCCTGGCGGCGCCTGCGGCGCCGGCGGGTAAACATGGACTTTGAGTTGGGGAGTCAGATGATCCCGAGCGCCTCGGCGCGCGCCACAGCCTGAGCGCGCGTTTGCGCCGCGAGCTTGAAGAAGATGTTCTTCGCATGTGACTTGACGGTCTCGGGTGTAATGTCGAGACGCTGAGCGATCCGCTTGTTGGACAGCCCGTTCGCAATCAACAGCAGGATTCCGCTCTCGCGCCGGGTGAGCGACTGGTTGACTTCGTTCGTGGGGCGCCTGGAGCCGTTCGGCGTCACTGTGCGATCGAAATATCTGAGCAGGTTGCGGCTGTAGGGGAGCAGGTCGAGGATCTCCGGATCCTCCACTGCAGACTCGCGGCACAGCGTGGCTATGAGCTCCCTCACGACCTGTCCGGCGTCGATGAAACTCATGCACAACCCGCTGCCGGCACCTGTTTTGAGTGCCTTGGTCAGAATGGCACGGGCGAGGTGTGCTCGATTGGATTGAGCGTGAGATGCGGCCAATTGCAACTGCAGCTGCAGGGTCCAGTGTGCGTCGCAATTCCCGGGAGCCTGTTCCTCACTTAGCAGCGCGAGACCTGCAGCGGCTGCATCAGCGGCGCCGCGTGAAATGGCAAGCCGATATTTCAGCAGCGCGAGTTGCATGCGCATCGAACGCTGAACGGCTGCCGGAACGGCAGTTGAGCCCTCGACGAGCGCGACGAGCGCAACGAGTTCCCTGAGGGAGTCTCCAGCAGTAGCGATGTCGCCATCTTCCAGCAGGATCTGGGAGCATTCAGCCGTGCTGACGGCAACCAACCTCGGCCAGCGGTGCCGTTCGCCCAGTGCCCGTGCATCCCTCAACAAGCTCAGCGCGAAATCGCGCTGACCTGTGTGCATCGCGACTCGCGCCAACACCACATAGGCGCGAGCGGCGCACTCGGGAGAGCCCGACGAGCGGATTGCCGGTATCCTGAAGCGCAGCAGATTGTCGGCCTCTTCGAGGCGGCCTTGCTCGTAGAGCGATTCGGCCAGCAAGGCCGCCGGCAACTGGGTCGTGGAGGAATCGTGGCCCAGGTGTTCCCGGGCGGTCCGCAACGCATGTTCCGCAAGGCGGCCGGCGAGCACGGGGCGCAGCTTCTGCAACTCGAGAATCACATCCCCGCACTGCTCGGAGATCTCCAATATGTAAGGATTGGCGCTCACGGTTTCCGACAGCCACTCGAGGGATAGAGGGTTGCTACGTTATTGCGATGAGCTGCTCCGCGCTGGTAGTGAGCTGAGGAAGTTGTCGAAACCTGAGAAGATCTCTTGCGCCTCTTCAGACGTCGATGTGTTTGCGGCCGTACAGCCGCGCATCAATGGACCATGCTCCGGGCCCGAGCGCGAGTAACCCCAATGCGATACCGGCTTGGGCGGTGTGCAGCTCCCAACGGTTGTCCGAGAGTGCGAGGCCGATGACGAGGAGGGCGGCGCAGGGGCTCGCCGCAGGGGTCAGCCAACCGGCTATGAGCAGGCAGCCGGTCAGCAGCTGTGCGACACCAAGACCCTGGGCGGTCCACGTGGCCTGGTCGAATAGCTGCCGCAAACCTTCCAACATCAGCTGTCCCCCCGCGCAGAATCTCAGCAGCAGCAACCCCGCTCCCGGGGCGGAATTGGGGAAAGTCGAGAAGAGCCGTTGAATCATCCGTTCACGGTAGTGCAGGCGTTGGGGGACCTATACACCCGGAATGAGTGGCCGCGGTACCCTCTTTATAGGGGTAAGGTCACAGGTGAATGATTCCACGCTTGAGCGCGAGTGTGACCGCGTGGGTGCGATCATTGGCACGCAGTTTGGCCAGGATCGCCTTCACATGCATCTTGACGGTCTCTTCCCCGATGCCGAGTGTGCTGGCGACCCTTTTGTTTGACCCGCCGGCGGCAATGGCAGACAGAACATCGATCTCGCGCTGCGACAGTACGTCGCAAGCCAGATGGCTCGCGATATCGGCGGCAACTTCCGGATGAACGCGCTTTGATCCTGCATGCACTGCTCTGATCGTATCGAGCAGTTCCTTGCGCACCAACACCTTCAGGACATATGCCCGGGCGCCCGCCTGCAGCGCGCGCTGCGCGAGTACGTCTCCCACATAGGTCGTCAACACGATCACCTTGGCATCGGGCCACTTCTCGCGAATCGCGATCATGGCGTCTATGCCACCCAGCTGTGGCATCTGCAGATCCATCAATGTGATGTCCGGATGGCACTCCCGGTAGCACTCGATTGCCTCGACACCGTTCGCGGCCTCTCCTACCAGCACCATGTCAGGTTGTCCGCCTATGAGGGCGGCGATGCCGTCGCGCAGCAGAGGGTGATCGTCCACCGTCAGGATTCGAATTCGCTTCTCAGATACGGGCATACGCCACCTGGGCGGGTATTGTGACTTCGACCTCGGTGCCTGAGTTGCGTTGACTCCATACATTCAGTGTGCCCCCGGCGCGTTCACTTCTTTCCCGCATTCCCTGCAGACCAAAATGTCCTGAGCGTCTGCCTCGATCGAGAACTGTCGGCTCGATACCGATCCCGTCGTCGCGAACGCGAAGGGTAAAGACGGCGTCGCCGTAATCAACTTCCGCTTCGATGTGCCTCGCCTGGGCGTGTCGGCACGCGTTCCGGAATGCTTCCCGTGCTACCTGATACAGGTCGTCACGTACGAGCGGCGATAGAGCCCGGGGCTTGCCCTCGACGACGACCCGGTAGGCGGGCCGGTTTGGGCCGTCCGGTTGAGCGAACTCCTCCCGAAGTGCCGTCAGGGCCGTTTCGAGATCACCGGCCTCTATTCCCGAAGCCCGCAAATCCTGAACCGCTTCGCGCGCCTTGATAATTGTCTCGTCGCCTTTTTCCAGGGCCGCATCCAGCGCTTCGACGAGCCGAGGGGAATATTCCGGGATGATGTTGCGCAGGGCCTGCAGGCGGTACAGCAGCCCCTGAAATCCCTGGAGCAGCGAATCGTGCAGCTCCCTTGCGATCCGCGTGCGTTCTGCGACGCGCTCTTCCAGTCGCACGTCAAATTGCCGACGAATATCCCGGACGCGGTAGAAGTGACTGCTTGCGATGAACAGCAGCGAGACTATGAGTGCGCCACCGCGAAACCACCATGTTGCCCACCACGGGCGCTCAATCGTAATCGCGATCGCGGCGCCGGGTTGGCTCCAGGGACCTTTGCTCGTCGCCCCCTGAACGCGGAACACGTATGAGCCTGGCGGCAGGATCGTGTAGCTGGCGGTACGGTGGGATGCGTCTACGGTGCGCCATCCCGGCTCCAGGCCGTCCAGCATGTATCGATAGCGGTTGCTGCCGGAATTCGCATAACTCAACGCCGCAAACTCAAACGACAGATTATTTTCGTCGTGCCTCAGAACGAGGCGGCGCAGGTTCGTGATCGCCGGCTGGAGCGTGCGCCCCGATCCAACAGCCGTCCCGTTGAGCTCGAGAGCCGTCAGAACTACGGGAGGCTCGTATGTTTCCTCTTCGAGACTCTGCGGTGAGAACTTCACGGCTCCAGCGAACCCCCCGAAGTACATGTCGCCGTTACGGGTCTGATAGCACGCGCTGTAGCCAGTGAGGTCGGTTCCTGGAAGCCCGTCAGCAGAGGAGAAGTTGCGAAACTCGCCAGTGCCCGGATCAAATCGCGACAACCCGTTGGTCGTGCTCATCCACAGCCGACCTGCAGAATCCTGCAGGATGCACGCGACCGAATTGCTCGGCAGGCCCTGTCTTTCCGTAAATGTGCGCGTTTGTCCATTCGTTGGGTCCAACACATCGAGCCCGTCGTGGGTGCCGATCCAGATCAGACCCTTACGATCGATGAAGACTGCGTTCACATGGTCGTCGCTCACGGTGTGTCCGTGCTGTTGACGGTGACCGAAGATCTCAAACTGCACAGTCTGCGGGTCGAATCGCAGCAGACCCGATCCGAAGCTTCCCAGCCACAGCGCTCCGCTGGCATCGCGCGCCATGGAGGGATATTTGGCCGCTGTACCCGGCACTGCGACGCGAAAGGTCGTGAAGGTCCCGGTCCGCGTATCGAACCTGTTCAGGCCGTCCGCGGTAGCGACCCAGAGCAGATGATTACCCACACTCAGCAAAGCGGTGACCGTGTCGTCGCTCAGGCTGGTCGCATCGGTGTCGGAATGCCTGAAGGCGCGCAAGTCTCCAGTGTCCCGGTCAAACCGATACAGCCCCTGCCCTGAAGTCCCGACCCACAGTTGATCTTCATCATCCTCGACGATGGCTAGAACATCGCTCGCCACGCCCTTCCCGGGGACGTCGTAGTGCTCATAAGTTCGACTGAGCGGATCGAAACGATTGAGCGCGCCGGTGGTCCCGGTCCACAGGTTGCCGCGATGATCCTCATATAGGGTGTTGACCAGAGTCTCACCCAGGTTGGCCCGATTGCCAGAATCGAACGGGAGGCTCTGGAATGATGCGGGATGTGCCCGAATGAACGCGGGCTCGCTGGCGCCGAGGCCCGCCCAGATGTCGCCTTCGCGGTCCTGGAACAAAGTGGTAATGCGGTTTTCCGTCACGCTCTCGGGATTTGCAGCCTCATTGCGATAGCGCACAAAGCGCTGCGCGCGGTGCTCAAAGCGCAAAATCCCATCCGAGAGTGTGCCGATCCACAGGTTGCCGGCACGGTCTTCCAACATGCCGATGGCACCGGTCAGCGTGGGGTGGGGCGTCTCGGCCGGCGACCACGAATATCGGGTCAGCTGGCGTTTCTGTCGGTCCAACAGAGCCAACCCGTTTCCGGAGGCATACAGGATCCAGAACGATCCGGCTTTGTCCTCGTAGAAAGACAGCTCGTGCGGTTCCGCGAGTGGTACGTGCAAAGTGACGTGACCCGAGGCGGGATCATAGGCGTCGAGGCCTGTAGCATTGGCGATCCAAAGTGTTCCGCCGCGATCAGTGCCACTCCATTTGACATCGTCGCTGCTCAAACTCAACGGGTCGTGCGGGTCGTGATGAAAACGGACAGCATTGCCGGTGGTTGGGTCGAAGCGGTACAGTCCCCGAGCCGTGGACAGCCACAATATGCCCCGGGAATCCTCGCTGATGGTCCGGATCGTATTGGCAACGTCGGGGCCCGGGTCGGAACTGATGCGGTAATGTGTGAACGTCTCCGTTTGCGCATCGAACTTGTCCAGAATGGCACCGGAAGCGACCCACAGGGTGCCCAGGTGATCCAGAAACAGGGCATAGGCGGAGACGCCCGAGAGACTGCGCGGGTCATCCGGCTCATGTTTAAATACCTTGAAACGATAGCCGTCGTAGCGGTTCAGCCCATACTGGGTCCCAAACCACATGAAGCCCTGTCCGTCCTGCAGAATGCTCGTGACCCGTCGCTGGGAGAGGCCCTGGGATCTTGGCAGGTGAGAGAAACGAATGTCGTTAGCATCTGCCAGCGGCAGCCTGACCACATCGGGAGCAACGCTCACGGCAGGAGGGCCCACCCCGCATATCGCGCGCTCACAGGGCAGCCCGATGCAGCATAGGAGCGCACAAAGATAGCGGAGTGTTCGAATGCCCATTCAGGAATGACGCGCAGCGGCAACTCGCTGCCGAGCACTATTCAAACACACAGATTCGCCCGGCGTCGAACCGCAGGATTCTACTCATAGAGCACGATCCGCCAAGCGCCATGTGCCAAACCCCAAGCCCGCCGGCTGCCCTTGCCGCGACGTCGTGATGCTCAGTTGCGGACAGTCTGCTTGCCGCTCGGCGGGTCCGCATCCACGACTTGTTGGACGAGGGGACCGGAGCTCTCGGGGCTCAGGGCCGCGCTGGAGACAAACAGACTGGCCCCGGGTGTCAGTATTCCGTTGAGCTTCGCTACGAAGTCGGCGGGAATCTTGATGCGGGCGACCGCTGCCGGATCGACCTGGGTGTTGCTTTCATCCATGTGCCCGGGCACGCCGAGCCGCAACCAACGATACTTAGCTGCATCAGGCACGTAGGGGTTGGGCACACTGCTGGGCCCTTCTGTCAGTACGAGCACGTGATTGACGAGCGGCGTATCGCCGGTGACGAGGACGCGCGCCCGGCCAATCTCGATGCCGTTGCGATAGACCACAATGCGTTCACTGCCCTGGCTGAGCACAATGCTGATGGGGCCGCTGGCAGACAGTTCAGGGTGCCAGCGCTCCTCCTCGTCGGGCGCGAATGGGTGGCGTTCGATCGGTTGGCCGCCGACAAACTTCACCGGTGCAAGATATCCGGGATGCGCGACGTTCTCGGGCGCGGTGGCATCGCTGCCGATCACCACCGTCATGCCGTTCGGCGAGATCTCAAACAGCAGCCGTGCGAACTCGCTCGGCAGGTGAATGCAGCCGTGAGACTCCGGATACCCCGGCAGTCCGCCGGCATGGAGCGCAACACCACCCCAGGTGAGCCGCTCCATGTACGGCATGGGCGCGCCGTCATAGATCGTCGAGCGATGCTCTTTCTGCTTTTGCAGAACAGTAAACACCCCGGTAGGGGTGACATGCCCGGGGCGGCCCGTGCTGACTGTGGTGGCCCCGATCAGGATCCCGTTGCGATAGACGTACGCCCGCTGCTCGGTGATGCTGACGACCATTACGATGGGGCCGGACGTCACTGCGTCTGCGATCCACAGGAACTGGCCCTTCTTTAATTTATCGAGCGGCGTGTCAATGGGAACGGACGTCTTCGCGCCCCAAAAAGGCACGGAGTCGGCTTGCACTGTGGTCAGTGCGACCCCAAAGAAAGCCAGTGCCAGGCAAAGCCCTTGAATTGTCCGACGCATAGCACGCAAGTGAACTTCTCCCGATCATCGTAGTCCATCGAAGCTTAGCTGCGCCGGAGACCGAGGTCTTGTTAGTTTCGCGTCGTTTTTTTGTAGGATTGACGTTCGCTGGCCTGTCATCGGGAGCTCTCGCCCGGGCCGCTGTCGAGCGGCCGCCAGCCGGTGGGCCCGTGGGCGCCGAGGTCGATCCGACCCTGATGGAGCGGGCCCTCCAGGCCCTGGAGCGACATCGCGATACCCTCCCGCACCGGGACATCATCGGCGTCACCGATTTTTCGCTTCACTCGCGGACCCCTCGATTCCACCTGGTGAACCTGACCGACGGTCGAGTGAGATCATACCTGGTGGCGCATGGGCGGGGTTCCGATCCGGCCCATACAGGCTGGCTCGAGCGCTTTTCCAACGAGCCCCGTTCCAACGCAACATCGGCGGGAGCCTATCGGACAGGCACGTTGTACGAGGGGGCACATGGCCACTCGATGCATCTGGACGGACTCGACCCGACCAACAGCAACGCCGCCTCGCGGGCAATTGTCGTGCATGGTGCCTGGTATGTGAGTGAGGCGATGATCGGCCACTCCGGCGGACTCGGGCGTAGCCAGGGTTGCTTTGCTGTCGCCAACTCCAGTGTGGGTGAGATCATGTCCACTCTGGGGACCGGGAGGCTGATCTATGCGGACCGGTCGCTCCCTGGATAGCGAGACGATCCGCGGGCTCGCCTGTGCGGCTGGCTTGCGCAATTAGCTGCACAGCCAGTAAATTGCCGCCGCAGCCAACAGGACGGCAATGATGACCGATATAGACTTCGAATATCTTCTACGTACTTCGCGAGCGGATCCCTCGCGCTCCTGAAGGATTTCCTCCACCGTCTTCGAGTCTTCGTTGTCCTCGTCCACAGCCAAGTGTGTACGGGGGCCGTTGTTTGCCGCATTCCCCCAATTGGGGGATGTGTCCACTCGACTGCATGGACGGGGACTTTAGACCTCAACCGGGCGAATTGCGCCTCGATAGAGGGGAATCGGGCATGCGTGTCGGACTTTTCATACCTTGCTACATGGACGCGTTTGAGCCCGAAGTCGGGATCGCGACACTCGAGCTGCTCGAGAAGCTGGGCTGCGACGTCGAATATCCGTTCGACCAGACGTGCTGCGGCCAGCCGATGACCAACACCGGTTGCCACGCGGATGCCGCCGGTGCCGAAGCACTGTTCGTGAAGAACTTCTCGAGCTTCGATTACATCGTGGCGCCTTCCGGAAGTTGCGTTCACCAGATCCGTGTCAACATGACATCCGTCGAGCAGAGTCACGAAGCGCAAGCGGTCCGCGACCGCACGGTCGAGCTGACCGAATTCCTGCACGACGTTCTGCACGTGCGGGACTTTCCATGGGCTCATTTTCCCCACAAGGTCGGCATTCACTACAACTGCAACTCATTGCGCGGGATTCATCTCGCCAGCCCGACAGAAATCAAGGCGCCGTTCTTCTCGAAACCGCGCGCGCTCCTGGAGAAGGTTTCGGGCGTTGAGTTCGTCGAGCCGGCGCGTTGGGATGAGTGTTGCGGATTCGGCGGTTCATTCAGCGTTTTCGAACCTTCCGTCTCAGTGAGGATGGGCCGCGACAAGATTGCCGACCACTCCCGCGCCGGTGCCGAGTACATTGTGTCCGCCGACTCGTCCTGTCTCTTGCATCTTGCCGATGTGGATGTTGCCGTGGTGCGCGCCATTCTGGGTGTCGCCGAGACCGGTTCCGTGTTGTTCACGGAACGCGAATTGAAGGTCAATACGGTGGCTTACCTCGCTCAGCACCTCGTGGTGCTTCTGGCACGTGATGCGATCGTGCCAGGAATCCAGGACGCATATGACAATCCCGCATTTCGCTCAGCTCACTATGCTGTGTTTCACACCGGGCCTTCGGCGACTGGCGACATCGAAGGCGTGTTGATTCACGGCGCCCAGGGCGTCCGCAGTTTGACCGTGATTTTAACCGGTTGAGGGGCGTCGGCGAAGGATGAGCTGAAGGGTTCCCACCATCGGCGGAACCAGCAAGCACTTCACGCCGACGCGGTTGTACAGGAGAGCCGCGGCGCCGCAGCCGATTGCAAAGATCAGTATGTTTGTCGACAGTTGTGCGAGCCGCGCGCCGGACGGACTGTCAGTCCCTTTTGGCGCATGGATCCGGTCGGCTATGTCGATCATGACCTGTGTTGTCGTGCCGGTCATCAAGGTGGAGGGGGGCGAGCTGCCGAGATGGAAACGATGCAAAGCATTCTGAATTGCCATGGCAGCTACGAGCAGCATGCCCGTCAACACGGCCCGGGCGCTGTCGGCGTCCTGGAAAGGACCGAACCGAATCGCAAGCGCAGCAGCGATAAACAGGAGTAGGACCTTCAGGGCGATGAGGACATCCAGTGCAGGCCACTGTCGATTGGCGAGCACCGTGTTGAGCAGGCGCATCGCGATCACCACGGCGCAGAACACCGGCAGTGCCAGCAGTTTTGCCAGCGCGCCGGAGGTGCCCAGGGCGAGCGTCGCACCGAGGGTCACGAAATTACCGGTCACGTGAGCGGTGAACAGACCCTGGAGCGCCAGAAATCCGGCGGTGTCCACATACCCTGCGTTGAGGCTCAAAAGCAGTGGCAGTGATGGGCGATTTTCCAACATGGTCACCACCCGAATTTGAGCTCCACGTTCACGTAATTCGCGTTGATCCCGCCCGCTCGCCGGATGACATCGCCGACCTCATACTGGACTCCTTCGACTGCGGCAGCCCAGTTTCGATTGATCTGCCACTCTGCGCGCAGTTGCTCGTAAACCCCGGTCCAACTCCCCGGTAGTCCCGCAGTGCCCGGGACGGGTCGGTTCGGTATTACATAGACCGCGTCTGCCGTCGTCTGACGCCATTGCAGGCCCAGTCTTGCTATGAGCTTCAGGCTTTGCACCGGCCGCAATTCCAACGACGGCCGCACGTGGATGAGATTTGCGTAGGTTGGAGTGCTCATCAGCGTGAAGTAGTACGCATTGGGAAACAGCGGATTGAAGGTTCCGATGGTGCCATCTGCGCGCCTTCGATCTCCGGAGGCCAGATCGAGCTGTAGCCCGAGTCGCGGACTCCAACGAGCGTGCTCAAAGGTATATCCGCCGACCGACCCCACCGCCCACGCTCGAATCTGCTGACTACCGACGTGACCCGTCTGTCGCATTCCCTCGAGCTCCCAATCGACGGGCCCTCGCGCAATCTTATACCGCACGTCCAGATTGTCACGACGCTCGTTTCCATTGCCATCGAGAAAGTGCGCACCGTCCGCATCATACCGGGAATAGTAAGCCGACAGCTTTCCCGGTCCAACATCGTTGCGCTCGACTCGGAAGCCACCGTATTGCAGGCCGCGGCTGGAGGTGTCATCGAAGGGCGTGTCGGGGAGGTTCTGCACCGGGTGGCTCCAGAAGGTGATCAGCCGCCAGGCCGATCTCTCCCAGTCCGCCCAGACCGCATCGAATGATTGCCGCACGTTTGGACCGTCTCGAACGCCAATGAACCGCTGCAGATCGAAGCCCATCTGCTGACGCCCCACCCGGACCTTCAACTGTCCTCCTCCCACCTCGTTACTGTAAGTAACAAAGGCCTGCTCGAGATCGAGCGGATCCTTGTCTACTGGTGTAATGAGGTCCTTGTCGAATGCGCGATCGTCCTGCAGTTGCACGAAGATCTGCCAGTGGGCGTCCGGTCGAATGTCAGCGTGAAGCTCCAGCCGCTGGATGAGGTACGTGTTTCTGTGGGAGCCATCGCTTCCGACGGGGCCGATTCCGAAAGGTGCGATCGGCGTCGATTCCACTCGCTCGCGTAGATTGAGTCCGAGCGAGGCGTAGCTGTGGGGATCGCCGCTCGACAGCGGAATGTACTTCAGGTCATCCAGCGGCTCCGTGCGCAACGCCGGATCGGCCAGCACCGACCAATCCTCCTGCCAGCGATTGAGCCCGATCTTCGGTCTCTCGTCGTCGGCGCGAGCTGCGCACGCGACAAAACACGCAACTACTCCCATGAAGAGCGCAACGTGACAACGAGCGATCGGACTAATTGGCGGGCGCATGAATCTCCGCGATATATCCACCGGGAAACTGCACCATCGCGGCGTCCCTATGCTCGGAAGTGAAGGGCTGTACGAGCACGGTTGCTCCGGATGTAGTTGCCTTCGCCAACGTGGTCCTCAGATCGGCCACCTCGTACCCGGTGAGCTCGATCCCGTACGGGTAGGGCAGGTGACCGTCAGTGACGGCCACAGTCATCCTGCCAAACACCGATTCGAGGCGGATTCGGCGATACGCATCGTTGGGTCGACCGATTTCAACACCCGGAGCCAGTGAATCATCCGACACAACTTTGCCGTGCGAGAAATGCAGGAAGCTTCGGATAAAGGCGTCTGCCCGCCCCGGTGAAACATAGACACGGTTCTCGGGAACGGTCGCGAGCGTGGCGTAGGACGGCTTCGTTGCGTGCCAATACAGTTGCATGTTGACTCCGCCGGGCCATTGGACCACTGCATCGCGGCCTATCGGATCCGGAAACGTCGCAACCAGAACATCGGCGCCGGCTGCTTTGGCGAGTTGGATCGCTGCGTCCAGGTCGGTCACCAGATAGCCGGTCCGCTCGGCGCCGAAGGGGTACGGTATCGGCGTCTTGAAGCCGAACAACGAGACGGTGCCGACCGGCGTCTGCAGGAGCTGCGATGTCGTGCTGCTGGGTGTGGGAGTCACCGTAGCAATGACCTGCTTCGTGCTCTGACCTCCAAAGGTGGCGAGAAAGCTCGCTGCAAATTTGTCAACGTCATCCGGGTCTACGTAGACATGGGTGGTGTCGTATTGTGCGCCGACACCAACCTGTGCCGCGGGCGAATGCCCGGCATTGCGCGCCACGGCGCTCGATGCTGTCATCACCAATGCTGACAGCAACAGAATTTTGCTCAGATGCGGGATACCAACCATGGAAGGCCTCGAACAGTGAAAGTTGAATCATATGGGGTCAGGCGTTCTGCGCCCGCTCAGTCATGACACACGTCAGGATGAGACCGGCGATCAAGCCCAGGTGCTCGAAGAAGCTGTTCACGGCCATGAAGCGCTCCTGGCCGGTGAGCGCCCAGAAATTGTTGGCGGCCAGCATGGCAATGACAGTCAGCACGCCGAGCCCGCCGGCGCCCAACCACACCCAGCGTCCGAAGATTACGAGTACCGAGCCAGCAATTTCGACGATGACGGCCGCTGCGGCCCAGAGCCACGCGGGCTGCAGGCCGAAATGCGCCTGCTCCGCGGTTGCACCCGGAAAATCCACGAACTTCTGGATCCCACCGATCAGGAAGGCCGAGACCAGGGCAGCTCTTGCGAGCGGCACCAGCCCCGGCCAGGACAGGACTGCGGCAATCCAATGCGGGGTGTTGGTTTTTGAGGGCATTTCAGATCGCCCAGCACGCGCAGCCGAGCGCACCCCAAAAGCTTTGCAGATCCGAAACGGGAATCCCGGCAGACCCCGCGCGAGCACGATCATGGCCGTGGAGTGTGCAGGCATGAGCGCGACCACCTGCAGTCATTGCATGCGCCCGCAGGGCTTTGCTGTCCACACCGGCCCAGTTGCCATAGCCGCCAAAATGGCGGACCGGCGACCAATCCGGCATCGCCGGCGGTGGGCCCGCATCATCCAGTGCCGCGAACTCTCCGGCACCGTACACGATTCGGCCGCCGACGATCGTGAGCTCGCTGATGATGTCGGCAATCTCACTTTCGGGGCAGGCGAAGAGATCGCGATCCGGCACCATCAGATCGGCAAACTGACCCACCTCGATGCGGCCCTTCCGGCCGCCTTCATTCGAGAACCAGGTGACTTTCTCGGTCCACATTCGCAGCGCAGTCTCCCGATCCAGACAATTGCGCTGCGGATACAGGCGCATGCCACCGACCGTCATGCCGGTGACGAGCCACGCAAGTGAGACCCAGGGGTTGTAGGAGGCAACCCGCGTTGCGTCCGTACCCGCGGAGACCTCGACGCCTCTGTCCAGTATCCTTTTCACTGGTGGAGTCGATTCGGCGGCGACGCGCCCGTATCGTTCCACAAAATACTCACCCTGATAGGCCATCCGGTGCTGTACGGCGATGCCGCCTCCGAGCGCGGCAATACGGTCGATGGAGCGGTCCGAGATTGTCTCGGCATGGTCGAAGAACCAGTGCAGACCGGCGATCGGTGTGTCGCAATGAACCTTCTCGAAAACATCGAGTGCCCGAGAGATCGTCTCGTCATAGGTCGCGTGCATCCGCCAGGGCCATTTGTTCTGGGCGAGTATGCGTACCACGTCCTCGAGCTCGCTCTCCATCTGCGGCGGCATGTCGGGGCGTGCCACCCGAAAGTCCTCGAAGTCCGCCGCCGAGAATACCAACATCTCGCCGGCGCCGTTGTGACGGAAATAGTCGCTGCCCTGCTTGTACTTCGACGTCCGGGTCCAGTTCAGGAAGTCTTCCTTTTCGGCCTTCGGCTTCTGGGTGAAGAGGTTGTACGCCAGGCGAATGGTGAGCTGCCCCTCGTCCGCCAACTTCTGAATGACGGAATAATCATCCGGATAGTTCTGGAATCCACCGCCGGCATCGATTGCGCCGGTGACCCCGAGCCGATTCAACTCGCGCATGAAATGGCGTGTCGAATTCTGCTGATACTCGAATGGGAGCTTAGGCCCCTTGGCCAGCGTTGCGTAAAGAATGGCGGCGTTCGGTTTTGCAAGCAACAGCCCCGTCGGATTGCCTCTGGCATCCCGAATGATCTCGCCGCCCGGTGGCGCGGGCGTGTCCTTCGTGTAGCCAACCGCACGCAATGCTGCCCCATTGAGAATGGCGCGGTCGTAGAGGTGCAGCAGGAATACCGGGGTATCCGGTGCAACCGCGTTGAGCTCCTGGATAGTAGGGAGCCGCTTCTCCACAAATTGATGCTCGGTGAATCCACCCACGACCCGCACCCACTGTGGCGGCGGCGTGATCGCGACCTGTTTCTTCAACATGGCCATGGCATCGGCAAGCGACCACACACCATCCCAACGCAGCTCCATGTTGAAGTTGAGGCCGCCGCGGATGATGTGCAGGTGATTGTCTATCAGGCCGGGGAGCACTCGGCGGCATCGCAGGTCGATCACCCGGGTTGACGGACCGCGGAGCTTCAGGATCTCCTCATCGCTTCCAACTGCGGTGAACGTCCCATTCGAGATGGCGACCGCGCTCGCGGTTGGGTTGGAACGATTCAGGGTCGTAAACAGACCCCGATAAAGAATCATGTCGGGGGCGTTCATTGTGCCCTCTCTTCGATGTGTGCAGTGGGAGTAGCGGCATCCTGGTGCCGCCCCGGCAGCATGCCGAAGAGGTGCGGGACACACCTTGCGTCGTGGCAGGCGCCAAGGAATGTCGATCCGGACAGCATCTGCTTGCCCACAGGAATGATCTGCTCGCCCAGGAGGATGCCCAGCAAGCCAACGAGCGCGACCATGGGAGGTGCAGGCGAACGCACGTGGAGGAGGCTGTAGATCACCCCAACGAGTACGCCCGCACCGAGCGACAACACATAAATCTTCATGTCGCTTACCGTGAGTCAGCCGGCCTTGGTTCCCGCCTCCGAAGCGTGCTCACCGAGCGCCCATTTCGAGAAGCGGACCTGGACCCCATAGGGGGAATGTGCGCGCAGGATGTTCATCACGCCCTCATAGGTTGCAGAGCGGGCCCAGTCCTGTTGCAACTCGAAGACGTATTGGAGCGACGTCAACGGGATGGCCCCCGCCTGTACCGCGCGATCCATTGCCCGGTTGTGCGCTTCCAACGAAATATCGCCGCAGGCATCCGCCGGGATATAGATTTCATATCCCTCCTTCAACATATCGAGTGTTGGAAACTGGACACATGCCTCGGTCCACAGTCCCGCGATGACGAACTTCTTTCGACCCGTGGCGGCCACCGCCTTGCGGAATGCGGGATCGAGCCACGAATTCATTGACGTACGATCGATCACTTTGTGTTTGGGAAAGGTCTCGAGGACCTCCGGCATGAATGGGCCGGAAAAACTATCCGCCGCAACCGTAGATATGACGGTCGGGATGTTGAACAGCTTCGCGGCCTTCGCGAGCACCTGCACATTGTTCATCACGAC
>JAXDQF010000324.1:0-20072 GCA_034668025.1 Gammaproteobacteria bacterium | reverse complement strand
GCGCCCGCCCACCGCGGCTTTGAGCTGGTCCCACTGGGCCGCCGAAGGCCATCCAGGATCTCCAGGGCGCACGCGACTGCCCTTGTTTTTGGCAGCGAGGATTTCCGTCGCTGCGAGTCCGCAGAAGGGGATCGCGATTGCTGTCTTCAACAAGTCCCGCCGGTGCATGGTTCGCCTCACCTGAGCGCTTTAACGTGCGCCCTTGGGACCATCTTCCGGCCGCGGGCCGATCTGCGGCAGTGAAATTGTGACGAGCGGGACGGATGTGCGGTTGAGCGGGTGAATACCGGAGCTTTTCAATACCGCACCGTCCTGCCGGCACACGCTAATATGCGAACACCGTTGAGCTGGGGGTATCGTATTTTGAGACACACTGTCTGGCTGG
Source organism: Gammaproteobacteria bacterium (assembly GCA_034668025.1). Classification (GTDB taxonomy): domain Bacteria; phylum Pseudomonadota; class Gammaproteobacteria; order Steroidobacterales; family Steroidobacteraceae; genus 13-2-20CM-66-19. Next base: position 19,687 of record JAXDQF010000324.1, on the reverse strand, counting down.
CTGCAATTCTCGCCATGGGCCCTTTGACATCCGAGGCGCAAGTCGCTGCTCGCCCGAGTATCGTCGTGGCGATATCCGTCGATCAATTCTCAGCGGACCTGTTCGCGGAATATCGCCCGCTGTTCACTGCCGGCCTGCGTCGATTGCAGGGCGGCGCCGTGTTTCCAAATGGATTTCAGAGCCACGCCGCAACGGAGACTTGCCCGGGTCATTCCACGATCCTCACTGGATCACGTCCCTCACGCACCGGCATCATCGCGAACGAGTGGTACGACCAGTCACTCACCCGAGCGGAAAAGAGGGTCTATTGTGCCGAAGATCCATCCGTCCCGGACTCCACGTCTACGGGCTATACCGTATCGAGCCGCTTTCTGAAAGCGCAGACACTGGGCGACAGACTCAAGATCGTCGACTCGCGCAGCCGTGTAGTATCGGTTGCCGGTAAGGACCGCGCCGCACTCATGATGGGCGGCCACACGATCGACCAGGCCTGGTTTTGGAGTGGCAAGTCCTTTGTGACCTTGCCGGGCGTTACACAGCATGCGCCCGCAATCGTTGACAAGATTAATGCGGCGGTTGCCGCGCAGATTGCCAAACCAGACCTTCCCGCACTCCCCACTGCCTGTCGTGGGCACTCTCAGGCCGTGGCGGTTGGCAACAAGGAGGTCGGCGTCCCGCACCCTCGTGAGGCTGGCGACTTCAGTGGGTTCCGAACGTCGCTGGCTTTCGACCGTGCGATCACCGATATCGCCATCGGTCTGTTGCACGATCTGAAGTTGGGAGGTGGCTCAGCGCCCGATGTGTTGGCTATCGGGTTGTCCGCGACAGACTATGTCGGCCATACATTCGGTACCGAGGGAGCGGAAATGTGCGCGCAGTTGCTGGGCGTCGATGAGAATGTGGGGCGGATTCTCGCGGCTCTCGATGCAACACACCAGCCGTATGTTGTCGTGTTGACGGCGGATCATGGTGGCCACGACCTGCCGGAAAGAAATCAGCTGCGCGGGATTGGTGATGCGGTCCGAGTTGATCCGGCGTTGTTTCCGGCTAACGTGGGCAAACAACTCGCGCAGGAATTCAATCTGCCGACAGCAGCCCTCGTTGGCGTTGCACCCTTTGGCGACATCTACCTTGCCCGCGACATTCCGGAGGCTCTGCGGCCCAGGGTTCTGGAAGCCGCCAAGTCACGCTATCTCGCACATCCGCAGGTTGCAGCTGTCTTCACCGCCGCAGAGCTGCGCCGGATGCCGCGACCCAGTGGCCCGGCTGACGAGTGGTCTTTAGCCGAACGCTTTCGCGCCAGCTTCGATCCCGAGCGATCGGGAGACTTGCTCGTCGCGCTGAAACCGCACGTGACGCCTATCGCTGATACCAGGGGGTCCCTGGCAACCCATGGGTCAGTATGGAACTACGACCGCCGCGTTCCGATTCTTTTTTATCGGCCCGACATGAGCGGGTTCGAACAACCGCTGCCGATCGAGACCGTGGATATCCTGCCAACGCTTGCGGCGTTGATCAGACTTCCGATCCCTGCGGGGGAAATTGATGGGCGCTGTATTGATCTCGACAGCGGGCGCGGCGACTCCTGCACGCGGCAGTAACTATTTGCGCTGCCATGACGACGCAACCGGTGATGTGGCTGGAAAATCAGCAGCGTGTATGATCGAAATCTGCCGCGCTCCCGGGAACGCATCGTCGGTTCGAAGCCCATGTCCAACGAACATCACTATTACGAACCCTCCCAGGGCCACCGCCTACCCCACGACCCGTTGAATGCGATCATCGGGCCACGGCCGATCGGTTGGATCTCGAGCCAGGGACGCGACGGCAACGTCAATCTCGCCCCGTACAGTTTCTTCAACGCCTTCAACTACAAGCCGCCCATCATCGGCTTTGCCAGCAACGGGGTGAAAGATACGGTACGCAACGCACGGGAGACCGGCGAGTTCGTCTGGAACCTGGCGACTCGCCAGATCGCGGAGTCGATGAATGCCAGCAGTGCCACAGTTCCGTACGAAACAGACGAGTTCGCTCTATCCGGTTTGACGCCGATCGCCTCACGCCTCGTCGCACCGCCGCGGGTCGCTGAGAGCCCGGTCAACTTCGAATGCAAAGTTGTAGACATCGTGCAATTGAAGGATCAACACGGCGCTGCGATTCACACCTGGCTCGTGCTCGGCGAGGTCATCGCCGTGCATATTCTGAAGTCGCTGCTCGAGGACGGCATTTTCAATACGTTTGGTGCCGGGATCATCCTGCGCGCCGGGGGTCCGTCGGGATATGCAGAGATTCGGCCCGAGAGCCGCTTCGACATGACGAGGCCCCGCTGACCCCTCCTCAGGGGACCAACTTGTCCTGTGTCCTGGTGTCGAAGTCCGTGGAGTCATGGCGCTCATGCAACTGACTCGAGAGCTCACCACTGATTCGATTCACCATCCGTCCACGGCGGACAGCCGGGCGTTTGCCGATTGTGTCAGCCCAGCGCTGAACGTGCTTGTAGTCCTGAACGGCAAGAAATTCGGCCGCCCCGTACTGCAAGCCATTCACCAGCCCTCCATACCAAGGCCATATGGCCATATCGGCGATCGTGTACTCACTGCCCGTCACATATTCATTGCCCGCCAGTTGCCGGTCGAGCACATCGAGTTGACGCTTCACCTCCATGGCGAAGCGGTCGATTGCGTACTCGATTTTCATGGGAGCATACGCATAGAAATGCCCGAAGCCGCCGCCCAGATATGGCGCGCTGCCCATCTGCCAAAACAACCACGACAGGCATTCGGCTCGGGCACCTGACTCGGTCGGCACAAAGGCGCCAAACTTCTCGGCGAGATACAGCAGAATGGCGCCCGACTCAAACACACGAACCGGTTTCGGGCCGCTGCGATCCAACAGGGCCGGGATCTTGGAGTTTGGATTGACGGCCACGAAGCCGCTCCCAAACTGGTCGCCGTCGTTGATTTTGATCAGCCAGGCGTCGTACTCCGCGCCGCCGTGCCCGAGCGCCAGCAACTCCTCCAGCAGGATCGTGACTTTCTGACCGTTCGGCGTTGCGAGCGAATACAGCTGCAGCGGGTGACGTCCCACGGGCAGCTCCTTCTCATGCGTAGCACCTGCGATCGGACGATTGATCTTCGCGAACTGCCCGCCGTTTTCCTTATCCCAGGTCCAGACTTTCGGGGGTACGTAGTCAGTAGGATTATTCATTCTCAACGCTCCAGGTGCCGGCACGGGACTACGCACTGGATGCTACACCCACAATTACAAGGGAACGCGCCAGGCTCCCACGCTGAAGGCCTGTGTGGTGCTCTCTCGGACGAGATATGCTTTGTCGTTACGACTTGCCCGGCTCATGCTTACGCCGGGCGGGGCGGCTATCGGCGCAAGGGGGGTGACCGGCGGCGTAAACACGATCGGCCCGTCACGATCGGCGCTTGCCGGTCGCACGTGAACGCACATTGGCGCCGGCCGTCGAGCGGGCCCGTGCAATCAGCCTGCCAACTGCAACGCTGGCGTGCACGAACAGAAGCTCCATGTCAGGGTGCGCCATGGCAAACACCCTGAAGATCTCATCGGCAAATGCCTGTCCGATCGATGTGACTCCCGAGAAATCGAAAACAACCGTATGAAACAGGTCGACCCGCGCCAGAACACGCTTAGCCTGTGAGCGCGAAACGAGAGGGTCTCCTGCGTACTGAGCGAGAACGACCGGCACGACGGTCCGACTGAAATCGTAGTTTTCGCCCGACACATACTGATCGAATATTTTCTTTGTCGTGCGATTCGTCCGGTTGGATAGCCGCATCCAGACAGTGGTTCCGGTAGCGGACTGGGCGTTGTCACGGATCCAGTCAAATTCTTCGCCCGTGGTGTGTGAGAAAGAAACATCCCCGGAAACGATGTCAAACGAATCGAACATCCTGGACGTGAAGAATATTCCCTCACCCGTGTGACGCGTGGGATCGGTCGTCAGTTTCCCCTTGGATAATTCGAGGATGGCATGGCGCTCATCCAGCAACCCCATCCGACTTTGTATCTTCCGGAATATACCGACCCCATCGTCTGCGACAATCATCTCGGTGGTCGCAGCCGTCCTGCGAATCTCGACGTGGATCTTCGTTCCTTCCGAATGATCAATAGCGTTATTGAACATCTCGGTGAAGCCGTGCTGCCAGATCCTCAGTACGTTGTCCGGCAGTTGACCGAGCTCAGGTCGGACATCCCGCATCCAGACGACGTCTTCTGCCAGGGTCGCCTCGAGCGTGTACGTACGGTTCCAGCCGGCCAGAGGAGCGAGCGCGTACGAACGGCTGCGGGTCTGACCGGTTTCGGTGAGGGAACCATCTAGAACGAGCCGGCTCAGGTGCTTGTGCACTGCCTGGCGGGTAATTCGGAAGTGGGACGCAACGCGCTTGGCGATATCAGTCGGATGACGTTCGACATTCTCCAAAATGAAGCGTCGGACGTCCTCGCCCCTGCTGCGCCCCGTGTTGTTGATCCTTCGCTGCTTCGAACCCACGCTACGGCCAGAACTTTGTCAACCTAATTGATATAAATTGTCAACCTATGGGCGCACATTGTCAACCATCGGTTTTGGGCCGCCGTTTCCTCGAGGCCGATTGACCCCCGTGCTGCAGCGCGTATCATCCCCGCCACGCGCAAGGTTCCCGCAAGGGATTTAATTGGAACGCGGTGTGAAACCGCGGCTGCCCCCGCAACTGTAACCGGCGAGCGAACGTCCACAGTCCACTGAGACCAAAGGGTCTTGGGAAGGAGGACGCGAGCAACGACCCGGGAGCCAGGAGACCCGCCTAGCGCCGTCGTCCTGTTACCGGCCGGGGTGCGCTGATAACTGCGGGGGAAACCGTCGCGACGACAGTGTTGGAGTCGTCGTGCGGGAGCCTTGGATTGACTTACCTCGATAGCCGTGGGCTTTTGCGTGCCGACTCCTGGATCCGAACCAGGAGAGCTTCGTGCGCAGACCCTTATTCTCAGCCCTCATTCCGTTTTGCCTCACAGCCGCCGTTGGCGTCGCCACCGCTGCTGACAGTGAGGACGACGGCTCGCAGCCGGTCGTCATTACAGCCACCCGAACCCCGACTCCGGAGTCTCAGGTCGCCAGCAGCATAACGGTCATTACTGCCGATGAGATTGCGGCGAAGCAGAGCCAGACGCTGCCGGACGTGTTGAAGAGTGTCCCCGGCCTGAACATCGTTCAAACCGGCGGCCCGGGTGGCCAGACTTCCGTATTCATGCGAGGAACGAATGCCAACCACGTCAAGGTGCTCGTGGACGGCATCGACGTCAGTGATCCCAGTAATTCCAGCACATCTTTTGATTTCGGCCAGTTTCTAACGCAGGACATCGAGAGAATCGAGGTATTGCGGGGGCCGCAAAGCGGCCTGTACGGTTCCGACGCGATCGGTGGCGTCATCAATATCATCACCAAAAGTGGCAACGGACCACTGCAACTCACCGCTGCCGCCCAGGGCGGCTCATTTGATACGTTCAACCAGTCCGGCGGGATCAACGGCTCGACGGGCGGTTTCCACTACGCGGCGAACATCGAGCATCTTCATTCCGGCGGCGTGCCCGTAACCCCTCTGGATCTGCTCTCCCCCGGTGAGAAACGCAACAACGACTACTACGACAACCTCACCGGCTCAACGAAACTGCGCCTCGACGTGACCGATCATTTTGACCTTGGATTTGTCGGGCGCTATACGGACACTCACCTGAGACTCACCGGCGACGACTTCTCGACTTTTCCAGCAACACCAGCGGCGCAGCAAAGCGCCAACAACACCCGACAGTACTACACCAGGCTGACTGCCCACGGAACGGCCTTCGACGGCCTCATCGAGCAGACTCTCGGCGTTGCCTACAGCAAAATCGAGTCAACCGACTACACTCCGGATTCAGACACCAGCTTCTTCTTCGGCAATCGACTGAAGATCGACTGGCAGGGCAATGTGCGCCTGGCGACCGATGAGACACTCGTTCTGGGTGCCGAACACCAGCGCGATGCGACTACCGAGCCTATCTCCGCGAGCACGATCATCAATTCGGGGTACGCCGAGCTGCAATCGACGTTGCGTGACAACTTCTTCAACACGCTGGCCGTCCGCTACGACGACAATGATCGGTTCGGCGGCAAAGTCACCTACCGGGTGGCACCTGCGTATCTCATCGAGGAGACGGGTACCAAGCTCGAGGCCAGCGCCGGCACGGGTTTCAAGGCGCCGACTCTCAGTCAGATGTTCCAGGATTTTGCGGACTTCGGATTCTTCGGCAACCCGAATCTGAAACCTGAAAGCAGCCACGGGTATGACGTGGGCTTCGAACAGTCGCTGCTGCAAGGTACCGTTCGATTTGGCGCGACCTACTTCAAAAATAATATCCGGGATCTGATCACCAACAACGCGGACTTCACCACCAACATCAACGTGGGGCGCGCGACCACGCTAGGCGTGGAGAGCTTCGTGGAGTACCAGCCAGTGCAGGCCTGGAAGTCGCGGCTCGACTACACCTACACAGAAGCAACGGACGACATTCTGCATCAGGAGCTGCTGCGCCGTCCGCGGCACAAAGCCAGTCTCAACAACACGTGGCAGGCCACTTCGCAGCTTTCGTTCGAGGCGGATGTCCTGTTCGTGAGCTCATGGGTGGATGGAAACCGGGATTTCTCCATCCCGCGCCTGGATGCCAACAGTTATACGACGGTGGACTTCGCCGGCAACTTCGATGTGACGGATCATGTCTCGGTGTTCGCCCGGGTCAACAATCTCTTTGACCGGCACTACCAGAACCCGGACGGTTTCCTGCAGCCGTCGCTGGGAGCCTTCGCGGGAGCCAAGGTAAAGCTCTGAAACCCCAGCAGCAAATATAGTCCGACCTAATTATTTTTCGGAGCGATTTTTGAGGTTGTGCAGCGCGCATCTCGTGTGACCGCGCGCAGTCTTTTTGATGAATCGCCGGCAGCGGCAAGGAACATAGTCTGCATCGGTTTTGATTTGACTAAGCACTGTTGTCGCTTCGGAAAAGTCGTTATCTGCGGCCGCACTCTCTAACAGGGGAATTGCCAGCGACTTTTTTCCATGATCGACGAACTGGATCGCCAGATGGTACATCGCCGCTTCGCGACCATATTCCGTGATGCTTTCCGAGTTGATTGCACGCCGATACATGCGCCTTGCGTCGGCGGCGCTCTTTCTGGTGCCAATGCCATATTGGTAGCAGTAACCGACATCGACTGCAGCGTCGCCGTCCCCCATGTCCGCAGCTTGCTTCCACCATTGAAACGCCACTCTGGCTTTACCGGCATCCCGATAAACCGTTGCCAAATTCGTGGCTGCTGTAGCGTACCCGCCTCTCGCTGCACGCCGGTACCAGCGTTTCGCTTCTCTGCTGTTGGGTCTTACGCCGCGGCCCACATCGTAAGCGTAGCCCAATGAGCACGCGGCACTACGATCGCCGCCGTCCGCCGCCTGGAGAAGGTACGCAACAGCTGCGCGCGGATTTCGCCGCACGATCGAGCGGCCTTTTCGATCTTGAATTCCCTCCAGGAGATTGAGGCCCAATTCGACAATAGCGGATGCCTCACCCGCAGAAGCCTTTTGTTTGAGCAATGCGATGTGGGCGTGCCAACCGCGTTTGGTGAGGGAAATGAGCATTTACTTTCTACATCGGCTTCGTCAAGTGTCCAACCCACGCGCCGCACACAGCGCGAGCCCCGTAGCAACAGATGTGAACTCACCACCACCAGCGATCTTCCCGACACCAAATCGGTCTGCGAATAGTTGGCGTACAGCGGGCACGAATGCCGATCCTCCGGTCAAAAACACATGATCAATCGCATCGCAACGTACTCCGGTCGTTGCCAGCAAGCGATCAACTGACGCACCGATTGCCGCAAGCTCAGGTTGTATCCAGCCTTCAAATTCCGCACGAGCAACGCTTCTGCTGATCGTCGCAGGACCGCAGTTGAACTCGAACGTCGCGACAGACTCGTGCGACAGAGCGATCTTGAGAGCCCTGACTGACTCGTGAAGCTGAAATCCAAGATCCGCGCTGACGAAATGAGCGAACGCGTCAACGCTCGCCGGATCCAGCGCCAGCGGGCGCAGCCGCTCGAGGATCTGCAGCACCTTGGGTCGATTCAGCAGAGACAGAGAGTGCCATTGCTCGAGTCCCGCGTACGGCCAATTCGGAATTGGCAGCGTCTTGCCCGGCGCAGCCTGATATTCAGTGCCAAATCCGAGAGCCGGCGCCACGAGATGCCTGACAATCTGGCGATCGAACGCGTCGCCGGCGATTGCCACCCCATCGTTGCCCAGAATCACTCGTTTGCCCGAATTGTCGCGCCTTGCCCCAGGCCCGACCGGCAGAATCGAAAAATCACTGGTTCCGCCGCCGAAGTCTCCAACCAGAATCAACTCGTCCCGCTGCAAAGTCTGCTCATAACTGTACGCCGCGGCGACCGGCTCGAATTCAAAGATAACGTGTTCAAACCCGGCCGCCTGCACGGACTTCAAAAGCTGCCCCAGCGCGAATGCATTCGCGGCTTCTGTTCGTTCATTGGAAAAATTCACGGGCCGGCCCACGACCACGTGGGAGGGAATCGGTCCGAGAGTGGCTGCTGCCGCTTCCAGCAGCTTTCTCAGGAAGGCAGAAATCAGATCGGCCAGAGTCATGTACCGGCCGTAGAGGCTGGTGCCTTCGAACGTCCTGTCGGCAAGATAAGCCTTGAGCGAACGCATCAGCCGGCCGGGGGAATCGTGACTGAGATAGCGCTCTATGGCCGCGGATCCCGCGTAAGCCCGCAAGGACGGTACGCCATTTTCGAGCTCACGTTCAAAATGCAGAACAGACGGAAAGGTATCCGTCACGCCCACCGGGCCGGAAAAACGTGCCAATCGAGGCACTCCTGCCGCATCTACGCACGTTACGGCACTGTTCGAGGTACCGAAGTCCAACCCGACTGCGCTGGGGCTACTGCCAGACATTTGCCAAACCCATCAACTCAACCTCAGCGTGCTTCCGCACTCATCCCGAGTCATAGGGTGACAGTAGCGCAGCCAACTCCGCAATGCCGACGAAATTGACTCCGTAAACGCGGCGAAGCCAGCTACGCTGTGCCGGGTGCATGACAGAATTGCGCCCCGCCTTTCTGGCTCGGTCCTCTGTGCAGAATAGATGGTTTGCGTAGCCATAATGAGCGGCTACGCTGTCACCATCGGCCCACTCTGCAACCGCGCGGGCAACCTTCCCGCTGTCGCCCGGAGCCCTCGCCCGATTGAGGCTGGCGGGCCCGGCAACCCTGGACACGTGAGCGAAACCCAGACCCCGAGCTTCGATCGCCGTCGCGATCGACCCATACCGCTCGAGCCGCATCGACAGAGCCTCCTCATCCGCATCCCGCGCATAGAGGTCCCCATTCGGGTCGTCAATCGCAACGCTGCCGATGCGGGGCGCGCTGAGGATGTGCATTCCAACATCCAGTGCCCGCTTCACCCGAGCGACCGTTTCCGCTCGCGTGTTTTCTTCACCGCCTTCAATAGTGAGGACTGTTTCGCAGAAGAATCCCTCCAATCGCTTCGAGCTCAGAGATTGATGAATGGCCATACATTGCGCGCGTAGCGAGCCAGCAAGCTCCGGTCGAGTGACCGGATCCAGCGTATTCGTATCGAAAGTGACTCGCAATGCGACACATCCACTGCAGGAACGAGACCGGCATTTTGCCTCACGACCGTCAGGAATACGCTTTCGACTGGCTCCTGGATACTTGGCACTATATCGTGCCAGGCCTAGAATTTGAGTGCGCCATCGGAGGTGCCACTGTGATCATGTCGTTGTCTGCCCGCGCACTCCTCGTCCTGGTCCTGCTCGCCGCTGTCGTTAACATCCAGGCTCAGCAGCCGGCTGGCGTTGAGCGGGCTCCCGTACCCGACTTCAGCAAGGTGGAGATCAAGACCACCCGACTGGCTGATGACTTCTACACACTGGAGGGACAGGGTGGCACGATCAGTGTGCTCACGGGCCCCGACGGCGTGTTGCTCGTCGATTCGCAGTTCGCACCGCTGACCGAGAAGCTGGTCACGGCGATCAGGAAGATCTCGGACAGGCCGATTCGCTTTCTCGTCAATACCCATGTCCACGGCGATCACACTGGAGGGAACGAGAACTTCGCCAAGCTGGGCGTGTTGGTCTTCAGCCGCGATCAGCTGCGCGCGCGCTTAGAACATCCTGCTCCTGGGCCGGACGGCTCACCTGGCAAGCCCGCACCTCCGGGAGCGTGGCCAGTGGTGACCTATGACGGTCCAGTGACCATCCATGTCAATGGAGAAGACGTGCATCTGATCCCGATCCGCAATGCGCATACTGATGGAGATACCCTCATCAGCTTCCCCGGGCACGACATCCTCGCCGTTGGAGATTACTTTCGCAGCACGGGCTATCCCTATGTCGATCTGACGAGTGGCGGTACGCTCGCCGGACTGCTCGTCGGGCTCGACGACACCATTGGGCGCACGGGGCCTGCGACTAAGATCATTCCAGGGCACGGTCCCATTGCCGACCGGGCGGCCCTGATAGCCCAGCGCGACATGGTGATTGCAGTGCGCGACCGAGTGGCGATGTTGGTCTCGCAGGGCAAGTCGCTCGAACAGGTCATCGCCGCGAAGCCCACGGCGTCCTTCGACACTCAGGTCCCTCAGAGTGCACAGACCGCCGAGCGCTTCATTCGGTGGCTCTACACCGAAGTGAAATCAGCACAACGCTGATCGTCCAGGAGTCGATCGCCAAATCGACAACACGTCACGGGCCATCAGGCCTTCCAGACGCACAGGCCCCACAACACCAGTGCCATGGCGACCACGATCGCCAGCGAGCCGCCCCCAAGCAACACGGTGACAGCCGTCTCACGCAGGCTGCTGGCCTGGTGGCCGGCGCCGGCGATCGGCGTAGCCCGGCTGGTGCCCCAGACCGCAGCTGGCAAAGATGGCGTAAACGCCCAGCACCGCCAGGAGCTGAGCCACCAGTGGATGCCCGCAGCGCGCATTTCCCTCTCTTCTCGACCCGAGCGTCATCGGGGTGGATCGGACCTGAACAGTGACTGGCCGCGCGCTCATCTGGTAATAGCACGAACGATCGTGCTATTTTGTGGTCCATGAAGGCGACTCTGACTACCGAGAAAGGCACTGCCACCCGGGAGCTAATCCTTGACCAGGCGTATGAGCTGGCGCGCCAGGATGGGCTCGACGGCTTGTCCATTGGGATGGTGGCGCTGAGGGCGGATATGTCCAAAAGCGGAGTGTTTGCCCACTTCGGGTCCAAAGAGCAGTTGCAGCTGGCACTGCTCGACTCGGTGGGTACCCGTTTCCTGGAATTCGTAAAGGATCCTGCGCTTCGCGAGCCTCGTGGACTGCCGCGGCTGCGCAGGATGACCGAGCGATGGTGTGAATGGTCGCGTATTCATCAAAGCGGCTGCGTGTTGCTCAGTGCCGCAACAGAGTACGACGGACGCGACGGACCCATACGCGAGCACGTGCTGAGTCAACAGGCGGGCTGGCGTGACGAGCTGAGACGAGCCATCCGGCTGGCAATCGATGTAGGTCACTTTAGAACGGGCACGGACGTAACCCAGCTCGCGTTCGAAATCTATTCTCTGATGCTGGGACTTCATCACGACGCCGGCCTGTTCGGTTACGAGGAAGCGCGGCACCGAACTGACGTGGCGCTCGAGAGACTCTTCGCCGGCTACCGATCCAACACTCGGGAGGCAACTCCATGACCGACCAAACACGCCCCCGGCAGTCGCGCGCGAGCAACCTCCTGAAACTAGGCGCGATGCGCGCTGGGTTTGCACTGGGTGGACGTTTGGCATCGCGGCAGACGGTCGAGTGCGCGGCTCGGCTCTTCGCTACGCCCTATGGCAGTAGTCGAGCCCGGGCACTCGCCATCCAACCCGACCACGAAATGCAGCAGCGCGAGATTGTGACTCGAGGGCAGAACATTGCGACCTACGTGTGGGGAGACCCTACGCGACAACCCTACGCGCTACTGGTGCATGGATGGTCGAGTTTCGGCCTGCGATTCCTACCATGGGTTGCACACCTTCGGCGTGCAGGGTTGGCCGTCGTTGCGTTTGATCAACCAGGCCACGGTCTCAGTAGCGGCAATCTGTGCACGCTGCCCGACTTCATCAACACAACTCTTGCGATTGGGTGTTGCTACGGCAACGCCGCACTTGCAGTCGGTCATTCATTAGGGGGTGCTGCGGTGACACTTGCACAGGGGGAAAGCTGGCATGCCGAGCGCGTCGTGGTAGTCGCCCCGGCAGCGGACATGGCCACGCACGCTGCGCGCTTCATGCGGTATATGTGGCTCGGCGAGCACCTGCGCGAGCGTTTCTTCGGCTGGCATGAGCGCACCACAGGCATCAACGTGCACGATCTGGAGGTTCGCCGACACCTCGCCGCTTTAGGACAGCCCTGTTTGATCGTGCACGATTTCGATGACCACGAAGTACCTTGGGGTGACGGCGAGCTGTACGCTCGCCACTGGCATGGTGCGCGCCTCCTCACGACACAGGGGCTCGGTCATGACAAGGTGCTCGATGCACCGGAAGTGATCGAGGCGGTGCTCGCGTTCCAACGCGGGGAGCGTGTTGGCGAGCGCATTGTGGCTTCTCCGAATCTTCCCTACGGCCTGGCGTAACGGCCCGTGAGTGACTATGAGATCCGCCGCTGCATCCAAGCAGACGCAGCGACCGTTGCCCGGCATCGCGTCGAGATGTTTCGGGAAATGGGAGATGTTCCGACGGATGACCTGGCGCGTGACTTGCTGGAGAAATCCACTTCGGCCCTGGCTGCCTGCCTGGCGGATGGAACATATGTTGGGTGGTTTGCAATCGACTCTAACGACACTGTGATCGCCGGAGCGGGCGTACATGTGAAGCCCCAGCTCCCCCGCATCTCGCATGACCACCTGCGGGTTGATGACACGCCGGTGCCGCTGGCCGTCAATGTGTACACGGAAACCCGGTGGCGAGGCAAAGGAGTCGCGCGGGCGCTGATGCGTGTCCTGATGGATTGGGCCACGGAGCAAGGGGCGGATCGTGTGGTTCTTCATGCGTCCGAGGCGGGCCGTCCCCTTTACGAGTCGCTTGGGTTCAGCCCTACAAACGAGATGCGTTGGCTTGTACCGGGAGTGGGCCGTCGAGGTCCGATAAAAGCGCAAACTTAACTTTGGGCCGCACTGCGGCAACCGCCGGATGAACCGGCGGCTCGCACGTGGCGGCGCCCCATCTGATTCAACTCAATCTACGGTCGAGCCGCAGGGCCGTAGATGCGGTATCGTCGCGTCGTGGCGCTTTTTGAAAATCTCGTCCTGCTGTTGTTCATAGCCGCCCTCCTTTTGACCGCCGCTCGCCGCCTCGGCGTGCCGTATCCAACTCTCTTGTCAATCGCGGGCATGCTCGTCGCCCTGTCCCCGTTTGCGCCGAGTGTTCAGATCGAGCCGCACCTGGCGCTCGCCATCTTTATTGCTCCAGCGCTACTCGATGCAGCCTTCGATACATCGCCGCGGGACCTTGCACGGCTCTGGGTACCGCTACTTGTACTTGCTGTCGGCGCAGTCGTAGCCACGAGTGCGGCTGTTGCCTCGTGGGGTATTTACTTTGCGGGACTGCCGCTCACGGCTGCAATTGCCCTTGGCGCCATTGTCGCGCCCACGGACGCCGTGGCATCCAATGCCGTGATGCGCGAAGTCGGATTACCACGACACAGCTCTTTGGTCATTCAGGGCGAAAGCTTGTTGAATGACGCCACCGCCTTGCTGTTGTTCGGTGCAGCAACCGCGGGGCTTTCCGAAACGAGTCTGAATGGCGACGTCGCCGGCTTCGCAATTGCCGCGCCTGGCGGCATCGCGTTTGGTTTTGTGTTGGGGCGCGCCTATGTCGCCATCGCCCATTGGTTCGCAGGCACGTTGTCGAGCATCATCATGCAGTTCACAGGAACGTTCGGCGTGTGGTTGCTGGCGGACCGGTTGCACTTGTCACCGGTCCTTGCGGTCGTGGCCTATGCCATGGTCATTGGGCAAATGATGCCGGGAAGAATCTCGGCCCGCGACCGAGTCCAGTCGTATTCCGTCTGGGCGGCTGTGGTGTTCGTGTTGAACGTGCTCGCATTTCTGTTCATGGGCCTGCAGACCCGCACTGTCGTCGCAGCCCTCCCCGCCTCTGAACGCTGGCCCGCCGCGCGTTTTGCCTTGGGCGTACTCGTCATCGTCATCATCGTCAGAATTGTGGTGATCGTCTTTTATCACGCACTCAGCAGCTTCATCTGGCGAGCACACGAGCCGAGATGGTTACCTCGCCCGCTGACCTGGCGCGCCACGTTTGTTCTGTCCTGGTGCGGTACGCGCGGACTTCTAACGCTCGCCACTTCATTCGCACTTCCCCAGAACTTTCCTGGCCGCAGTCTGATCGTGCTCAGTGCGATGTCGGTGGTCCTGGGCACCCTCATCATCCAGGGGGTGACTCTCAAGCCTCTCATTCGATGGCTCGGTGTCGCAGATGACAATCGTGAGTCCAACGAAAATATCAGCCGCGCCCGAACGAAGCTCATTCAGGCAGGTATCGAGTCGGCCGAGCGGGAACCGAAAGCCGTCGCCCTGGTGCTCAAAAAGCAGTTGCAAGAGTCCATGGACGTGGCCCGCTCGAAACACGATCCGCAAGCCTCAACGCGCTTCGATACAGCTCACGCGCGGGCTGTGGCCGCACAGCGTGCAAAGCTGCATGATTTGCGGGGCACAGGTGAAGTTGACGACGACGTGTTCCACAGACTCGAAGAAGAGCTGGATTGGCTGGAGCTCGCAGCCCTGCCGAGTCATGAGATTGAGGTCAAGGAAGGTTGAGGAGCGATCAGACTGCGCAAATCGTGAAGTCAGTCGTCGAGCCTACCGGGCGCTGTCGAACTCACCCACGGAGGGTCGCGCCTCTCCAGCTTGATTGCCTTTTCCGGACACACTGCGACACACAGCCCGCAGCCTCGGCAAGCGTCCGCATTCGTCACGAAGGCACGTTTGTTACCATGTACGAACGACCTGAATCTTTGAATTGGCGAGAGGCTGGTTCTCTCCTCTGGGCTCAGAGTGCGAATAGCTAACACGTCGAATGGACAGGCGGACACGCAAGGTCCTTTGGCCTCACAGCGCGACGGGTCGATGTCCGGCACCATGACGCCCGGCGGAAATTTGCAGCCATCGAAGGGTCCGTCGAGGGGGGCTTGCATGGTTTCGTCTTCCGAAATCGCCTGGTTCTATCCTGGTCAGACGTAATCACGCCCCGAATATTGTGTGCCGGCCCCGAAAATGACTGGACGGGCCGTCAATCGTCCCGGGGGCCAAGAACCTGGGCTCTGATCCAGTCGATGTCGTAGAATCGCCTGAAACAGGGCGGCGCGGGTCGGGCGGCTCGCCCTTCAAATGAGGGAAATTGCGGACGATGAACAAGGTACGTGCGAATGCAGTCGCGGCACTGCAGGGTATTCGTGATGGGGCGACCATTGCCGCCGGCGGATTCGGCCTGTGCGGGATTCCGGAGGTGTGCATCCAGGCGCTGCGGGACATGAATGTCCGTAATCTCACGATTGCATCCAACAATTGCGGCGTGGACGACTTCGGCTTGGGAATCCTGCTCGCGAATCGCCAGATCAAAAAAATGATTTCCAGCTATGTCGGCGAAAACAAGGAGTTTGAGCGCCAGTTCATCTCAGGCGAGCTCGAGGTCGAACTGACTCCTCAAGGCACATTGGCGGAGCGGCTGCGCGCCGGGGGCGCCGGAATCCCCGCCTTCTATACGCCAACCGGGGTCGGCACCATTGTGGCTGAAGGCAAAGAGACCCGCGAATTCGACGGCCGCAACTACGTCCTCGAGAACGGTATCCGCACCGACTGGGCAATCGTGAAAGCCTGGCGCGCTGATCGAATGGGCAACCTGCAGTATCGACTCACAGCACGTAACTTCAATCCGTTGTGCGCAATGGCAGGTCGGATAACGGTTGCAGAAGTGGAAGAGCTCGTCGACGTTGGGTCGCTGGACCCGCAGCAGATCGACACCCCGGGAATATACGTGCATCACGTGGTTGTCGGCAGTCACGAAAAGCGCATCGAGCGCCGCACGACACGACCTAACGTTTGCGGCTAGGACTCGAGGAGTAACATGTTAACGCGAGAACAGGTGGCCATGCGTGCCGCGCTAGAGCTGCGGGACGGTCAGTACGTCAATCTCGGAATCGGCATCCCTACCCTGGTGGCCAATTACATTCCGCCCGGAGTCGAAGTCGTTCTGCAAAGCGAGAATGGCCTGTTGGGTGTCGGTCCTTTTCCTTACGAAACCGAAGAAGACGCCGATCTGATCAATGCCGGTAAGCAGACGATTTCCCTGGCGAAGGGCGCGGCCATCTTCGACAGTGCCGAAAGTTTTGCAATGATCCGGGGAGGCCACATCAATCTCGCCATCCTGGGGGCCATGGAAGTCAGCCAGGAAGGGGACATTGCGAATTGGATGATTCCCGGCAAGATGGTCAAAGGCATGGGCGGTGCAATGGATCTGGTCGCCGGAGCCCAGCGCATCGTCGTCGTGATGGATCATTGCGCCAAGGACGGGGAATCCAAGATCAAACGCAAATGCACCTTGCCGCTCACCGGGCTGCGCGTCGTGAATCGCATCATCACAGACATTGCCGTGATCGATGTGACCCCGACTGGACTGCAGCTGATCGAGCGTGCGCCCGGCGTGTCCATCGACGACATTGTGAGTCGAACCGAGGCACCTTTGAAGGTGGGTTCGGATGTGCCGGAAATAAAGCTCTGACCATCCCCGCCTCGCCATGATGGCACTGGGTCGGCCTGTCGCTGCCGGAGTGCAGCTAGCGGCGAGGCATCCGCACTTGGCGAGTCCGTCGACCAATGCATTCGGACCGCGGCGATTCGGCAGGCGCTCCATCAGGCAGAGGGTGACACGTGCCCCTCACTGGCGGCGGCTTCCTGCATCTCGGCGAAAACCCACCGATAGTTGGACACGAAATCCGTAAGCTGCGGCTCTAGTGCAGTGAGAATTTGCTTCGCTTCCAACCACGAGCTGGCGCGCTCTTCCTTCTCCCAGTCACGGTAAGTCTTACCCGTGATTGGGCTGGTTCTTTCTACCGGCACGTACCTCCCGAGTATAGGCAGGAAATACTTCTGCTCATCCGGCTTTGTTGCACGGATGTTGACGGGAAAGAACAAGGTGTTGCTTACGCCGGCCGCATCAAAAAACGAAACGCTGATTGAACCGCCGTCACGGTAGATGTCGAGACTTTCGAGGCGTAGTTGGGTCAAATCCATGGCTTCAATCCTATCCGTGTACTTCTCTGCCACCACAGGCGGACGCAGACGCTCCGACATGTGCAATATACCGGGCCGGGTTTCGCCGCGATGAGTGCCTGATCTATTTGGAGTCTCGTTTTGTGATGCCCGTCACTCCGCCCGCTCCGATTTTTGACTTTCATCGTTACGCCGCACAAACGCAGTCGGAATCCAACTCGTTCGAAGATAGATGTCAACCCCGGAGGCGCGGGACCGTTCTGGTGGCAAGGTCTTTCAATCCGAGGGAGAGAGTAAAGTGCCGCCGCTATCGACGCGCTGGACCGTTTTTGATCGCCGTTGGCTGTCAGTACCGATCTCACTTGCCCTCGCGGCATGCGGGGGTGGAGGCGGAAACGATACGTCGAGCCCCGACCCGGCGCCTCCAACTCTCACCTCAGTCGCACTATCACCGCCCGCTCTGTCCTTGGCTGCGGGCGCTACGAGCCAATTGACGGTCACAGGCACCTATAGCGATGGGTCGACCAAGGCGCTCCCCGCGTCGGGCGAGACATTCAAATCGTCTAACACAGGTGTTGCCACCGTCAGTTCGGCCGGAGTTGTAACTCTCGTGGCCAACGCCACCGTCGGTGCCACAGCGACGATCGACGCGACCGACACAGCATCCGGCGTCGTCTCATCGGCGGCCAACTCCACCGTAGTTACCGTCAGCGCACCGACGCTTACCTCGATTGCACTATCACCGCTTGCGGTGTCAATCGGTCCGGGAGCCACGAGTCAGTTGACAGTCACGGGGAGCTATAGCGACGGTTCAACCAGGGCATTGCCCGCGTCGGGAGAAGTTTTTGAGTCGTCGAACACTGCCGCCGCGACAGTCAGTGCCACTGGCGTGGTGATGGCTACCGCCAATGCGATCAGCGGCGCCACAGCGACTATCACTGCCAGCGATACGGCTTCGGGTTTTGTAACCTCGACGAACAACTCGACCGTTTTGACGATCGCACCTGGCAATGCCGGGCCGCCCACGGCGAGCAGCGCGACGGCCGCAGCGCAGACAGCACAAAGCAACGCGATGTGCACAGCAATTCAGCCCTTCTACTGGGAAATCGGCGACGCCAATGGCGCTCTGGCCAGCGGCAGCTCCACACAATCAGGCGGCACCGCGGTGACGGCGGCGACAAAGTGGCTGATCGCCTCCGCATCGAAATGGATTTACGGAATGTACGTGGTCCAGAATCGCGGGGGCGCCGCAAACCTGACCGCCGCTGACATCAGGTTTCTGAATTTTACGAGCGGCTATACGTACATGGACACTTTGACCCGGAGTGCAACGTGTACTGCGCCTGCCAGCGGCGTCGACAGCATCAATTACTGCCTGACATTACCCTCCTCGACCGCGGGCAAGACGTACAGCAGCCACAATCCGAGCACCGACGGCGTGTTCGACTATGACGGTGGGCACGAAGAAAATCATGCCGGCGAGTTTCAACCGGAAATAAACAGCCTCGACACTTCACAGCTCGGTGCGACGATCGCCGCCGGTTTGAACGTGAGCGGAATAACCCTTCATTACACCCAGCCTCTGCTCGCGGGCGGCATCTACGCGAGCGCCAACGACTATTCGCCCATCCTACGTGCGGTTCTCAAAGGACAGTTGGGGATGCTTGACGCGTTAGGTACGAATGCGGTTTGCGCGTGGGTGGGCTCGGGATGCAATGCCGCGTACAGCCCGGCTGTGACCGTGCAGTGGCATTACTCGGTCGCGCATTGGGTAGAAGACGATCCCGCCACCGGCGATGGCGCATTCAGCAGCCCAGGAGCCTTTGGCTTCTATCCCTGGATCGAATCAAACAAGAGGTTCTACGGAGTTCTTTCCCGATACGCGACGGCCAACGGCGAGATTCAGAACGGCCTTGCGTCATCACAGTGCGGCCACGCACTGCGCGCCGCTTGGGAAACAGGCGTGGCACAGTGATCAACGGGGCTCCCCGCTCTGTGAATGACGAGCCGAGTCTGAACCCTGAGCCAGTGGGCGGTGTCCGTTGCCGGTGACGACTGGCTTGCAGAGAAGTTGGGTCGGCCTGTCGCTGCCGGAGTGCGCTAGCGGCAGCCGACCCTGAGCCGTCCGTGGCCGCCGTTGCTTCACTGTCACGAGAAAGCGGGATCACTCCAAGGCAACTGCTCCGGAGTTCCGATCCCGAGCCGCTGAACCCAACACGTGAGCCAGAACCCGGCTCTCGAGCTCGGCAAGCGGCTGCGACCCGCGGATGCGGGGACGCGTCAGATCCACTACCTGATCGAATGCAATACCCCCGTTGTC
>JAXDQF010000323.1:0-6783 GCA_034668025.1 Gammaproteobacteria bacterium | reverse complement strand
ACGATCGACCTTGAGCATGACGCGGCCGACGGTGAACAGCGCATCGAAGCACCGCTGCTGGTGTTGTGGGGGGCAAAGGGTGTCGTCGGACAACTATACGATGTACTTGGCACCTGGCGCGCAAAGGCGAACCGGGTGCAAGGCAAGGGGCTCGACTGTGGACACGCGCTTCAAGAAGAGTTGCCGGATCTAACGGCCGACGCAGTGAGTGGTTTGCTTGCTGGTCAATGAAAGGTGCCACAGATGTTCCGAGTCTCGCGCCCGGTCCAGGCCGGTGTACCGTTGAACACCGTGCGGGACCTGCTCGGCTGGGCCAGTGCGCAACGGTGTGGGTTTTCCTTGACGTCGCGACTGGCTGGAGCGCAGCGACATCATTCCGCATTCCGATCGACGCCAAGCTCATGCAGGATTGCAACGCGTAGCTCCTGCACTTCGGGGCTGGTCAGCTTGCGCGGATGCTGCAGCTCCACATTGAACGTCGCTTGAATTCTCGTGGGTCTCGGCGACAACACCATGATCCGATCAGCCAAGTGAATGGCCTCCTCCACGTCATGGGTAATTAACATGACCGTGTGGCGCTCTTCTTCCAGGATACGCAGCAGTTCATTGCGCATGCGCAGGTTCGTCAATGCATCCAGCGCCGAGAACGGCTCGTCCATGTACAGAATCTCGGGCTTCACTGCGAACGCCCGTGCCAGTTCGGCCCGTTTGAGCATCCCACCCGAGAGCTCGTGGGGATAGCTGCCCTCAAACCCCTTCAATCCCACCATGGCCGCGTAATGATCAGCCACTCCCCTCTTGTCGGCCTGGGGGTGATCATTCAGTCCGAACATCAGATTCTGCTGCACGGTAAGCCAGGGGAAGACCGAACCCTGCTGCGAAATGAGAATGCCCTTGGCATTGGGTTCAGTGCGCGGCACTCCATCGATGAGAATGGAACCCGCATCCGGTTGCACGAACCCTGCGATCATGTTCATCAACGTCGTCTTTCCGCATCCCGACGGACCGACGATGGCAACGAACTCACCGTCCCCCACGGTGAGGCTTACGTCTTCGACGACCTGCAGTTCTGCACCGTTCCACGCAAATCCCTTACGAATGCCGTTCACCGCGATCTTAGTGCGCATAACGCCACCTGACCGATTTCAGTCCCTCGAGCAATCGCATCACGCCATCCAGCAACAATCCAATCAACCCGATGATGATCATTCCGGCGATCACGAGATCGTATCGATTGCCGGCGTTGCGGGAATCGATGATGAGATATCCAAGTCCCGAGCGCAGCGCAATCATTTCCGCGGCCACCACCACCAGCCACGCCACACCCAGTCCGATCCGCATGCCGACGATAATCTGCGGCAACACTGCGGGAATCACCACCTGACGAAACAGCGTGTAGCGCGAGACGCCGAAATTCTCCGCGGCACGCAGATAGCGGCGCTCGATGGTGTGTACCCCTGCGGTGGTTTGCACGATCATTGGAAATACCGACGAAATGAAGATGAGATAGATCGGCGAGGCATTGCCGACGCCGAACCAAAGAATGGCAATTGGAATCCACGCGATCGGTGAAATGGGCCGCAATATCTGAAACAGTGGATTGAGCGTGGAGTATGCCCCCTTGACCCAACCCAGCCACAGGCCCAACGGCACCCCGACAAGAACCGCCAGCGAGAAACCGACGCCGACACGCATCAATGAAGCACCGATGTGTGTCCACAGGGTGCCATCCTTGATGAGCTCGACGGTGCCGGCCACCACTTGCCAGGGCGTGGGGAAAATAACACTGCGGGTTTCAACGACGATCAACCACCACGCAGCCAGCAATACCGCGATGACGGCCATCGCCGGCAGGCTCTCTTTGATTCTGTTCACTTTACGCCACGACCCTGAAAAGTCTTCGTGTTCTCCACACGAGCCGCCGCCAAGGAGTATCCGGTTGCGCATCCACGACCACAGTCATTTGACCGCTCGCATGTGCCGTGCAGGCAAATTGATAACTACTGGCCACTTCGAACGGCAAGCGGAAGCTTTGGCCCGGCATCATCAAGGTCGGACCGAATATCTGCGGCACATCATCCAGGTTCTTCAGCAGCAATACATCCCGGATGCCGAGCGTCAGAAATATGCGGGACGGCAGAATCTCCACCTTGTTCCCCGCCATACGCCGCGCCCAGGTCCCCTTGGGGATTTGGAAGGTTTCTTCCCGCGAAGCAAAGGTGACGGGGGTGAATGCCGCCCAAGCAACGGCACTCAAGGCCGCGGCGACGATGGCCATGCCTGCGCGCTTGTGAAACGAGCGCACGCTGTTCACGCCTAATTCAGCAACATGGAAATATCGTGGACGTAGTCATCCGCCTTGTGCCCGAACGGCATCAATGCCCGCAGCTTGCCCTCACGTGTGATGAGATAGATAAACGACGAATGCGCAACGCCGTAGTCGCTTCCGGTGCCGACTCTCTCGGCCGTGACGCCGTAGCTCTTGCGCACCGCTGCCATTTGTGCGGCGGTGCCTGTGCCGCCCACGAAGTTGGGGTCGAAGGAGGCCAGATATTGCTTCAGCCGTTCGGCGCTGTCGCGCTCCGGGTCAACCGTGAGATAGATGACCTGCACCTGCGATCCCAGCGCTCCCAGTTTGCGATGCGCCATGGCGAGCACGGCAAGCGTGGCCGGACAGACATTGGGACAAGACGTGTAACCAAACCCCAGAACCACTACCTTGCCGCGATAACGGCTGAGAGTGAGCGCCGCGCCGTCGGAACCGCGAACGGAAAAATCCGGCGCCTCTCGTGCCGGGTTGAAAACGCCTGCTTTGAGCGCATCGACTTCGGCGGCTTGCGTCGTCATGGACAACAGCATGCAAGCCAATAGCGGCACAAGGCGGGTCGCGTATCTCACGACGGCTCACAAGGAGATGGCGGCGGCGCGTGCGTTTTTCGCAAAGGTCTCGTCCACGTAGGTCTCGTAGGCGATGGGGTGCTTGATCGTGCCCGCAGCCATCGACAGCTGCATGAGGTCTTCGAACTCAGCGCGGATCATTCGCAAATCGCCGTAGGTCACCCGATCCGTGGGATTCTCCATCACGAACTGAATGATCTTCGGATCTTGATTGAAAAATTCCCGGCCCGAGGCAATGGCGACGGCCTTGTTGCGGTTGTCCTGCTGTTGATCGAGCCATACTCCGGCGCCCAGTACTTGATTGACGAGGTCCTGAACCATGGCCGGATTTTCCTGGATCAACTCCTCACGCACCGTCAGCACGCAGCAGATATAGTTGCGCCACTCGTCCCGGGTCATGCGCAGAGGTCGCGCGTAACCGGCTTGCTGAGCGGCCGCGCCGAAGGGTTCGCCGGTGCAGTAAGCATCGACGGCGTTCGCATACAGCGCCGCCGGCATGTCGGGTGGCGCCATCTCCACGATTTGGATGTCGGCGGGCGTCATGTTCTCCCGGGCCAGCATCTTTCTCAAGAACAGAAAGTCCACGGCGAAGCGGCTGGGAATCGCGATTTGCTTACCCATAAGTTGCTTGAAGGTGTGGTACGGCGAATCGCTCCTGACCATGATGACGGCACCGGAGCGATGCCCGAGCGACACGATTTTTACAGGTACCCTCTTGTCCGCCAGGTCCATGACCAGCGGCGCAAGCATGTAAGCCGCCTGAATGCGGCCCGCCATCAAGGATTCCTTGACCTCGGGCCAACCGTTGTACTTGCTGTACTGGTATTCGAAGCGCGGCTCGCCGGCAGGGAGTGCGCCGTTGCTCCGGGCCTTTGAGACACACGCCACCGGAAGTGTGAGATTGCAGGTTACCGGCAGTCCGCCCACCACTAATGGCCCGCCCTTGCCGGTTCCATTCGACCCCTTTCCGCAGGAAAGCGCGCTCAAGGGCAAAGCGGCCGCCATCAGCCCTTGCACTACTTGTCTGCGGTTTAAGGCATGCTCATCCACGGTGCGACATCGGTTGCGAAGACGCAACATCATAGGCAGCGCATCCTACGAGAAACAATCGGGGGTCGATAGATTTTCGCTATCGCGATTGAGGGCGGCGTCTGCCGAATGACTAGCCGGTCTGCGCTCGCAGGAACTCCTCGTGAGTCGGCAGGTGAGCCACCATGCCCGCAATGGCCGCCTTGGCTGTGGTCAAGGCCGCGGCGATGTCGGCGTAGTCCATATTCTCCACTCGCCGGCAGTAAACACCCGGACTGATGCCCATGCCTTCGAATACGGATTGCCAGCTAGAGCCGCGAAACAACTCATCGACCCCTTCGCGCAATGAACCCTGGCCCTTGAACAGCTCAATTCGCTCCTGCAATGAATCGGGCGGCTTTATGTCCTTGCACCACTGCCAGAAAGGCGAATCGTCTCGGGCGGTGGCACTGTAATGTAGGACAAGAAAATCACGAATCTCCTCGTAGTCCGCCACCATGCGGCGGTTGTATTCCCGAATCAGCGCGGAGTCGCAGTCGCGGTCCGGAAAGTAGCGCAGGAAAAAATCCATCCCACGGGCAATCATGTGTATCGATGTCGCCTCCAACGGCTCGACAAAACCGGAGGCAAGGCCGATCGAAAGGCAATTGTGTTTCCACAATTCTCTCCGATGCCCGGTGGTAAACGGGATGATTCGGGGATCGTCGAGGGCAGCCCCGCCCAGGCAGCGCATCAACGTCGATTTCGCAGCGGCGTCGCTGCAGAATCGGCTTGAGTACACATAGCCCTGACCCATGCGATGTTGCAAAGGTATCTGCCAGCTCCACCCCGCCGGCTGAGCCGTGGCGCGCGTAAAGGGAAGCAGCGGCTTTTGGCTGGCCGTCTTGGTCACGATGGCGCGGTCGCACGGCAAATAATTCGACCAATCCACGGAACCGACACCCAGCGCGTGGCCGATCAAAAGCCCCTTGAAACCCGTGCAGTCGATGAAGAAGTCACCTTGAATTTCTCGGCCATCGGCAAGCGCCACGCTGTCGATGAAACCGTCGTCCCGTTGCTTCACCCGTGTCACTTTGCCCTCGACGCGCTTAAGGCCGCGCGCTTCGGCGTAGCTGCGCAGATGGCGGGACACCAACAGTGCATCGACGTGCAGCGCATAGTTCGCGCCGCCAATGGGGGTGTTGCGCGCCTCGGCCGGCGGGAAGAAGCGGCCATTTTCAGCCATGACATTGCATGGCGAGAAATCCAGCAGCGAAGACGCATTGCCGTGGGCTCGCGCCTTGAGCCAGCATTGATAGAAGTCATGATTTCCAATCGATCGGCCGATGACGCCGAAGGGATGGAAGTATTTCTTGTTGCGCTGATGCCAGCCGACAAATTGGATGCCCAGCTTGTACGTTGCTTCGGTGGCGCGAATGAACTCCTGTTCATTGATGCCGAGCCGCTGAATCAGCCCGACGAACGGAGGTACCGTGGATTCGCCGACAGCAATTGTCCCAATCTCTTCGGATTCGATCAGCTGGATCTGGCACAGCTCGCGTTTGAAATGATGGCAAAGCATGGACGCCGCCAGCCACCCCGAAGTGCCGCCGCCGACGATGACGATTTTGGATATGGGCCGCATTACCAGTTCCGATTTTCCACCAGCACACCGGAGGTGTCTTGATCGCGAGCCGTAGTATAGTTCCAGAAGGCCGAGCTGCTCGCCTGAATAGTGCGGCGCAGCACATCGATCGCCTTATGTCGTGGGAAACTGATCCGCCACGCCAATATCAAGGTGCGTTGGGGCGCCGGGCTCTCGAAGGGGCGTGTTACTAAAAGGCTGGGCGCGTACAGCGGTGCCTCCGCGGCGGTTTGCGGCAGGATCGTCAGCCCCAACTTCGACGCCACCATGTGGCGCAGAGCCTCCAGTGTGCTCCCGCGGGTGAAATTGCGCTTCGCTCCTGCCCCCGAAGCGTGCAGCGGACTCAACCGTGGGAAGGCCGCCAGCACTTGGTCGCGGAAACGATCGCCTTCGCCCAGCAACAATATCTCGGCCGGGTCGAGATCGGTGGCGGCGATGACCGTTTTGTTTGCCAGCCGGTGATCGGCGGGTAGCAGCAACACGAAGGGTTCGTCGAACAAAGGTTGGGTCACCACGTCGGGTTCGCTGAAAGGGGCTGTGACGAGAATGGCATCGAGCTCGCCGTTGCGCAGCTTGAGCGTCAGCGAATCTTGACTTCCCTCCTCGACATAGAGCGAAAGTTGGCCGGCCGTCTTCTGCAATAGCGGAATGAATTGCGGGAGCAGATAGGGACCAATGGTGGGCAAGGTCCCCAGCGCCAAGGGCCCCCGCAGTTGATCCTTGTCCGCGGCGGCGACATCTTTGATGGCGGCGGTTTGATGGAGCACGCCGCCGGCCATGGCCACGATTCGCTCGCCCAGGGGAGTGATCTGAACGCCGTTCTTGCAGCGTTCAAACAGCGTCACGTCCAACTCCTCCTCCAGTTTCTTGACGGCAATGCTCAGCGTGGGTTGGCTGACATGACAGCGTTCGGCGGCGCGTCCAAAGTGCTGCTCCTGCGCCAGCGCCACGATGTAGCTCAACTCGGTCAGTGTCATGGGGTCACAGAGTCCTGATTACGCCGTATCCCGCGCATCGCTTCCTCGAGCGCCAAAAGGCGGAGATTCCACCGATCTTAGCACCTACGTCCGAGCGCTTCAGAAACTGAGACACAGCGTGTCCCCGAGATGGTAATTCGCCCCAGTCCAGCACAGCCAGCACGCGTGGCTCGGTCGGGTGAAAGATCAGATTGTCGACACGAAAATCCCCGCGGACGAAGCTCGTCTCGTCACCTTGCGTTATGTGGGCAGGTA
>JAXDQF010000322.1:0-9658 GCA_034668025.1 Gammaproteobacteria bacterium | reverse complement strand
GGTTGGAGCCCACGACCGGAATCGAACCGGTGACCTCGTCCTTACCAAGGACGTGCTCTACCGACTGAGCTACGTGGGCGAACTCTTTCAGCTGCGCGCTGGAGCGGGTAGTGGGAATCGAACCCACGTCATCAGCTTGGAAGGCTGAGGTTCTACCATTGAACTACACCCGCTGATGCCGCACCCGCCCGAAACCCACGAACTCGGGTTCGAGTCGACCCCGGCCGACGTGGTGGAGGGGGTAGGATTCGAACCTACGAAGGCGTAAGCCGGCAGATTTACAGTCTGCTCCCGTTGGCCGCTTGGGTACCCCTCCGCGAAAACGAGCCGCGTATTCTGATTTCGGGGCCCCGGGGTGTCAATGCATGTTGGCGCGCAATTTGCTGGGTAAGGCCCCTGCGACCCTCTTTTTTTCAAAGATCGCCGGCTGCGGACCCCAATGTCGCACCCGCGGACCGAGCCGAAGGCCTCGCCGGGCTCCGATGACCGACTCAGCAGCCTGCCGTGGCGGTTGGCCAAGGCGCCAGCGAGCGATCTGCCCGCCACGGGGGCAACCCGGAGATTGTTCTAGCGCTGTGCCGGCGAGTGTCCTGCGGCGGGGGATCCAGTAAGCGCGCGGGCAAATTCGCGTAACTGATGGCTGACGAGGCGCTCCAGCTTATCCGCCGCAACGTGGATCGCTTCCGTCAGCGTGGCAGCGTCGTGCTCAGCAATCACCGGCGGGGCGCCCGCCATTCGGGCTTCCAGGCTGCAGACTTTGTCCCGATCGCCTGGTTTTTCACTATTGAGGTCGCGCAGTCGCACCTCAACCCGAAACAGGCGATCACCGAAACGCTCCAGCGTTCCCGCGATGACGCCCTCAACCCGTCGAATCAGCTCTTCGTCGCAGCAGACGTGGTCGTCACAATGGACCAGGACCTGCATTCCTCGATCTCCTCAGGCAGCCAGTACCTGCTTTCTCGCAAGTAGCATGCCGCGCTGCGGCACCGGGCACATCGCTCCCATGGCCCCGAACGTCTCGCCCAAACGCAGGAGATTCACTCGGCCGGGAGGTGTACCGCGAGTGCGAGCTTCCCTGCCATCTCGCCGTCCGCCATGCGTGAGCCGCCCGGGCGCAGGTCGCGGGGTAGCTCAATCGGGCCATAACGAATCCGCATCAGCCGGCTGACCTCGAATCCGATAGCGCTCCAGATTCGGCGTACTTCGCGGTTGCGGCCCTCGTGCAGAACAACCCGGAACGTGGTGTGGCTGCCGTCGGTCTCGTCCTGAACGATGTCGTCGAAGCGCGCGGGACCGTCTTCGAGCGCAACGCCGTCCAGCAGCTGCCGGATTGCGAATTCGGACGGTCGGCCGCGAATCCGCACGAGATATTCGCGATCGATCTCGCTCGACGGGTGCATCAACCGGTGTGCGAGCTCGCCATCGGTCGTGAAAAGCAGCAGGCCCGACGTATTGACGTCCAGTCTGCCAACCGTAATCCACCGGCCGTTCCGCGGCTCCGGCAGCCTCTCAAATACAGTAGGCCGCCCCTGAGGATCGCTGCGCGTCGTCATCTCGCCGACTGGCTTGTGATACAGCAACAGCTCCCGCATCGGCGTTCGGGTTGCGTCGAGATCGAGCTTGCGACCGTCCAGCCGCACCTCATCAGTGGGACCTGCGCGATCGCCGAGTTGTGCAACGCGCCCACCGACGGTGATCCGACCGTCCCGAATCCATTGCTCGATGCTCCTGCGCGAGCCGAGGCCGGCCGCCGCCAACAGTTTCTGCAGCCGGGTCATAGGGGGGACGCAACTACTCTTAACGCAACTATTCTGGTCATGAGATCCGCACAACTTTAGTATAACGATCCGGTCTCTAGTGAGGCTGGACCATTCCTTGCCGCGCCCACCTGAGCAAGCGTAAGAAGGACTTATGATCTACGACAGCATTCTCGGCACGATCGGCCACACGCCCATCGTGAAAATTCAGCGCCTCGCGCCCAAGAACATAACGATGTATGCGAAGTGCGAGTTCTTCAATCCGCTGGGCTCGGTGAAGGATCGCCTTGCGATCGCAATCATCGAAGATGCGGAACGCTCCGGCGCCCTGAAGCCCGGGCAGACGGTTGTTGAGGCTACCTCGGGCAATACGGGTATTGCGCTGGCGATGGTATGCGCCGCCAAAGGCTATCCGTTCGTCGCGCTGATGGTAGAGACGTTCTCCGTCGAGCGCCGCAAGATCATGCGGATGCTCGGAGCGAAGGTCATTCTGACACCGGCCGCGGAACGTGGTACGGGTATGGTGAAGAAGGCCGCGGAGCTTGCGCAGAAGCACGGTTGGTTTCTCGCGCGTCAGTTCGAGAACCAGGCAAATCCTGCCTATCACCGCAACACCACGGGCCCCGAAATCCTCCAGGACTTCGCCGGCAAGCGGCTGGACTTTTTTGTGACGGGCTGGGGCACGGGCGGCACGCTCACCGGCGCCGGTCAGATGATCCGCCTGGCACGACCTGACACTCAGATTATCGCCACGGAACCTGCGGGCGCCTCGCTGTTGTCCGGCAAGCCCTGGGCACCACACAAGATTCAAGGCTGGACACCTGACTTCGTGCCAGCTGTGCTCGACAAGGAAGTCGCTCATCGGATCGTGCCGGTCACTGACGTCGAAGCCATCGAGACGGCCCGCTCGCTGTCACGCAGTGAGGGCATTTTCTGCGGAATCTCCTCTGGCGGTACCTTCGCGGCAGCGCTCAAAGTGGCTGCTGAAGCGCCAGCGGGCTCTGTCATTCTGGCGATGCTTCCTGACACGGCCGAGCGTTACCTCTCCACGCCGCTCTTCGAAGGTATTCCAGACGGCAGCGATCCTGAACCGTGAATGCGGTTGTGAGCGCTCCTGACAAGCAGCGTCGCGACGACGCTCGAAATTTCGCGCGCCTTCCTGATCCGTTCCCAATGTGGCGCGGAGGTCAACTGCACGGCGCTGTCGTTTCGTATGAGACCTGGGGCAAGTTGAATGACGCCCGCGACAACGCAATCCTGTTGTTCACCGGGCTCTCCCCTTCAGCGCATGCGGCGTCCTCGCCTGAGGATTCCAGCGAGGGTTGGTGGGAAGGAATGGTGGGCCCTGGACTGGCGATCGATTCGAATCGCTACTTCGTCGTATGCGTCAACTCACTCGGCAGTTGCTTCGGCTCAACCGGGCCCGCGTCGATCAATCCCGCTACAGGCGCCGCGTACCGCTTGGCTTTCCCCGACTTGTCGGTGGAAGACATCGCGCGCGCGGGCTATGAGACGTTGCGCTCGCTGAAGATTGAGCGTGCCAACACGGTCATCGGACCGTCGTTGGGTGGAATGGTCGTACTCGCGTATGCCGCACAATTTCCCGGGGCGACACGTCGGCTGATCAGCATTTCCGGCTCAGCGGCTGCGTCGCCGTTTGCCATTGCGCTTCGGTCGATTCAACGTGAAGCCATTCTGCGCGATCCCGATTGGCGCGGCGGCGCTTATACGGATGAGCAGCCACCCGCCACGGGAATGCGCATAGCGCGCAAGCTCGGCATGATGACGTATCGTTCGGCGCACGAGTGGCGCGAGCGCTTCGGACGCCTGCCTGCCACACCGGCGGAGCAAAGTCCTCAGGACGGTCCGTTCGCTCCCGAGTTCGCCATTCAAAGCTATCTCGAAGCGCATGCCCGGAAGTTTGTGCGCGCCTTCGATCCGAACTGCTATCTGTACCTGTCGCGCGCGATGGATCGTTTCGACCTGGCGGCGCATGGCAGCTCGCACAGCGCCGCGCTCAAACGTTCCGCGGTCGAGCGAGCCCTGGTGATCGGCGTCGAGTCGGACATGTTGTTTGCCATCGACGAGCAGGAGCGGTTGGCGAAGTCGTTCGAGCAGGCGGGGGCCATTACTTCGTATGCACCGCTGGATTGCATCGAAGGGCACGACTCGTTTCTGATTGCCATCGAGCGGTTTGGCAACGAGATGCGGACTTTCCTGAATCAGGGCTAGGAGCCGGCCGTGCCGCCCAACAACGGCGGTAGCGGACAGTGCAACAACGCGCATACGGTCCGTAGCAACTCCGACTCCGCCTCAGTCATCACCTCATCACTGGTGATGGTTTTCACGAGCCCATCGATCACCCGCTTCTTGGCAAACGGCTCCAACTGCTCCAGCCGCGGCAGGGCATCGCTCAACTGACTGGGCCAATCGCTCAACGCGGTGTACTCGGGGGGCCGCATCGGCAACACAACCGTCATCCCCGCCTCATAAGCGATTCGCGCACTGTGCTCATCCGGCGAGCCCAATTGCGCCAGAGTCGCGAACAGCACGTTGATTTCCTCTTCCGCACTTTCGAGCGACACCGTACCGTGCGGCACGCGGGCTTCTATCTCATCGTTCAACAATGTCTCGAGAAGCTTCGCCAGTGCAAACTCGAAAGCATCGATGCGCGCGTCGGCGTGAATGAGTTGCGACGCCAACCCCGCCAATGCCTGGCGCTGTGCGACCGGAACTCGTCGCAAGGACGGGAATACCTGCTGCAACGCCGGCAGGCGCAACATAGGATCAATTGCATCCACCACCGGCGTGATCTGTTGGACAAAACCGAGGTTCCCGGGACTCAGCTTCCGTCCCAACAGGGCGAACTGACGCTCGCGTACCGCAGGATCCTTGCTCAACAGCAGCGCCACTACGAAGGCCTGAGCCCGCCCCGGCGATTGGAATTCGCGTACCGTGTCAGGCAGTGCTGCGTAAATGGTCTGCGCGTGTTGGATGTGATCCATCGTCATGGTGCCGGCGAGTGAAGACACGCTGGGAACAGCAGCCGGCAACTGGCCACGGCCTGCGCTCGATGCGAAGCCAGCAGCGGCGGGGGACACGAAACCGGCGGAGCTCGGGGCCGCCAGGCCCGCAGTGCCCTGGGACGCGAAGCCCGCTGCGCCCTGCGATGCGAAAGCAGTGCCCACCGGCGCGGCGCTCTCGGCGTCGCCGCCAACCGCCCCCGCCGTCTCCAACTCCGCAGCGACCCGCGCGATCTCACTCTCATCAAACTGCGGATCCAACTCCCGGATGCGTTCCATTATCGGCGGATGCGTCGCGAAAAACCGATTCAGGCCTTCGGCAAAAAACATGTGGGCTGCCTGCTCGGCCTGCGGCGTTGCCAATACCGACCCATCGGGCATCGCCGCGATCTTGACGAGCGCTTCCTTCAGCCCCTGCGGGTTGCGAGTGAACTGCACGCCGGAGGCATCTGCGAGCCGCTCGCGCTGCCGCGACACAGCCGACTGCATCAGCCGGCCGAGAAACAATCCCACGTATCCCAACACCATGACGGCAAATCCCAGCGCGAGAATGCCGTTGTTGCTGTTCCGCCGGTCGCGCGGACTAAAGTTGAGGATCAGCCGCCCGATGAGCCCAACCACGAACAACCCGAATACCCAGCCCATGAGCTGCACGTTCAGGCGCATATCCCCATTCAATATGTGACTGAACTCGTGCCCGATCACCCCCTGCAGCTGATCGCGGCTCAGCCGGTCGAGCGCGCCCTGGGTCACCGTCACCGCTGCGTTCGCAGCCGTATGTCCGGCCGCAAACGCATTGATCGCCGACTCCTGCTCGAGCACATATACTTCGGGCATCGGCACGCCGGAGGCGATCGCCATCTCGGACACGACATTCAACAGCCGCTTGCGGCGAATGTCCTGGGTGTCCAGCTCGACGAGCACACCGCCGAGACTGCGGGCGACGACCCCACCCCCGCCGCGCAGCTCCAGTGACTTGTACAGGCTCGCGAGCCCGAGAACGCCCATCACGATCAATGTGGAAAAGATCGCCACGCCTGGATTCAGGGCAGCAAACTCGAGTGGCGCAATGACCGGCCGATTGGCCCGGGCAGACGCCAGGAAGCTGAACAACACCAGGTCGAGTGCCAGCGCAACGGCGAGCAAAGAGAGAATGAAGCCGATTACCAGCCAGCGCGTCTGGCCCCGCGCTGCTGCCTGGCGTGCATAGAAATCCATGTGCGAGGGGCGCCGCGCCCGTCAGTCAGGTAAAGCTGACCTTGGGGGCTTCGCGCGCTTCGGGCTTCGCAATATCCAGGGCGCTCGCCGGCTGGAAATTGAACATGCCGGCCACGATGCTGCTGGGAAAGACTTCCCGCGCGTTGTTGTAGCTCATCACCGCATCGTTGTAGGCCTGCCGGGCAAACGCGACCTTGTTCTCGGTCGACGTGAGCTCTTCGGACAACTGCATCATGTTTTGATTGGCCTTCAGGTCCGGGTAGGCCTCGGCCACTGCCATCAATCGGCCGAGTGCGCCGCCCAGCTGCTGATCGGCGCCCGACAGCTGTTGCACAGCCACGGCGTTGCTTGGATCGGACGCAGCAGTCTTCAAGCCCGCGTAGGCGGTGTTCCGGGCTTTGATCACCGCTTCCAGGGTCTCGCGCTCGTGCTTGATATACCCCTTGGCCGTCTCCACCAGGTTCGGGATCAGGTCGTACCGCCGGGTGAGCTGCACATCGATCTGTGCAAACGCGTTCTTGAAGGCATTGCGCGCAGTAACCAGCCGGTTATACGTCGAGATGAAGACCAGCGCGATCCCGACGAGGACGAGAAGAACGATCCAGCCCATTTTATTGCCTCAGTGGGAGCACGGCCAGGAGACCGCGATGGCGGCAACTTACTGGCAAATGGAGCCGCTGACCAGATCTTGCTGTCTCGTCCCCCTATTTGCTCCAGCAGGTCACGGCTCCGGTACCGCCTGAAACGAGCTGCTGACCTGTGTTGTTGATGGTGAATGTGCCGCACTGTGTCGCATCAGCGGCCTGACCATTGATCGGAGCCGCCGTGGCTGAGAACGTACTCCCGGGGGCATTGATGGTGACATTGATCTGGTAGTAGGAACTCCCCACCGGCACCGGGAAATTGCCTGCGTAGCCCAGGTTAGCGGGCAGATTCGTGTAGGCACTATTGGTGCTGAAGAATCGCTCCTCGCGGGCTGCGAGATCGAGCAGCGCGGTCCGGGCCTCCGTGCGGCGGGATTTGCGCATCTGGCTGGTATACGAAGGCACCGCGATGACGAGCAGAATCGAGGCGATGGTGATCACGACCATCAACTCGATCAGGGTGAAACCCGCAACGGGGCGCGAAGGTAAGCGTTTCATCGTGTGCCTCATGCTGCTGTCCGTCAGCGCCTTTGAATCCAATTGAGTCGCTTGCCCGCTACGATCGTGTGGTCGTTGATCGGTACGGGCGGAGCGGGACCGTTGGCCGTCTGGGTGATGAGATAGGTCGCATTGTGGTCACTCTTCTGGCCGGACGAGAGGAACCATGGAATACCCGTGCCATTGAGCTTCAGTCCATCGGCCGGGATATTGCCCGTGTTGGTGTTCACCGTGAAGTATCCCCCGCTCGCTCCCGACTGGCCGGAGGCATCGTTGCTCAAGCCATTGCCGGTGTCAGGCTGCACTGCCATGCTGAATCCGGTACTGGTCGCTGCAGCCGTGCAGCTCAGAGGCGAGTCCGCCACCGGGATGAAGGTGTTGATGACCAGCTGACCGTCCGGGCTGAGAACGGGGTTGAAGATGATCTGCTCGCCTGAGCCGGGTAAGGCCATGGACCAGCCAAACTGCGTACCCGGGGTCGGGCAGAGGCTGCTGGCATCCAGCGGCTTGGGCACGACCCAACAGACCGGATTGTGATCGATCGTACGGTACGTCGTGGTCCCTGCCGTCGCCGTAGTAATGGTCTCCACCTGCAACTTCGACATCGTGATCGACTGCGGCGCGGTCAGGCTGACCGCCTGGATCGCTGACAGGGCGTTCCAGGCATTCATGTCCCAATCCCAGATTCCAAACATGTAGTGCGTGCCGCTCGCGTACTGGGCGTCCGCAGTCAGGCTCGGCGGGATCGCGCGCCCCGTGCCGAAATTGACGAGCACGCGCACGGGCTGGGACCAGTCGATCTGGGGTCCGCCGAGACTGTCCAGGATGACCTGGTGCAACGCACCCACGGCCATTCCCGTCGTGACCGGTGCGTTGGCAGGAGTTGTGAACAACGGCGACGAAGCGGAGACCGCCCAATTGGCTGGATCGGTGCTCGTCACGTCGAAACGCCAGATGTTGCCTCGCAAGTCACCCGCGTAGATATAGTCGACTATGTGATCGAACTCGATATCCAACGATGCCGGGCTGGAGATACCGTTGGCCGGGTTGCCGGACAGAGAGGGCGTCGCCAGATAGTAGAAGGTCCGATTCCCGCTGGTAGGGTCGATCAGCATGATGTAGACGCCGGCCGAGGAGTTGTTCTGACTCCCATAGCCGTTGCCGAAAATGACGCCCCACGAGCCGTTGTGAAAGCGACGTATCAAGGGTGTGCCGTAGGTGCTGCCCAGGTTCCTGCCGCAGTTGGAGACTCTCACACAGGTAATAGTGGACGGCGTCCACTCTCCGATCACCGTGCTCGCCGGATTCGTTTCGCTGAAATTGGCCGGGTCGGTGACATCGAGAGCATAGACCGCAGCGCCTCCCGCCCCCAGCCCGCCCACCAGCCAGGTGTGCCACACGCCTGCGTAGAATACGTCCCCGGCCGCGGGCGACGCATTCACAAACCAGTTGTGGGAGTACTGTGTGTTGGCGAAATCGAGCTCCACGTTCGAGGAGTTGTGGATCGTCTGGACCACCGCCCCCGGTATGTAGGCGAGGACCTCATAGCCGTCATTGGGTGTTGTCGTGTTGTTGATCAGGTTGCCGTCGGTGTCCAGCGAGCCGGCCCGGAATCCATGTAGAAATCCGTCGTTGGCACCGATGTAGACAACGTTGAGCCGACCCTGCTTCTGCGTCTGGAAGTCGGTGTACCTCTGTCCCGCGCTCTCCGGGGCTGTTCGAGACGGATACAGCTTGTCGATCCACGTGACTGAGTTGGTGTACGTCTGCGGAGGCCCGACCCACGTCGGGCTGGAATCGACAATGTCCCCCAGGACGCTGTCGCGCTTGCGGAAGCAGGGTAACCCAGGGCTCTGCGGACACGAGCCGGTAGAGCCGATTTCGTTTGTACGATCACCCCGCAGGAATGACAGGCGGCTGCTCGTCGCGGTCGCGTCCCCCAGATCCAGGGCGGTCTTCTGAGCACTCGTGAGACTGCCCCATTGAAATGCAATGGCCGCGCTGCCGCTCCACGTGAGCATCGTCCTGCTGGCAGGAGCCTCGGCCGTCATGCTGGTGACACCCGTCGAGCAGGGCCCGGTGCCCGTGTTGACTCCGGTGAGCACACAGCGCGCGTCCCAATTGATGGTGGAGGAGATCGCCACGGCGTTCTTGGTCGTGTCGAATCCAACGGTCTGCGCCGTCAACTGACCCGTCCAGTTGGAGGGGAGATAGTAGGCAAGGAACAGCTGCGTGCCGTACTTGATGGTCGGATCCTCGAAGACGTTGACGCCGCCCGAGCTCTGCGACGTCTCGCCCGGAGCGGCCTTGAAGCACATGACTTCGTGAATGTTGGTGCTGCCGCCGGTGGAGCCCGCGAAACCAAAGCGGAAGTAGGTTGGCAGCGCCCCGTTGGAAGCGGTTACGTCCTGTCCGGTGATGACGGGCTGCCAGGTACCGCCGTTGAAGCTGAATGAGAGGCTCAGCAGGCCGTCCTGTGTGATCTTCAGCTGATACGTAATCGGATTGGCATCGTTCG
>JAXDQF010000321.1:0-10896 GCA_034668025.1 Gammaproteobacteria bacterium | reverse complement strand
GAGGAGATCCGTGGTAGCACACCCCCCCTTGCGCACTGAGCGGTGGTCCGCAGCGCCCTTCCTGGCGGCTGCGCTTTTATGGGGGACGGCCCTGCCACTGTTCGCCCAGACTACGCGGGATCTCGCGAGCGATGAGTCCACTCCCGCCGACGTGCTGACCTATGGAATGGGATACGGTCAGCAGCGCTACAGTCCGCTGACCCAGATTGACCGCAAGTCAGTAAGACGGCTCGTGCCGGTTTGGAGCATCAGCACCAACAATCTACTGGGCGACGAGGCACAACCGCTGCTCGCGAACGGGCTGCTGTACTACACGACAGGCCGTTCGACCTACGCGATAGATGCGGTGAGCGGCCGACTCCGTTGGAAGCACGATCTCAACTACGCACCCGACGTCGCCCAAGTGACCACCAGCGGACAGGTGAATCGCGGAGTCGCACTCTATGACGGGATGGTATTCAGAACCACGCTGGACGCACAGGTCCTCGCTCTGGATGCAATCACGGGCAAGGAGGTCTGGCGGTCGCGATCGACGGATTACCGGGCCGGCTACTCGATGACGGTCGCCCCTCTGGTTGCGGAAGATGTTCTGATTACCGGCATCAGTTGCGGCGAGTACGGCGGTCGCGGCTATATCGAGGGGTGGGACCCCCACACTGGACGGAGCCTGTGGCGACGCTACACCGTGCCGGCGCCCGGCGAGCCTGGAAGCGAGACATGGCCGGCGGATGATAGCTGGAAACGCGGCGGTGGCGCCGCGTGGCTCACCGGCTCGTACGACCCCAAGCTCGGCCTGGTCTACTGGGGGGTCGGTAATCCCAGTCCCTGGAACGCGCGCATCCGCCCGGGAGACAACCTGTACACCTCATCGGTGTTGGCTCTTCGACCGCGCACGGGCGAACTGGTCTGGCATTATCAATTCACCCCCAACGATTCGTTTGATTTTGATGGCAACAACGAGTTTGTACTCGCCGACATCGACCTCGCCGCCAGGCGCCGACATGTACTCATGCATGCGGACCGCAACGGCTTCCTGTACGTCATCGATCGGGAAACGGGCGAGCTGTTGGCCGCGAATCCCTATACCAACGTCACGTGGGCGCAGGGAATCGACCTCAAAACGGGGCGGCCGGTGGAATCGGATGCCGTACGCCGAATGCGGGCGACCGGCGAGCAGATCACCGTGGCGCCTTCCGCATTCGGGGGTAAGAACTGGAGCCCCATGTCGTTCAATCCCGCGACCGGCCTGTTGTATGCCAACGTGTTGCACAATGAGTGGGATTACAAGCCCGTAACCCAGGAGTATGTCGCCGGCGCGCCCTACATGGCCAACGAATCCACCTTTCGCTTTGCATCCAAGGAAGGCGGAACGCTGCAGGCGCTCGATCCATTGACCGGCCGCGCCCGATGGACACATCCATGGGAAATCGCGAGCTTCTCCGGCACGCTCACCACTGCAGGGAATCTCGTTTTCAGCGGCAACATGCTGGGCGAGCTCGCGGCGTTCGACGCGCGTACGGGGCAAAAGCTCTGGAGCTTTCAGACGAGCTCCGGAATTGTCGGGCAACCCATCACTTGGGAGCGCGGCGGCAAGCAGTACGTGACTGTTGCGAGCGGAATCGGCACGGTTTACCTGTTTTTTGCCGGTGACCGGCGTCTGTCGTTGATCCCGCCCGGAGGATCGCTGTGGACGTTCGCCTTGCACGACTCAAACTAACCAACCGTCGGCGCGGCCCCCTGTTTTCAGGGCCGCGAAACGATTTTGGCCCGCAGACTTGCAAGCGCTGCCAAATGCATTCAATATTCTGAATTCAGAATAAAGACCGGCAGCGGCTATCCCTGTGCGCCCCCGGCCTGACTCCTGGCGAAGAAGGAGATGGTTTCTTGTTCGATCGCCATCTGATGCCTGCGGAACTCCTGTGCCGCCACCTCCCCTTTGCGGGCCGCGATGGCCTTCATGATGCGCTCGTGATCCTTGACGAACTGCGGCAGCATGGTCTGGGCACTCAGCACAGTGAAGCGCGCCCGGCGCAGATGTCCCACCAGCGTGGAATGCATATCCACCAGCGTCCTATTGCCGGTAGCGATGACGATTTCGCGATGGAATTTCTCGTTGAGCTCGAAATACACAGCCGCGTTGCGCTTCTTGTGTGCCGCCAGCAGCGCCTTGTGAATGGCCGCAAGCGCGTCGATCTGCGCCTGCGTCGCAATCTCGCAGACCACACCGGCCGCATAGGCCTCCAGAACGCGTACCACCGCGAACTTCTCCCGCATGTCCTCAACGGAGATATTCGCAACGATGGCCCCGCGGCGCGGCAGAAGCTCGATCAAACCCTCGGAAGCGAGAACCTTCAAAGCTTCCCGCAGCGGCGTACGCGATGTACCAAACTGCTCGCACAGACTGCGTTCGTCGATCGCGACGCCGGGCGCCAGGCGTCCATCGATGATCATCGCGCGCAGGTGCCGTGCCGCGCGCAGGTGCAATGGTTCCGTCTCGAGAATCGGCAACGGCGCCAGACTGCTGTCTGTTTTGGATGCGTTCATGGGCCCATTATGCATGGAATTGCATTCAAAATACCAAACCCGCCACAGGAGCTCGCCGCGTGATACCCGCAGACAATGGCCCACTGAAGACCACCGGCGAGATCGTCGAAGTCCCCTGTGGCACGACGAATCTGCAGATGATGCTGTATCGGGCCGAATCGCCCGGTCCGGCCCCTGTCGTCATCGCCTGCCCCGGCGGGACGGAAGGCGGACTTTTCGAGATCATGGAGTGGGCCTGCTCGCGGTTGCGGGCAGCGGGATACACCGCCCTGACCACCAGTTGGCGGGCGGCCTCGCCCGTGCACGATCCCGAAGACGTCGCCGCTGCAATCGATTGGCTGCTGAAGCAGAATTTCACGGATCCCAAGCGCGTTGCCGTATTCGGTGGTTCCCGGGGAGCGAACGCAGCCCTGCGCGCGGTCGCTCTCGATAAACGCATTTCCGCAGCTGTCACGTTTGGTGCCGCAACCGACTTCCTGCAACTCGCCATTGGCGCTGCTGCCTACGCCCCGTCCCGCTACGAACTGTTCAAATCCTGGCTCGGCGACCCGGTCACCCAACGAACTCACTATGAGAGAGTCCAGGCCATCAGCTACGCCCAGCTCATCGACAAGCCCGTCCTGTTGATTCATGGCAGGCACGATTTTCATTGCCCGGTCGAGCAGTCCATCATGATGCGCGACAAGATCGCCGCGAGTGGTAACACGCAGGTGGAGCTCGAGCTGCTTCCATGGGTGGGTCACTACGGCGACGTCGTCCCCAACGGGTACGCCTTCAACCACATCAGCTCGCTGATCATCTCTTTCCTGGATCGTCACCTGCGGGTAGCGCATTGAAATTGTACGACTTCCCCGCGGCTGCGAACTGCCAGCGGGTCACCCTCTACCTGGCAGAAAAAGGGCTGCAGATCCCCCGCGTCCACGTGGACATTCACAGCCTGCAACAAAGAACACCCGAGTTTCTGCGCAAGAATCCGGCGGGAAAGATTCCCGTGCTGGAAACCGATGACGGCGCGTTCATTGCGGAGTCAGCAGCGATTGTCGAGTACCTGGAGGAGTTGTTTCCGCAACCAGCCATGATCGGCAACACCGCGTTGGAGAGGGCCCGCGTGCGCGGGTTGGAACGCATCGCCAGTGAGGCGTTCAGCCTGCTGAGTACGTACGCGGCCCATACGCATCCTTACTTCGCGACACGGCCTGGCCGCCCCGTTGTTCAAAGCGCGGACATTGCGTCGGACAGCCATGACCGGGCTATGCCGCTGTTGAGGTTGCTGAACGACAAGCTCTCGGATCAGTGCTTCCTGGCTTCTGATCAGCCCACCGTCGCTGATTGCACCCTGTTTGCCGGACTGCGATTCGCAATCCGATTCGGGTTCACCGAGGTCCCTGAACTAACACGGCTGCATGCGTGGTATGAGCGCTTCAGCTTGCGCCCCAGCGCCCAGCAGTTCCCGCCTCAGTAGCCCACATGGCCAATGTGAGTCGAGCCGTCACAGTCGATGATTTGCGGGCGTTGGCGCTCAGAAGGCTGCCGGAGTTTGTATGGCAGCCGATGGAGACCGGCAGCGGCAATGGAAACGGCCCGCGGCGCAATGTGGAGCGTTTCAAAGACTATCTCTTCCGTCCGCAATCGCTCGTCGACGTAGCCGAACCCACTCACGCCGTAACCATCTTCGGCCGAACCTACGCCCAGCCGTTCGGCATTTCGGCGATCGGCTATGCAGACTACTTTCGACGCCACGCGGACACGTTATTCGCGCAGGCCGCGGCCGCCGCGGACATTCCCTTCATCCTGTCCGGCGGCAGCATAGCCCCGGTCGAAAAGATCGCCCGCACCGCACCCTCCCACTCCTGGTTCCAGCTCTACTCGGCGCGCGATACGTCAGTAACGCAGAGCATCATAGACCGGGCACGCGACGCCGGGATCCAGGTGCTCGTCCTGACTGTCGATGTCCCGGTCATGCCTCAAAATGACTGGCTGATGCGTTCGGGTCTGCGGTTACCCGCCTCAGTGCCCATACGCTCATTGCCGTACGTCCTGTGGCAGTTGCTCACACACCCTGGTTGGACGTGTGAGCTGATTACCGCCGGAGGGTTTCCAACCATGGAGAGTTGGACCGCATACGCACCAAAGGGATCCAACTCTGCGGGAATCCATCAGTACTATCGATCGCAAGTGCCTGCACCACAGACCTGGCCCCAACTGGAACAGATCCGCCGCTCTTGGCCCGGCAAGTTGGTAATCAAAGGATTGCTCACCGCGGAGGATGCGGTCAGAGCCGTCGAACTGGGGGCCGATGCCATTACTGTTTCAAATCACGGCGGCAACAGACTCGACTGCATACCGGCCGCGCTCGAGGCACTGCCGGCCGTTCACTCGGCAGTGGGCGGCAGGCTGCCGGTATTCTTCGACGGCGGAATTCGCCGCGGCTCGGATATTCTGGCCGCATATTGCCTGGGCGCATCGTTCTGCTTCATCGGCCGTGCCGCGTTATATGGAGCCGCGGCTGGAGGAGTCGCCGGCGTATCCCGCGCCATCGAGATCCTGCAGCGCGAGTTGAAACAGACCATGGCGATGCTCGGCCTGCCGAGCATCGCACGAGCCGGTCCGGACTGGATCACTCAAACCGGGCGTGTACCTCCACGCCAAACGTAATCGGCAGATTCTCGAGCCGCGCACTGAAGGTGGTGAATGCGAGGGGCAGGAAGTACTGCGGAACCCGTTTATCGGTCAGATTGCGCCCAAACACCGCAACACCCCAGCGATCACTGTCAATTCCGAACCGGGCATCCAGAAGCGGTCCGGGTGCGAATCTGAACCGATTGGACAGATCGTAAGAAATACTCCCGCGCCGATCGACATCGACCCGGCCTAGCGCATCAAACTCTCCGAATGCATGCCGTCTGTATTCAACGGAGAGGTGCTCAGAGTCGCGATAGACATTCGGCGCCATGTTGCCGACGTAGCCCGGAACAGCCTTGAATTCGCGGATGGTCGCATCGTCGAAGTTGCCGGATAGAGAGACAGTCAACTCGGGCACCGGTTTCAAAACCATCTCGGCTTCGACTCCGTTCACAAACTCCCGGTCAATAGAGGTGATGAAGCGCGCGACCACCGGCGTCACGATCGTCTGTGCAAATTGACCGTCGCGGTAGTCAACGTGGAATGCGGCCATCGTGAGCAGGAGGCGCCGGTCCCAGAGCTCAGCCTTACTGCCGATCTCATAGCTCCACGTCTCCTCTTTCGGATACACCCGTTGCGCGCCGATCAAGGGAGTGACCAGATTCTGCGCATTGAATCCGCCGCTGCGGAAGCCTTTTCCCACCGTCGCATAAGCGGACAAGGTGGGTGAGAATTTCTCCTGCAGCGTGATGGAGGGCTGAAACGACGAAAACGTACTTTCAGCGGCGCTTCCAATGACGTTGGTCAGCTCATCAAACCGCCGTTCGGAATCGTAACGGCCAGCGGCGGTCACCGAGATTCCGTGCGCGAACTCCTGTCCGATCTCCCCGTACACGGCCCAGGCGCGGCTGGTAGAAAATTCGAGTGAGGTGACGCCGGGTAGAAACGGCGGGACGGCTTGCGGATCGACCGTGATGTGCAGGTCGTTTTCGGTGCTTCGGGACTGAAAAAAGACGCCGGTGGACCACAACAGGCCGCCCGGCTGCGCTGAGCCGATGCGCAGGTCCTGGTTGAACGCGTGGTCTGCAATCGGATTGAAGTTGATGCGCTGTGGCAGCGAGGTGTAGTCCACATCGTTGTAGATCTTGGTGCGCGAATAGGCGTACTGCGAGACCGAGTTCAGCGTCCCAATCGGGGTCTCACGGTCGACCTTCAGGGAAATACTCTCCAGCAGGCGCAGATCCGCGTTTTCGTAGTTCATCGACGGCCGGTAGGTGTCGAAATCCCCGATGGCGCTTGCAGGGGTAACCGGGACCCTCGCCAGTTCGTTCGTACCGTAACGCCCGTAGGAGTAGACGGTGCGCAGCTCGACGTTTGTCAGGTCATCGGGCCTGGCGAACAGATTGGCACGAAAGTTGGTCGCGTGGACGAAGTCCATGTCGCGGTCCAAAAACACATTCTCGATCTGTCCCCGGCGGTTCTGATACCCGACGGTCAGTTGCCCCCAGACTTTATCGGGCAGTATCGGACCATCCAGAGTGTTGGACAGCCGCACATCGCTGCCGCTCGCAAAGCTGAAATTGGCATCGTCCCGCGCAGCGTTGGTGGGCCGCCTCGTGTTGATGACCAGGGCTCCGGCGATTGCACCCCTACCGTACAAGGCGCCTTGCGGACCGCGCAGCAGCTCGATGTCCGATACGTCGAGAAGATCCTGGTTGAACAATTCCAGGAATGGGATTTGGACGCCATCGACGATCAATGAGACTGGAGCATCGCCACCCTGCACCCCCGCCACACCGCGGATCGAGATGCTGGGCACGCCGGGACGAATGCCACCTTCGAACCGCAGCGACGGCACCACGCGCCCGACATCATCCAAAGTCTTGATTCCCGCCGACTGAATCGCCTCTGCGGTGAGCACCGTCACGGCAGCGGGAGCATCCAGCAGGGTTGTTTCATGACGCAGGGCCGTGACCACGACCTCGGCAACGTCCCCGGTTTCAGTGGCCGCCGGGGCCTCGGCGGCGCGGGAGTCCCCAGTCCAGGCCAACATGGCCAAGGCCGAAATGCCCCAGGCCGGCAGACTCCAGGCCGGGATAGCCCGGGCCGGGATGGCCCAGGCCGAAATCATCAGACCCCTGCCAGGAACGCAATGCCGCAACAGTCTCGCCTCGCTCATATTGCCCCCAAAGCGCAGCCAGCCATTTCTTGTCTCGACGTCCGGCATTGTGCTGCATCCAGATTCTGAATGCAAAATTCTTAATTCACATGGTGCACCCCGCCCCGATCCGGTACATTCCCACCGCACCGATGAGCAGTCGCACAGAATCA
Source organism: Gammaproteobacteria bacterium (assembly GCA_034668025.1). Taxonomy (GTDB): domain Bacteria; phylum Pseudomonadota; class Gammaproteobacteria; order Steroidobacterales; family Steroidobacteraceae; genus 13-2-20CM-66-19. The sequence goes on along the minus strand of JAXDQF010000321.1, from coordinate 3,399 downwards.
CTACAGCACGCGGCGCGCACGCTGGACGTCGCAGCCACCATCGACTCGGCACGCGTAGGCTCCCTGCAGCGGGAAGTCATCCTGCTGTGTTTTCTCATCTCGATGTTGGATGGCTTCGATACGCAAGCCATCGCTTTCGCAGCGCCCGCTCTTGCCGCACGCTGGCACGTACCGCTCAGCGCTTTTGGCCCGATCTTTAGCGCGAGCCTGCTCGGCTCGATGTTCGGTGTGGCGATCGGCGGGCGGCTCGCAGACCGCTACGGCCGCCGCTGGCTCACCATCGGCACCGTGGCATTGTTCGCAGTGGCGACGCTCGCCTGCGCGGGTGCCGACTCCGTTCACTCCCTCATCGCCTACCGCTTCGTTGCGGGACTGGGACTCGGGGGAGTCATACCCAATTTCATGTCGCTAGCCGCCGAGTTCGCACCGCAGCGGCTGCGCGCGACCGTGGTCGCCTGGACGTTGTGGGGCTTTCCGCTCGGTGCGGTTGCCGGCGGCGCGTTGAGCGTCGCTCTCACCGCCAGGTACGGCGCGGCAGCTGTCTTTATTCTAGGCGGCCTCACGCCTTTGCTGTTGACCCCGCTATTGATAGCGCGCCTTCCGGAATCGATCCGCTGGCTGCTGATGAGCAACGGTCGGCAGGAGCAGGCACGCAGGCTTCTGCTGCGGATAGCTCCAACATTGCGACTGGAACAGAACACGGTGCTCGTGTTGCATGAGCCGGCGAGGCCTGCGAACCCATTGCGCGCGATCTTCACAGGTGAGCTGGCGCCCCGTACATTTCTATTCGCCGGCGCGATGCTGATGAGCCTGCTGCTCAGCTACCTGCTGGTGACCTGGATTCCTCTGCTGCTGCGGCAAAGCGGCCTCAACCAAGGTGCTGCCATCGCAGGCACGGTGGTCTTCAATCTGGCGGGAATCGTCGGTAGCGTGTTCTTCACGCGCGGCGTGGATCAGGGCTCGCGTCCGCTGCGGCTGATGGTCTGGATTTTCTGCATGAGCGCTGCGGCAGTCGCCAGTATCGGGCTCGTGGGAACGCGCCTTTGGGCGGTCATGGGCAGCATTTTCGTGGCCGGCTTTCTTTTGCTCGGCATTCAAATGACCTTGTCAGCGTTCATCGTCGGCAACTATCCGACCGCGCTGCGTGCCACTGCCATCGGCTGGATCCAGGCCGCAGGCCGCCTCGGCTCGCTGCTGGGCCCGCTGTTCGCCGGGCTGCTACTGTCGCTCGGCACGCCATTGCCGTGGATCTTTGCCATCTGCGGCCTGCCGGCATTATTTGCGGCCGGAGCACTTGCGATGCTGACACGACTCACGGTGTCGAAATGACCGAGAGGGAATTCGACGTGATCATTGTCGGAGCCGGCAGCGCGGGTTGCGTGTTAGCTAACCGCCTCTCCGGCAATCCGCGCCTGAATGTACTACTGATTGAAGCTGGCGCAGATCTCCCACCCGGCCGCGAGCCGGCGAGCGTGCGCGATTGCTATCCGCGATCATACGGCGATCCTCGCTTCTTCTGGCCAACTCTGACCGCAGAGGTTGGAGCGCGAAAGGCGAATGGCGGCGCACGCGCGAGCCGCCGCTTCGAGCAAGCGCGGATCATGGGCGGTGGATCGAGCATACATGGCATGGTTGCCGTACGGGGCTTGCCGGCCGACTACGACGAATGGGTTTCACTGGGAGCCCAGGGATGGGGTTGGGATGACGTACTGCCCTATTTCAAGCGACTCGAGCGCGACCTGGATTTTCACGGCCCTTTGCATGGGGGCGAAGGACCAATTCCAATTCGGCGCCAGAGCATTGCGCACTGGCCGGCCTATTGCCGCGCGATTGCCGATGACTTGGGCACGCGTGGATTCAGCGTGATCCCGGACATGAATGCGGACTTTCGCGACGGGATTGGAGCTGTACCGATGAGCAACCTCTCATCCGGCCGTGTGTCTTCATCCTCCGCCTATCTCGACGCGCAGGTGCGCCTACGGCCCAACCTCCAGATCAAAACTGACGCATTTGTCGAGCGGATCGAATTTCGGGATAGAACCGCTCGCTCAGTCACGGCCCGAACCAACCGCGGACTCGAGACCTGCCGGGGACGTGAGATAATCCTCAGCGCCGGCGCGATCCATTCGCCATCCATGTTGCTACGTTCAGGCGTGGGAGATGCGCGAGCACTGCAGGATCTCCATATTCCTGTCGTCGCGGATCGCCCCGGTGTCGGCCAGCGCCTTCTAAATCATCCTCTGGTCACGCTGGCTGTATATCTGAGGAGGTTTGCAATGCAGCCTCGGGCGCAACGCGCCTGGGGGCAGAACTGTCTGCGATTCTCATCCGGCGTGCAAGACTGCCCGTCCGCTGACATGATCCTGTTCATTGTCAACAAAACGTCCTGGCATGCCCTCGGGCGCCGCGTCGCCTCGCTCGGGGTGGGAATCAACAAGGCATTCTCCACAGGCACCGTGCGACTGTTGTCTGCCGATCCGAACATCGAGCCCGAAGTCAAATTCAACCTCCTCGACGACGAACGCGACCTCGTACGCCTGATCGATGGCCTGCGCCTGGCGTGCTCGGTTCTGGGCTCGGGTGTCGTCGCACGCACACGCCATGAAGTGTTTCAGCCCGATGGCCGCTTGGTCCGCCGTTTGAACTGGCCGCGCCTGCGAAGTCGTTTTGAAAGCTGGATGCTGGCTTCCCTGTCCGGCGTTTCAACTTCGCTACGCCAGCGCGCCTTGCGCAGCCGCATAGTCGATCCCACTGCTCTCGAAGGTGATCGCGAAGCGCTGCGCCGCATTGTTCTGGAAACTGCCGGACCTGCCGGTCATGCGGCAGGCACGTGCCGCATCGGCCGCCCCGACGATCCCGGGGCTGTCACTGACACGCGTTGCAGAGTCTACGGAGTGGCCGGTTTACGGGTCGTAGATGGATCGGTAATGCCTTCCATCACTCGCGGCAACACGCACATTCCGATAACCATGATTGCCGAGAGAGCCGCCGACCTGATCCTGGCGGATCTGCGCTAGGGCTCAGGCACGATCCGGTTCTCGATGTGCCCGATACCCTCGATTTCCACTCGGACCACATCACCCGCCCTGAGGAAGCTCGGAGGTGTGCGGCCCGCACCCACCCCGGCAGGCGTTCCGGTAGTCAGGATGTCACCGGGCTCGAGCGTGAATACGTAAGCAAGCTCTTCGATCATCTCGCTGAAAGCCCAGATCAGGTCGCGTGTATTCCCGGATTGCCGCAACTCGCCATTGACCCAGGTTCGCAACTCCAGGTTGGCTGCATCCAGCTCCTCAGGAGTCACAATCCAGGGCCCGATTGGCCCATGCGTATCGAACGACTTTCCCAGAGTATGGGTCGGAGAACGGCGTTGCCACTCTCGAACGCTGAAATCGTTGCAGA
>JAXDQF010000320.1:0-29031 GCA_034668025.1 Gammaproteobacteria bacterium | reverse complement strand
CCATCGCGCCGGCGCAGGAGGCTGCGCAGACGGGCCTTGAGCTCTGCCAGCTCGAACGGCTTCACGAGGTAGTCATCCGCCCCGCCGTCCAAGCCGCTCACCCGATCGGCCAACTCGTCGCGGGCTGTGATCATGAGGACCGGCACGGTATTACCCGCGCCGCGCGCCGACTTCAAAACAGACAGGCCGTCTTTGCGGGGCAGATTCCAATCCAGCACGGCGACGGCGTACGGCGTTGCCGTGTCCTGAATTGCCGCCAGTGCCGCCGCGCCATCCTTGACCCAATCGACGATATAGCCATCATCGCGCAGGCCTCTGACCAGGCTTTCGCCGATCATATGATCGTCTTCCACGAGGAGCAGACGCATAGAGGGACCCGCTTCATCAGATTGACCGAAAGGCGATCGTACGCCGATGGTTTCCGATTATAGGGGCAACGACTTAGCGGACGCTTAGAGCCGCAAATGGGCCTCCAGGGCTGCGAAAACGCCGGCTATCGGGGCATCCAGGACCGGGCAAACGAGCTCTTGCCATCCGTATAGGTGGTCCATACGGCATGGGTCTGGGGATCCACTGCCACATTCTTGGCAGTCGCCGCAGTGGCCAGCTCGCCAACCGTCACCACTGAGCTACCCGACGTATCGACAATCGACATCTTGTCCGCCCCGGCGCAATAAACCCGCTGCCTGACGGAATCGAAGGCAATCTGATCCACCTTCGCCGCGATATCGGTGGAACCGGTAACCTGGCCCGTCCGCGTGTCTATCACGGCCAGCTTGCCATTGCCGCCAGCCGTAAAAATTCGATGGTGCGCAACATCGAGCTCGAGACCGTGCGGCTGCGCGGCGGGTGCCGTCCCCCATTCAGCGACTGTCTTGCGGGTGTTCGGATCGATCACCGCCACCTTGTCGGCACTCTTGATGTTCAGATAGATCCGGTCGGTGCTTTCGTCGTACACCATGTACTCCGGCACTCCGGGCACTGCAATGGAGGCGACCACCTTGGCAGTACTCGGATCGATCACCCACACATCCGCACCCTCATCGTGCGTCACGTAGATCAGGTGATTCTTGGGCTCAAAAATGATGGCGTCCGTGGGGCCGGTCAGTTTGATCGAGCTCACTTCCTTCAGGGTGGCGGCGTCCAGGACTGCAACACGCTGGTCCTCCTGCACACTCACGTAGTAATACTTCGAGTCGGCATCCACGGCGTGATCCACCGCCCCGCCCACCTTCACCCGGGTGATGAGCGCATTCTTCTGCAAGTCGAAATAATCCGCCGTGCCGTCATTCTCATGGGCACCGAGCAACCGATGCCGCTTGCTGTCGATCCGCAGGAAATCAAACTTCCCCTTGGAGGCGGGAATCTCGATGGAGGCGGAGGGCTCCAAACCAATCGACGCCGTGCGCGCACCGGCAGCCGCAAACAGCGCGGCCACGTTGGGAATCTGCTTCGCCATGTCGTCCCGGATCTCCAATGCCGCCGTGTGCATCTTCACCTCGTCATCGCCAGCGGTGTACTCGAACACGGTGCTCAGCGAGCCGATGACATGGCCGGCGGCGTCCTTCAACGGCACCGCGACTTCAAACTTCGTGGGATCCTTCATGTTGGGGGCGAGAATCGTCTTGCGCTCCCGCGAGACGGCGAGATCATCCTCATCGTCGTCCTTGCCGATCCGATCCAGGTTGGCGGCAATCATGTGCGAGCCTTTGCCACCCGGCTTGACTGCATGCACGCCCAGCACCACCAGTTCCGGGTGTTTCTTCACCTCCTCGTTGACCAGCGTCTGTGCGTAGACCGCGTTGTCCGCAGCCTTTCCCAACACGGGAGCCGCGATCGCGGGCGCCACACCGGCGCCGCCTGCGATGGCCAGCGCGGTTACGAGCCTGATCGTAAAATGGGCCTGTCTGAACATGGGAACCTCTTTTCCGGTTTGAGCAATCAAAGTGAGACGGCGACCGTCAGATAGATCAGCCGGCCGATGGGCGAGAAAGTCGCCACGTCCGCGTTGTTGTCCAGGAACGCGCGGGGCGCGAGCGGCGGCATCCGGTCGGCAACGTTGTTGACACCCAGTGCGGTGGTCAGCACGCGCCGGTCGTTGCTTTCCTGAAAATGCCAGTCGTAGGCCACCCTGAAGTCGAAAGTCGTGTAGCTCGCCACTGGAATCGTTGGCGTGGAAACACCATTGAGACCTGTGTCCCGGGTGCTGGACATGTATGAATTGTTGATTGTGACGTCCCATCCCTGATACGTCCAATCGATCGTCGAGAAGAACCGGTATTTGGGCAACGTACCGCCGAAACCGCCCGAACCGCCGGCGTTGTTGGTTGTACCCGCGTACTGGATATACGGCTGGCCGGGAAGCGCCTGGAAGTGGAACGACTTGAAGATGGCACCCGTCGAGCTGAACGACCAGTTGCCCCAGCGGTCCCAGGGCAGCTGGTACGTGACGCCCGTGGTGTACGAGCGCTCCTGCAACACGGCCAGATTCCGAAACTGATCTTCAACATACAGGCGGTTGGCGGCTGTCGGATCCCCTTTACCCGTCGCCGGGTTGGTCAGAAAGGCCTGCAAATCACCGGGGTGCACAAACGGTTGACTCGCCCCGGCGGTACCCGCAAAGCCGTCCACTCCCAGGTTGTTGAAGAACGGCGAGGCCGAGCCCAGCGCGTTTATGCTGGCCAGTATGTTGTTGAAGCCGATTCCGCCTGCGAAGCCGCTCAATGTGATCGACGAAAAATCCACATTCACGGTGAGACCGCGCACCGCCTCGGGTTGCAACACGAAGCCGATGGAACGGGACACCGAGGTGGCCGGTTGCAGCTGCGGATTGTTCCCATCCTCGCCGTTGAACGGCAGTCCCGGATAGTTGGGTCCCAGAACACCCTGAATCAGCGTGCCTGCAACCTGGCGCGTATCCGTGGGACCGTATTCGGCGTACAGCGATGGAGCGCTGAAGGATTTCGCATAGTTGCCGCGGACAGTGAACTGTTTGTCGAATGGCTGCCAGCGGAAGCCGAATTTCGGCACGGTCGAGCTGCCCGCGTCGCTGTAATGCTCGTTGCGCAGCGCCAGCGTGAGGTCGAAATCCCGCACGCCCGGCACACCCCATTGGTCCGAAGTGAGGGGAATGCGCGTCTCGGCAAAAAAGGCGCGAATGTCGCGATGCCTTTGGAATGGATCGGCAAACGTACCGCCCTGCCACAACTGGTCGTTGCCGGTCGTGAGCCCGGTTGCCGGATCGGTATTCCGACCATTCGCATCCGTGTGACCCGCCAATGTTTCCCGGCGCCAGGACGCACCCAGGGCGGCAACGATATTGCCGGCGGGCAGCTCAAACACCTTGCCGTCGATCTTTCCGTCCCAGGACAAGAGTTGGCTTCGGGCGTTGATAACCTCGGTGCCATACACGTTTGCCAGCGTAGCCGCATTCAATCCCGATCTCGCGAACGGATCCAGCGCCGGTACGGTGATCAACGGACCGTCGAGCGAAGTATTGCCATGCACCCGGCTATAGGCGCCCCCCGGAACCGGGTTGCCGTTCGCATCAAAACCGCCCGCGATCCCCAGGGTAACGTTCGGCTTGAAGAGCAGATTTTCCTGCAGTTGCCGCAGATTGCTCAGGCTGTAATCGGCCGCGGTCTCCCAGTGCCACCCTTCCCAGAGCTTCCCGCGCAGACCCACATCGGTCCAGACGGCATCGGTGGTATTGAAAAACTGCTTGGGCTTGCCGAGGTCGGCGAACGTGACGCCGCCAAAGGCGGTGGTTAGCGGATTGAACGCTGCCCCGGCCGGTACGCTGATGCCTGTGAGCGAAACCGGAAACCACTGCGTGAAGCTCTTGTCGTGCGAGTAGAGCACATCGCCAAACAGCTCGACGCGGTCCTCCAGGAGGTCCTTCGAGAGACTGCCCGCGAACGTGTCCTGTTCCTGCTGCAGCAGCAGGGTCTGATATGGGGAGACGTCGAAGGAATTCGCGATTGCAGCCGGGGTAGTTGCGACATAGGTGCCGTTGGCTATCAACTGCGACAGCGAAGTGGTGGTCGCGCCTGTTCCAGTGGGATTGGTCGCGCCGGGCGAGGCGAGCCCGGGGGCAAGGATTGCGCTCCCTCCAGATACGACGCCGGGGATGCCGGACGTTTTACCGTAGAGCGGGCTCGTGAACGAGCGTGCATTTTGAAACAGGGGGTCTGTTTTGTTGTAGCTTCCCGTACCCGTGAGCTTCCAACCATCCAAATTGGTCCCGGCCGTCACATACCCCGAACGCTCGTTGTAGCCGCCTGCCGCGCCGCCATATCGACCGCCCGCCCTGATGCCGTCCACGTCGGATTTCAGGATGAAATTGACTACACCCCCGATGGCATCCGAGCCGTAGATCGAAGACGCGCCGTCCGTCAGAACTTCGATGCGCTCGATGTCGGCGGCGGGAATCTGGTTGACGTCCACGAAATTCTTGCCATTGAGCCCGCCGATCGCCGAGTTCGCCACGCGCCGGCCGTTGATGAGCACGAGCGTCGGCAGATTGCGCAATTGAAGTTGCGATCCACCCGCCGTGCGCTGGTTGTCATTGTTGGCGTTGCTCGTCCCGGCATTGCTGCGTCCTTCAAAGGCCGGAATGGACTTGCGAAGGATCTCCAGCGGATTCGAGGCAACGCCGCTGCGTTCGAGTTGCTTTGCGTCGAGTGTCACGATCGGCACGGCAGCTTCATCAGGCGTGGTCGGCAACAGAGAGCCGGTCACGAGGACCGTCGCCAGCGGCGCCTCCTCCTCGGTTTGTTCGGCGGTCTGTGCCCGCAGAGTCTGATGAATGAGAGCCATGGAGCAGGCCGCTGCTGCGGTGACTGCAATACGCGCGTTGTTGTGCATGGTCTAACGCCCCCCTTTGCGACGAAGTCCACGAAAACAGTATTGCGCACCAACCTTAAACCAACCTGAAATGACGGCAGGGAGCCGCTTCTGGCATGCTCGCGCGCACCATGCGAGGGGAGACAGCGACGATCATGCAGAAATTCTGGCCCGAGGGTTGGTGGCGAGTGATGGAAATCCGCATAGGAATCATCCCGTTACCCGTCTACCTGAGCGTGCTCGGGGTGATCGCTTATTTCGTCGTGTGGGGCAAGCTGCCCACGGAAATCAATGTCGCCGTGGCGGTTCTGGCCATCGGGGGATTCACCTGCGCGGAAATCGGCAAACGGCTGCCGGGCGTGCGCCAGGTGGGCGGAGCGGCCATTCTGGCCACATTCATCCCGTCCGCACTGGTGTATTACCACCTGCTGCCAATACCGGTGGTCAGGCTCGTCACCGACTTTACCAAGTCCACCAACTTCCTGTATTTGTTCATCTCAGCCATCATCGTGGGCAGCATTCTCGGCATGGATCGCCGGGTGTTGATTCGCGGCTTCCTGAAGATCTTCATCCCACTCGCATCCGGGTCGGTCATTGCGGGACTGGTCGGTACGGCTGTCGGCACGCTGTTGGGTCTCGGGGCGAAACACACCCTGTTCTTCCTGGTAGTCCCCATCATGGCGGGTGGCGTTGGCGAAGGCGCCATTCCGCTGTCGGTCGGCTACTCCGAGATACTCCATCAAAACCAGGGTGAGCTGTTCGCCCAAGTGTTGCCGGTCGTCATGCTGGGAAGCCTGACTGCGATTCTGCTGGCCGGTGCCTTGAACCTGGCGGGCAAAAAATATCCGCACCTGACCGGTGAGGGTCGCCTGCAACCGGACGGGACGCCGGAGTTGGCCGCCGAGCGCAGCGAGGCTCCCGAACAACCCACCGTGCCCGACATCGCCGCCGCGGCTTTGTTTGCCATTTCCCTCTACATGCTGGGCCTGTTGTGCAACAAGCTGTTGGGCCTGCCGGCGCCCGTCGCGATGCTGTTCATCGCTGTGCTCATCAAGCTGGCCCAGGCGGTGACACCCAATCTGCAGGCGGGCGCCTTTTTTGTGTTTCGGTTTTTCCAGGTGGCCGTGACCTATCCGCTGTTGTTTGCCATCGGTGTGGCTCTCACCCCGTGGGAAACCCTCATCGCCGCATTTGCCCTGCCGAAACTCATCACCATCGTGGCCACGGTCGCCACCCTGATCGGTTCCGGGTTTGTGGTCGGCAAATGGGTCAACCTGTACCCGATCGACACCGCGATCGTGAATGCCTGTCACAGCGGCCAGGGCGGTACGGGCGATGTGGCCATTCTCACTGCGGCCAATCGCATGCAGTTGATGCCCTTTGCACAGATCGCAACCCGGATCGGGGGTGCGCTCACCGTCACGCTGGCACTGGTTTTACTGGCGAGAATGGGATGACAAAGGTCACGCGCAGGCCGCTGCCGCGAGCGGCGGCGGATGCCGAGATCTGGCCGCCATGCAGGTCGACGATGCTGCGGCAGATCGCCAGTCCCAACCCGCTGCCTTGAATGTCCGGCCGCTTGGTGTTGGCAACCCGCACGAAGCGCTCGAAAATGTGCTCCCGCTGTTCCCACGGGACCCCCGGGCCTTCGTCTTCCACGGACACCGTCCAGGCTGTCGCAGTCAGCGCCGATTCCACCGCGATACGCGAGTCCGCGGGAGACACGTTGAGCGAATTTTTGACCAGGTTCAATAGCACCTGGCGGATCCACTTCGGATCAAACGCAACAGCGCCCTCACCCGCGTGAGCAACGACGCACTCGACACCCTCGTGCTCGGCCAACACCCGCGCGTCCTGTTCGAATGACTGCAGGAACAGCAGCGGCGGCTGTGACTGCGGGTGCAAGGTGATCGCTCGCGCCTCGGCGCGGGACAAAAACAGCAGATCCTCGACGATCTCGTTCAGTCGATCCAATTCCTCCAGCTGCGCGGCGACCGCCTCCTGTTGCGCGGGGGTCAGGGCGCCTTCCATCAACAGTTTCTCGGCCTGCAGGCGCATGAGCGACAAGGGGGTCTTCAGCTCGTGGGAGGCGTCGGCAGAAAATCGCCGCACCTGGTTGAATGCGGATTCCAGCCGGTCGAACATCTGGTTCAGCAGCCGGGCGAGATTGGAGATCTCATCTCTCACATTGGCCACCGGGATACGCTCAGTGAGATTGTCCGAGCGGATGCGGTTGGCGGTGCTTTGAATCGAGCGCAACGGACTGAGCGCCAGACGGCTCAAGCCGAATCCCACGGCGCCGCTCACTACCAGCATGATGGCCATGAGGGCTGCGCAGACCTCAACGTAACCATCCATGACCGACTGGACCGGCGCCAGCGGTGTGGCCACCATGACATCGTAAGGCTGGAGTATGAACTCTCCTATCCTCATCAAACCCTTGTCGGGCAGCGCTGCATTGAAAATCCGCTGCCCCGGCACATCCGGTATCGTCTCACCGTGCAGGTTGCTGGAGCGAAATACGGTCCCCATCGACTTGCCGTGCACATCGATGTAGAAGAGCACGGAGGCGTACTCGGTTGTCTCCCGGATCCGCGCCTCGATCACCGCTGCGCTCAGACTCTCGTGATCCGGGCCCAGGTGCGACTTGATCTGCTCAAACTCGGCTGAATTCAACAGATCCAGGCCGTGCACCAGGTAGCGCTCCAGCATGAAATAGCCGGCGACGGACAGGCCGGCAAAGGCCACTGTCGCGGCGAGGGTGTACCACAACGCGAGTCGCGCACCGATGGATCTCATGTGGGGCGCCCTACTGAAACTTGTAGCCGACGCCGCGAATCGTCCGAAAGAACGGCTCGGCAGCACCGGCCTCGAGTTTCGCCCGCAGCCGGCTCATGTAAACGTCCAGCAGGTTGGTATCGACCTCGCGCTGCGAATCCCAGATCTTCTCGCACAGGTGGGTCCGCGTCAGCAGTCGGCCGGGATTCTGCATGAAGATCTCCAGCAACGCGCACTCACGTGACGTCATCTCTACCGGACTGTCACGCAGAAATACGGCTCGGTTCAACACATCGAATCGCAGGCCGCGCAGTTCCAGGACGTTTGCCTTCGCTCCGGTCTGACGCCGCAACAACGAGCGGACGCGAGCCAGCAACTCCTCGAGACTGAAGGGCTTGGGCAGATAGTCATCGGCGCCGAGGTCGAGGCCCTTGATGCGGTCCTGCACAGTGTCGCGGGCGCTGAGGATCAGGACCGGCTCGTTAAATCCCCCCTCACGCCAGGATCGCAACAGGTCGAAGCCGTTTCCATCCGGCAGCTCGATATCCAGCACGATGGCGTCGTAGCTCGTTTCGCACAACGCATCCAGTGCCTGCTGACACGTCGTAACGCACGTCACCGTGTACGCACGCTCCGTCAGGCTCTTTTTCAAGAAACGCGCCAGACGCACCTGATCTTCGACAACGAGGATCTTCATTCGTCAGCCCCCTGCCTGACAGGATGAGCCACATTGTGCGCCCGGCGCAAGTCCGCCGGAGATTACTCCTGTGTCTGGAAGATCATGACGCGGGCGGGCGTCGTGCCCTTGTTGGCAGTTGCCACGTAGTAGCGCCGCAGATCGGGAACCAACACGCCGATCTTGCCGCGGTTTCCCGTGCTGACTTTACCTATGGCTTCATAGTGATCCGCATCGATCTGGTGAAAAACACTGACAAATCCCTCACCGCCGGCAAGGTAAATGCGCCTGCTCTGCGGATCGAAGGCCAGATCGTCCACACCGTCAGCGGCGGGAAGAGTGGCAATTACTTTGCCGGTGTCAGTATTCAGCACCGCCAGTACTCCGGGTGTCCGACCCGCAATAAACAGGCGGTGGTTCGTCTCGTCCAGTGCCATCGGCGTGTTGTGAGCGACCTTGTCCAGCGGCCACGCCTTCTGAAACTGGTGTGTCCTGCGATCGATGACGCCAACCTGGGCCTTATCCCGCATGTTGACATAGAGAAGCGGTCCCGAGCGTTGGAACGCCATCGACTCAACGTTATCCGAAGGCACAGTGATGTCCGCGACCTTGTCGCTCTTCGCCGTGTCGATCACGGAGATGAACGAAGTCTTGGAGTGAGCTTCCTTGCCGCCGTTGCCAACGTACAAAAGGTGTTCCGGTGCGTCATACACCAACGCATCAGCGTCATCGGCGAGCTTGATCGTTTTGATGTGCGAATACGTCGTCCCGTCGAGCACTTCGCACGAGCCACCCTTGCCACCTTCGACAATGAACAGCCGGTTCACATCCGGGACAAACACAATACTGTGCGGAGAATCGAAGCCCCCGATGCTGTGGACCGCCTTACCGGTCTGAAGGTCATAGACCTCAACCGTATGGTGCTCCTCAGCGGCCAGGAACAGCCGGCCCCCTTTCACGTCGACCCCGAAGTGATCGAATGCCCCGTCGATTCCGGGCAGGTCCACGGAACTGAGCAGGCGCAAGGGTGCCGCAGACTCGGCACTCCAGGCGGGAATCGACGGCGCACCGGCCAGAACCGCGGCCACGCACAGCGCAAATGATCTCATGAATAGCCTCCTCAACGAGCGAGCGGCCTCCCGGGCCGCGACCGTCGTCAAGGTACCCGCCAATACTTAGCTTTCGCCTGAATCACATCCTGAAATTAAACCCGGCCTGCAGGGTCGCCCCATAGAATTCCCGCTGAATCACCCGGTTATCCGCCGCTCCTGCGGTGAACTTCAGCGCCGTGTTGGTGAGGTTCTTGGCATTGAAGTACAGGCTGAACAGCCGGGTGACCTGGTACTGGCTGCCGAAGTCGACGGACAGGCGCTTCTGCGCCCAGACGTCCGTGGCAGAAGAGTCGCCCACGGCGAAAATGTTGCGACTGACAAAATAGGCCCCCAGAGTGAATTCGACCGGATGCAGCTCATAGGACAGCTGCGCATTGGCCGTGTTTCGCGAGGTTGACGGCAACACCGAGCTTTCACCAGGCCGGATGTCGTAGTTGGATTGCACCCACGTCCAGTTGGCCGAGACCCCCAGGCCGCCCAGCGGTCCCGGCAGAATGTCCACAAAACGCTGGCTGTAGTTGGCTTCTACGCCGTACACCCGGGCTCGAGAGGCATTGGCGAACGTAAACGTCTTGGCCAGACCCACAAAGCCGCCTTGCGCCGGCAAGGGAAGATTCGCTTCCTGGGTCACTATGTAGTTGCGGATCTCCTTGTCGAAGAGCCCCAGCGAAGCGATACCGGCATGCGGCAGGTATTTCTCGAACGACACATCCAATGCGGTGGCCGTAATCGGCTTCAATTCCGGGTTGCCGGTGGAAACGCTGCCGGAAGGGTCGATGGTCGTGGCCGCCGTCACCTGGTTGAATCCAGGCCGTGCAATCGTCGAGGAAACAGCGCCCCGCAATATCGAATCCGCTGTGAGCTCGTAGCGAGCCTGCACTGTGGGGAAGAAATTGCTGTAGCTCTTGTGTCGCGATATCGGCGTGACGGTGGTCACCGCAGTGGAGCTGTCGATCAGGTTGGCAGCGTAGTTGGCCTGGGTATCTTCCACGCGCAATCCGCCAATGAGTCCCAGGGCACCCAGGTCGAGCTGGTACTGCCCGTAGACAGCGAACACGTTCTCCCGGTCGTTCTGATAGGAACCGGCGTCAGAGATCACGTCATCCGTCACGGTGCTGGCGGCATAGACCCCTCGCAACACGGCCGGGTCGATTTGCGGGGCATTGACGTAGTGACCCTGATAGAACAGTACCGGGTTGCCGAACGAGGCGTCGGTCAACGCAAGTGGCGGAAGGTTGTCGGGGGTCAGATTCTCAGCACTGGCCACGCGGCTGCGCAGCCGGGCGTTGACGCCCACTTTCAGGCTCTCGTTGGCAGCGTTGAACCAGCTCGTGGGAATTCGCAAATTGGTACCGATGCCCCATTCCGAATCCTTTGAATGTTGCGATTGATTGTACATTCCCGCGAGGAGGTAGCCGGCCGGGTTGGTCGGGTTGAATCCCGGCGTCGCGAATGCCGGCCAGTTCGGCAGGGAGGTATTGTCGTAAGTGGCCGTAGTCACGGCCGGATTTGCGAAGGTTGAGTTCAAATCATAGGGCTTCTCGTACAGGCCCTGCGTATAACCGACATGATAGTCCAGCGCATTGCCGGCGATGTCATTCTGACCGCCGATCTCAAACACCCGTGACTTCAGATACTCCTTCTCGTCCCGCAGTGCCGTGTCGAAGTGCACTGTATCCACGAAGCCATTCGGGTTGGCCGGGTCCACGCTGGGCGCGCCGGAAAAGTTCCAGATGAGCCGGTTGCGATTCACCGTCTCCGAGTAGCCCGAGTCGTAGTAGCGGACGAACCAACCGTTGGCGGCGTCCGGGTGGAACCCCAGGTCCACGCCGTAGCCATGTCGCTTGCGGTGATACTTGTAGTACCGCTGCTCGAACCCGCCGAATGCCTTGTCCGCTACTTCCGGTTGCTCATCCACAAACCCCGCCTCGGCATCGTCGATGCCGCGCCGATCCGTGTAGAGCGCCGCTGTCACCAGGACGCTGAAAGGTTGATAGTCGCCCGAGCCCCCGAACCGCGTTCCGGTGGTCACTGCACCGTCTGTGATCCAGGTGTGCCGCAACACTTCGAGTCCAGTCCCGAGCTTCAAATCAACGAACGGCTTGCCGTCGGGCGGCGCGGTCTTGGGGGTGATATCAATCGTACCGCCCAAGGCTTCCGCGTCCTGCTCCGGAAGGTTGGTCTTCGTTACGGTGATGGCGCCAACGAACCCGATCGGAATCGAATCGAACGCCACCGCCCGGCCTGCGCCGGACGGCGAGCTGTTATTGGTCGGGGGCAGACGCAGGCCGCCGAAGGTGGTGCTGTTGAGGTCGGCATCCAAGCCACGGATGTTGATATACCGGCCCTCGCCGGTATCGGTCTCGAGAGAGATGCCGGGAACACGGCGGATCGCTTCGCCGGTATTGACGTCGGGGAGCTTCTGCATCTCATCCGCAACCGTCAGGTTGATCAGATTGGGCGCCTGCTTCTGGGCTGCGCGCGCGATCTCGTCCGTCGTCCTCTGCCCGAGCACCGTGATCTCCTGCAGAGCATCGTCCGCCAGTGCCACCTGCCACCCGCACACAACGGGTCCTCCCAGCAACAAACACACGGATGCCTGCGGAAATCTCACCGGTCGTAACATCTCATACCTATGTTGTTAGTTGGCTTTGCGCCGTAGAGTCACAATAGGTCGAAAATATGTCGCTTCCGTTACAGCACCGGCCGCCCGCGCGGGGAATGGGCCGCCGCAAATATTTTTTGCCTGGCCGCGATTGAAATCCGATTGAGGGCCCGTCTAAGGGGCATGAGAGAGCTTCGGGAAGCGCTGGCGGATCTCAATGCCATCCGGCTCCAGGTCGCACGCGGAACCCAGTTTCGCGGATATGGGCCCGCGTCGATCGCGGCGAGCGGCGTCCTGGCGCTGGTGGTTGCCACAGCCCAGTCGCTGCTATTGAGCGGCACGCAACGCCCGGTCCCGACATTCCTGGCCGTGTGGATTTCCACGGCGGCCATCGCCGTAGCTGTGTCAGCGTGGGAGACTGTTTCCCGCACCCAGCGCTTTCATGTGGGTGTCTCCCGCGAGATGCTGCAGTCGGCGGTTGAGCAGTTTTTGCCACCTCTCGTGGTAGGCGTGCTGCTGACTGCTGTTCTGACTCAGGCGGCACCGGACGAAGCCTGGATGTTGCCCGGCTTGTGGGAGCTGGCGTTCAGCCTGGGCGTATTCGCCTCCGTCCGCTTCCTTCCCCGTCCTCTGTTCGCAGTGGGTCTGTGGTACCTGATTTGCGGTTTGACGTGTCTGTGCATCGAGAGCGGGTCGCGAACGCTCTCGCCATGGGCAATGGGTGTCCCGTTCGGAGTCGGGCAACTCCTGGTCGCGGGCGTGCTCAAATTTGGCTACGCCGACTCCATCGAGGACGGCGATTGAGCCAGTCCGGCTATTGTTAAACCGCGGCTATCGTTAAACCACTTTTGTTAAAACGACGGCGCGCGAATTTAGCGCAGCGATGTCGTTATTCGACGCCAGTCTCAGCTGCGCGCCCTCCCTTACGTTAGGATTTTTCCCGAACTGTCGGAACCAACAATCGCGCGACGGCGGCTGTTGCCGCCCCCGTGCATAACATAATCGGGTCCGAGTTCCACGGATGAACTTTTGCTGCAGGAGACCTGCGGTAGACGCGTGCCGAGGTGTTTCTAGCGATGGCTGAGTTGCAGGCAACATACGTCGAGGAGGCCGCGTTGCCCTCGATCCCCACGTGCCGCCCGTTCAAGGCAGAACGGCTCGCAGAAGCCGCGCTCAGCGGCCCGCTGTTTGCAGAATGGAACGCATTGCACGAGCGCATCTCGCCGTGCATGCCGTTCACATCTGCGCAGTGGAATGTGTTGTGGTGGAAGCATCACCGTGCCAATCGCCTTTTCGTCCGCGATGAGCTGTACCTCATAGTCGTCAGAGACGCGCGCAACGCACTGATTGCCGTCGCGCCGATGATGTCCACGCGGCGACCGTCGTTCGGACCCATTCAACTTCACACTCTGCGTTACTTTGGCGCGGATCCCAATGTCACGGAAATTCGCGGACTCGTCTGCGAGCCGGACAACGAAGTGGATGCGCTGGACGCCGTCCGCAAATACCTCAGCCAGGAGCTGACCCGTTCCGACTGGGTTGAGTGGGGTGCTCTGCGCCGGGATAACTGCGCAAAAGCGCTGCGCAAGCTGCCGGACGGCGCGAAGACCACGAGCCGCGAGATTGACGGCTATCACCTGGAGCTGCCGGCAACGTGGGAAGCATTGCGCTCGTCACGGTCCCGGAATATCAAAGAATCGATACGCAGGTGCTACAACTCGTTGCGACGGGACGGACTGACTCCCGAGTTGCGCGTGGTCCAATCGGCTGAGGATGCCCCTGAAGCCCTCGTGACATTCTTTCGGCTGCATTCGATGCGCAGCCTCGCCACCAACACGGTGGCGCACGCCGACGTGTTCGGAAAGGACAATGATCGCGCGTTCATCACCGAATATGCACTCGACCTGGCGCAGCGTGGTCAGCTGCGAATATTTCAACTGCTGATCAACGGCGAAGTCGTCGCCACGCGGTTGGGTTTCCAGTTCAACGACGAGATCTACCTGTATTACTCGGGTTACGACCCGACATGGGCGAAGTACAGCGTCATGACCACGCTGTTGGTTGAGGCCATGAAATGGTCGATCGACCAGCGCTTGGGGATCCTGCATCTGTCCACCGGCACCGATGTCTCAAAGTTGCGCTGGAGCCCGATCGCCACGCGCTATTTCGCTCTGACCGAAGTGCCGCTCAATTGGAGAGCGAGTCTGTCCTTCGGCACCTATCAGCGGGCTCACCGTTTCGTGAGTTGGCTGGCGCGAAGTCGTTCCGCCGCCAGCGCGCGACACCAGAGCCGGATGGTATCTACATGACCGATGTATCAGTCGTCATTCCGACGTTCCGCCGCTGCGAGCTTCTCACGGAAGCCATCGGCAGTGCACTCGCACAGCAGGATGTATCTGTTGAAATCATCGTGGTGGATGACAGTCCGGAAGGCTCAGCCCGCGACGCGGTGGCCAATTTGCGGGATCCGCGCATTCAGTACGTGCAATCCGCGACGCCATCGGGTGGAAGACCCGCGCTGGTCCGCAATGAGGGCTGGAAAAAGGCCAGTGGCCGATTCATTCATTTTCTGGACGATGACGACCGGGTAGCCGACGGTTACTACCGCGCCGCAGTCGCTGCATTCGAGTCTCATCCCGAATGCGGCGTCGTGTTCGGACAGATCCGACCTTTCAGCGAGCCTGAATCCGCGGCATTGGAGTTTGAGCAGCAGTTCTTCAGTCGGGCGGCACGCCGCACCCGGCTGTGGTCCCGGCTGGGCTCGCGCTGGGCGTTGGCCGCGAACCTGCTGTTCATGCCCACACTGCTCGTCAATTCGGCCTGTATGATTCGGCGCGAACACGTGCAGAGCCTGGACGGCTACGATGCCAACATCATGCTCAATGAGGATGTCGACTTTTTCTGCCGCGCGATCCGCGCGTATGGCTGCCGCTTCCTGGACCAGGTTGTCGTGCACTACCGCATCCTCCCGACCTCACTCATGCACGGCCGCACGGGCAACCAGAAGTTGATCGACTCGTACCAGCGGATGTACGCACGCTATCGCGCAAAGCACGGCGGCATCGAGCTGCTGGCGATGAAGATTCTTGCGCGCACGGTGATGCGGGTTTTATGAGCGCCCGGTCCCTGACAGACGCTCGGGCCGATATCCTGCCGCCGCAGGCGATCAGTCTATCCCCGGCTGAGCGCACTGCCGGTCAGCTCGACCCGGCCAATCGGGACCTGGCCGCGGCCATTCTCGCGTTGCGTGGCTACGTGATCCTGCGTGACGCGCTGGAGCCGAATTTCGCGGCCGAGCTGGCGCAGCAGATGGAAGATATCTACCGCGATTGCCGGGAGACGCACGCCGTTGAAACCGACACGGCGCCGGAAGCCGGCTTCAAAACCCAGCTCTCCACCAAACGACGCGCAACCTTCTGGTACCGAAAGTCGCGCTGGCGAATCTTTCCGCGCCTCGAAGGGGCGATGGGCGATGCCCGGCTGCTCGCCAATCCTTTCGTCGTTCCCATCCTCGACCGCCTGCTGGGCGAGTCATTCTGCTGCAGGTACGTGTCGAGTGATACGTGTCTCGACGGAGCGATTCTTCAATCGCCGCACAGCGACATTGACGGCGACGAAATATTCGTCGGAGGCGTGTGGAAACCTCGCGGCTACGTCGTGAATGTTCCCGTGATGGAATGCGGGCTGCACAACGGGCCGCTCGAAGTCTGGCCGGGAGGCAGCCACCTGTGGGACAGCGCCTTCCTGAAACCCTTCGGGTTGGTGCCGAACGTACAGGACGGACGCAACCCGGCCGTCGAGCGCCTTGCGGAATACTTTCCATCCATCAAGGTGGTCCTGAAGCCGGGCGAGATCCTCATACGCGATCTGGCAATGTGGCATCGGGGCACTCCCAATCCGACCGACCAACCCCGCACGATGCTCACTATCGGGATGTTCCGGGCGGATCATGAGTACGGTTACGGGAGCCCCTCCTTCAATCTCGACGATGCGCTCTACGAGCGACTCAACCCACGCATCCAGCAGATGTTTGCCTATCACTTCAATCCGCTCGCGAAGGCGCGACGCCGGCTCGGCGGATTGAAGCGCAAAATGTTGGGACTGTTGAAATCGTCGTGAGCGAGGCCGCCGCACAGGAGCTCGCTCTGGGCTCGCGCCGCCTGGTCGCGCGCAACACGCTGATCATGATGACAGCCCAGGCGTTGGGTGTGCCTCTGGCAATCATCGTAAACGCCGTAATGGCGCGAACTCTCGGCCCGGAAGAGTACGGAACGTTCTACGTGCTCACGACCTTCGCGAGCCTCGCGTTCCTGTTCGTCGACTGGGGGCAAAATGCGATCCTCCCCGCTCGCATTGCCACCGACCGCGCGCACGCGGGTCGCTATCTCGGCAGCGCGCTGGCCTGGAAAATCGGCGCCTCGTTCGTGGCATCAGGCGCCCTCGTGCTGATTTTCGAGCTGCGGGAGAAGAGTCTGCCGCTGATGGCGCTCGCTCTGGTGTGCCTGGGGCAGGCTCTCACGCTCATCGCCCGGACCTGTGCGGATGTGGTGCGCGGCTTTGAGCGGGTCGAAGTGGCCGCCTACACCCAGATTGGCGGTCAGTTCCTCACCGCGCTGTTTGCGATCCCGGCTCTTGCGCTGTTGGGCACTTTGAATGCCTATCTGATCGCTGCCGCGGCATCGGGTGCCATTGTGCTTTTCGCCGTCTGGCGTGGACTGCACACTGTTGGAGTGAAAGCGCTGTCGGCCGACATGAGCACGACGAAAGCGCTGGTGAAGGCCGGAAATACCTTCCTGGCGTTGAATCTGATTCTGCTGCTGCAACCGGCGATCGACGCTCACTATCTTTCCCTGCTTGCCTCCAAGGAGGCTATCGGGTGGCACGCGGCCGCCGTGAAGCTCATCGGCCCGCTGATTCTTCCGGCTGGCGCTCTCATTGGCGCGCTCTACCCGACCCTCTGCCGTCTGTGGTCGGAAAATCAGCAGGAGTACCTGCACACGGCCCGCGGAGCGCTGCGCGCCAGTTTCGTCATGACCATGCCTATCGCGCTGGGCTGCGGCCTGTTTCCGGATCTCGGCATCCGTATCTTCGGCGAGGACACGTTCGGGCCGGCGCAGGACAACCTGCGGATTCTCGCCTTCTATGTATTTGTGCTCTACGTGACCATGACTGTTGGTACGTGCCTGAACGCGGCCGGGCGCCAGCGTCAGTGGACCATCGTGCAGTTCACCTGCATCGTGATCGTCGTGATCGCGGATCCCATCCTGATTTCCTGGTTTCAGAAACACCACGGCAACGGGTCGCTGGGCGTCAGCATCACGACCGCCGGTACCGAGCTGTTGATGTTGATTGCGGGAATCTGGCTGATGCCCCGCGGAGTCCTCGATCGCTCCGTTCTGCGATCGGCCCTTCTCACCCTCGTGGCCGGCGCCGCCATGGTCAGTGTGGGTTGGCTCCTGAAGGAAGTCGATTCGCTGTTGGTGGCACCACTAGCTCTGTGCGTGTATGTCGCCATCCTTTTCGGGGTGGGCGGCATCGATCGCCAGCAACTCGACGTGCTGCGGCGACGAGTCGCCAAGCGCTGATCAGGCCCGTTCGCGCTACGGAAATCCGCTACACGTGGCGGAAGCCAATCCGAAACGCGCCCCAGTGCCGGCCATTGACAAAAATCGGCGACGACAGATCCTTCATCAACATGAACTTGCCGCCGCCCATGTCGCGCCGATAGGTCTGTAGCAGGAAGGGCTTGGTATTGGCGGCGACTTTCTGCACGGCCCGGTCATTGAACAGCCGGCGATTGCGGCAGTAGGCGGCATTCCAGGCTGGATCATCGCCCGGCTGCTGCGAATACTCGGGGTTGTGCGTCGGCAGGTAACCGCTGCGCGCCCACGCGACGCAGAACACGATTCGGGGATCCGACTTGCGCAGCGGATCCTGGATCGGCGGCAGCAAGCGATCCGTGAACTTCACGTAGTCGGTGAGAAACTGCTTCGGGTTGGTGCCCGGGATCTCGCGATAGCGCTCATCAAAGAGGCGTCCGGTCGTAATCTCGCCGCGCGCCACAGCACCCTCAAACTCGAGGCTGATGCGCTTCGCCGTCTCCACTCCCAGGCGAATGATGGGCGTATCCTGGGTCTCGATGCCGCTCTCGGCGATGTATTCAATGAGCGTCTCACTGAGCGCGAGCAGCCCTTCGATCCGCTTGTCCGCCTGCTGCAGATTGGCTGAGGACAACTCGACTCCCTCGGCCAGCGATCCCAGCTCCCCCAACGTGGAGTCGCACGCCTGCAGATTGTCGGTGGTCGACTTCGCAATCGCATCGATCTCCCGCCCCACCGTGTTGAATGCCTCGTCGGCCCGGATGATGACCCCTTTGACCTTTTCAGCGCCCGCCTGGGCCTTGCTGGCATGTTTGGTCGCCTCGCCGCTCTCCTTGATGAGGCCTTGGATCTGTTCCGCCAGTGCGCGCACGATGTCGCTGATGCGAACGGTCGCGGTACGCGTCTCCTCGGCCAGCGTCTTCACTTCGCCCGCGACAACCGCAAAGCCCCGTCCCGCCTCGCCGGCCCGGGCGGCCTCGATGCCTGCATTCAAGGACAACAGGCGCGTCTGCTTCGCAATGCGTTGAATGGATTCAGCAACGCCCCCAACCTGCTCCAGCAGCTTGCTGAAGGAGCCCAACCGCTCCTCGATATGAGTGACTGCACCGGTCAGATCCGTGATGTGTTGGACGGCCCCACCGATCAATGCGCGTGATTCAGTGATTTCGCTGCCCGCGGCAGACGCGGCTTGTTGTGAATCCTTGGCGGCGCGATCGATTTCCCGATTGCCGGCCACCATGGTTTGCGCGGTACTCTGCAATCCCTTGAACTGCTCGGACTCGTTGGCGACCCGGGCGGTGACCTCCTCGAGATTGCCGGCCACATCCGCCAACTCGACTCCCAGGGAGCCGATGCGCGACGCCAGCTCGTTGACCAGCTCCGAATCGCTCTGCCGGGCGGCCGGATCCTGCACCGGTTCCGAGACCTGCCTTTCATTCAACATTGCGTTCATGATCGCGACCTCAAAAAAGAATCTATACCGCGGCGCTGGCGCGGGTGACGTCCATCGACTCCGCCAGGGCACGCAGTCTCGCTGGAATCTCGTGGAGCCCCAGGACCTGCACTGCAGCACCGAGGGCCGCCGCTTCACGCGGCATCCCCCACACTACGGAGGTTGCCTCATCCTGCGCGATCGTGGGCGATCCTGCGTCACGCATTTCCTTCAAACCGGCAGCGCCATCCTTGCCCATGCCCGTGAGGATGACGCCGATTGCATTGCGGCCCGCCTGCTGCGCCACGGAACGAAACAAAACATCGACACTCGGCTTGTGGCGGTTTACCGGCTGCCCGTCGTCCAACTTGCAGACATAGCGGGCGCCATCGCGCACGAGGAGCAGGTGTCGATCTCCCGGCGCAATGTAAACGTGCCCGGGAAGAATCTGCTGACCGTTTTCGGCTTCATAGACGGTCATCTGACAACAGGCGTTCATACGCTTGGCAAAGGGTGTGCTGAACGCCTTGGGTATGTGTTGAGCGATTACGATGCCAGGGGTGTCAGCGGGAAGTTGGACCAGCACTTCTCTGATCGCTTCGGTCCCGCCGGTAGAAGCGCCAATGGCAATGATTCGATCAGTGGTCCGGAACTGACGCGCGGCTGCCGCTTTCGGCAGCACCGCGTCCGCGCTGTATTTCGGGGGAATCTGCGCGACACCCGGGGAGCTTTCCGCACTGTTGTAGCGCCGTACCCGGGCTGCGGCTGCTGCTTTGATCTTGGCGCACAACTCCTCGGCATAGTCGCCGAGCGTGGCAGCGAGATCGATCTTGGGCTTTGGCAGATAATCGACAGCCCCCACCGCCAGGGCATCCAAAGTGATCTCCGCACCATGCTCGGTGAGCGACGAAACCATCACCACCGGCATCGGCCGCAGGCGCATCAGATTGCGCAGGAAGGTAACCCCATCCATCTTGGGCATCTCGACATCGAGCGTGAGGACGTCGGGACTGAGTTGTTTGATCTTGTCACGCGCCATGTAGGCATCGGATGCCGCGCCAACCACTTCTATCTCAGGATCGGCCGACAGCAACTCCGTGAGGATCCGCCGCACGAGGGCGGAATCGTCCACAATCAACACCCGCAGACGGCGACCGGATTGTGTGCTCATCAGAACAACTCCACGTCGTTGCCAGCCGGTGCCTGGCGCAAGGTGCTTTGGTATTGCTTCTCGCGACTGACCACATCACCGTGATCCAGGTTCCGCAGGCGAAACATGATCACCCGCCCCGTCGCCGGAAAATACTGGACCCGGCGCGGATGGTTCTCACCAACATCTTCACCGGCCACCGTGAGCCCTTCCAGCCGCAACCAGTGACGGGCAAACTCGATGTTGCGTGCACCCACATCGGTCATTGAGGCCAGGATCCGCCCGCCCCCGGTCAACTTGACCTCCAGCCGCTCGCGCCGCGCACCGAGCTTCAGCAGGTCATTGATGAGGCTCTCCATGGCGAACGAGCCATAACGGGTGGCGAGTCCCACGGCCGGATCGAGCCACGTACTCGAGCCGTGAGTAACGTCCTCCGGCAGCATGAAGTGATTCATCCCACCTACACGCAGGACAGGATCGCGCACGCAGGCGGAGATACACGAACCCAACACGGTGCTGATGATCTCGTCGTTGCGGGTGACAAAATATTCCCCCGGCAAAATCCGCGCCGACCAGCGCTCGTTATTCCGATCCCAGGCGCGATGCACGTGATCGAATCCCGGCAGAGTCTGCGGCCGGGACGGGGGCGCCTCAGAAAAGCGCAGGATCTGATTCATGGCGCGTTCCGCCGGTAAACGGTTCTACCCACCAGCGTGTAGTCATCAGACACCTTGAACATGCTCTCCGAGTGACCCAGAAACAGAATGTCTCCCGGGCGCTGCAATTGCGCATAGCGCCTGAACAGGTCCCGCTGGGTCTGCTTGTCGAAATAGATGACCACGTTGCGGCAGAAGATCACATCCAACGGACCTTTCATGGGCAACGCATTCATCAGGTTGAGCTGATTGAATGTGATCAGCTCTCGCAGATTGGGCGTGACGCGATAGCGTACCGAGCTGCCCTCGTGTTGCTCGCGGAAGAACTGGCCAACACGCTGTGTGGACAGTCCCTTGACCCTGTCCTGCGCGTAGACGCCGCTGCGGGCCCTGGACAACACGTCGGAATCGAGATCCGTGGCCAGAATCCTGAGGTCGTGGCGGGCGCCCTCCGGCAGCGCTTCCCGGACCGTCATCGCGATCGAATACGGCTCTTCGCCGGTGGAGCAACCAGCAGACCAGATCCGCAAGCGCTGCCCGGAGCCTCGTTTCGCCAGGGGCGCCAGCACCTGGTCGCGCAGGTACTCGAAATGATGCAACTCGCGGAAGAACGAAGTCAGATTGGTGGTAATGGCATTGCAGAACTCGACCATTTCCTGGCCTTCTGCGGCGTTCGTCAGCAGGTCCCGGTACTGACTGAAGGATTGCAGCCCGAGCGCCCGCAGCCGCCGGGACAGACGGCCATAAACCAACTCACGCTTAGCCTCCGATAGGCTGATTCCCGTGTGCTTGCGTACGAGTACGCGAAGCGCATTGAAGTCTTCGTCACGGAAGAGGAACTCGCGGGTGCGTTCAGCACTGTCTTCCGCATTCAGCGCATTGCTGCTCATTCAGAACAGCTCCACGCTGCCTTGTGCGGCGTGCTCCCCGCGGGCCTGCTCGGCATCGAGATCCGCCCCTTCCGGCGGAGGCAGCATCGCATCGAGCAACTGGCGTTGGGATTGTGAGATCAGGCGCTTCCGCAACTTGTCGCGCAGCTCGGTCCAAACGCCCGCCTGGACGGGGTCACAGGTCGAGCGGCTCGCAAGCTCCCCTGCAGCCCCCGACAGGTAGTCCTGCACGTGCGCAATGTGTTGGACCAACCGATCATAGAACTGCAGGTGCGTGATACTGCCGTTAACGTGCTTTTGCAGCTTGTCCACGGCTCGATCGAAATCATCCGGAAACACCGCCACCCCATCGGGATTGAAAAGGCGGGGTCGGGCGGCGCGCAGCGCCCCGAGCCCCGCCGACATCTGGTCGATCAACAGGCCGAGGTGCTCGACGGCGGGCTGAACCTCCCGCACGGCGAGCTCGATCTGCGCCACCGAGGCGGCAATCGCCTGCGCGGCCTCACTGCTTTGACGCGGTCTCTCCATCTAATCCGTCCTCGCTTCGCGGTGCGAAAGTCAGGCTACGATCCGGGCGATGGTGGCCAGCAGCCTGTCGGGACTGAATGGCTTGACCACCCATCCCGTGGCCCCTGCCGCTTTGCCCTCCATCTTCTTCTCTGCACTGGCCTCCGTTGTCAGCACCAACAAGGGGACGCCGCGATAGTGCGGAAGCAACCTCAGCTCCCGCACCAGCGTGATTCCATCCATGTTCGGCATGTTTACGTCAGTGATGACGAGGTCCACCGCCGCCTGGCCCTTAGCCAGCTCGAGCGCCTCTTGCCCGTCACAGGCTTCCAACACTTCGTAGCCGGCGCTCTTCAGGGTAACGCCTACCATCTGACGCATTGAAGGTGAATCATCCACAGCGAGTATTCGTGTCATGGTGATTGCTCCGGTTAGAACTCGCGCCAATCGGCGTCATTGCCGTTGGCAGCTGCTATCGGCCGCACGACCGGGCTGTCGGCCGCTCGAGGCGGGCTCACAGGCGGTCGCAGCGCGGCCGGCTTGCCGGAAAATGGACGATTCGCTGCACGTCGCTCCGGAATCGCCTTCGGGTCGGCTTTCGGGGCGACCTTCGGGGCCGCCTGGACACGAGTCATGGGCATACCTGCGTCCGAATCATCGATCTGATACTTCTCCATGATGACGGTGAGATCGCGCGCCTGGTCCGCCATCGACTGGGACGCCGCCGTTGCCTGCTCCACGAGCGCCGCATTCTGCTGTGTCATCTCGTCCATCTGCATGATGGCCTTGTTGACTTGCTCGATGCCCGACGACTGCTCTCGCGAGGCCGCGGCGATCTCGGCAACGATGTCGGATACCTTTTTCACCGACATCACGATCTGCTCCAACGTCTGGCCGGACTGCGTGACGAGCAGCGACCCATCGCCCACCTTGCGCACCGAGTCCCGGATGAGCTCCTTGATTTCCTTTGCTGCCGTAGCCGAGCGGCCTGCCAGACTGCGCACTTCTGTCGCTACGACTGCGAATCCGCGCCCCTGTTCGCCGGCCCGCGCAGCCTCGACTGCGGCGTTGAGCGCCAGCAGGTTGGTTTGGAAGGCGATCTCGTCGATGACCCCGATGATGTCTGCAATCTTCTTGGAAGACTCGTTGATTTCGGCCATCGCCTTGACGGCACTGCCGACCACAGCGCCACCCTTCTCGGCCTGATCGCGCGCCGCGGTAGCCAGCTGATTGGCCTGTCCGGCGTTATCAGCGTTCTGTTTGACCGTGGACGTCATTTCCTCCATGGAGGACGCGGTCTCCTCCAGCGAAGAGGACTGCTCTTCGGTTCTCTGTGACAGGTTGGCGTTGCCTTGGGAAATCTCCTCGGCGCCGCGCAACACTTCGCTGGCGGCATTCTTCACATTGGAGACAATGTCGGACACACTTTCCAACAGCTGGTTGATGGCGTTGCCCAGCTTCATCAGGTCGCCACTTTGGCCGGCGACATCCAGCCGCCGGGACAGGTCCCCCTCAGTCGCGGCCCGGATGATTTCCTGGGTTTTCGCGACCGACCGGGCCATCTGCTGACTCAGGCGGGTCTGTGCCTCGAGCTGCTCCTGGCGTTCAGCGTCCGCCCGCACCTGCCCGGTGATATCCGCTGCAAAAGCCACAAGCTTGAAAGCCGCGCCGGCCGAATCGAGGATCGGGTGGTAACTGCCCTGCAACCAGACTTCGCGGCCTCCCTTGGCGACCCGCCTGTACCGGCTGACGTCCTGCTCGCCGCGTGTCAGCTTGTCCCACAGCGCAGGGTCCGCGGAATCGACCAACATGTCGTGATGTTGCCCCTGAAGTTCGGCGAGCTCATAGCCCATCAGGCGCAGATAATTCTCGTTGGCCGTGAGGATGGTGCCATCGAGCTGCAATTCGAGCAGCGCCTGCGCCTTGCTGACGGCTGCGAGCTGCCCGCGCAGACTCGCGAGCTCGTGGGGGTCTACCGCGACGCGGGCGGCTTGGGACTGGACGGTCTTGCGTTTAATGGCCATGAGGAGACCTCTGATATTCTTTGTAGGTTCGGTCCGCTCAGGCCGCAACGGCCGCGGACGGGTGATCCTGGTGGGGTTCGGACGTGCTCGGCAGTTGCCCGCTGATGAGACGGTCTATGTCGAGCAGCACCACCATTCGATCCGCGACAGGCATCAGCCCGCGGATGTGCTCTGTCGCCTCGCGGGAGCCGAGGTCGGGAGCGGCTTTGACCAGGGTGTCGTCTACGTCCACAACGTCGGAGACGCCGTCAACGACTATTCCGAAATCACGCTTGCCGTTCCGGGATTGCACCGACAGCACGATGATCACGGTGACGGCCGTGTATTCGGCGCGCTCGAGGTTGAATTGCATGCGCATGTCCACAATGGGGACGATGGAGCCTCGCAGATTCAAGACACCGAGCACATGGCGCGGCGCATGCGGAATTTTCGTCACTGACGACCAACCGCGGATTTCCTGCACCCGCAGAATATCGACACCGTAGGTCTCGCTGCCGAGCACGAATGTCAGCACTTGTTGGGAATTGGCCCGCGTGGAGCTGGGGTTACCGGTCATAGATTGTTGAGTCCTCGCAATGTTCGTCGCGCAAATCAGGCCGCCGCGGGTGTGCGGGCAGCCACGCGAATGAGTCCAGGCAGATCCAGAATGAGTGCAACGCAGCCGTCGCCGAGAATCGTCGCGCCCGCGACACCGTCCACCGGCCCGTAATTGGCCTCCATGGACTTGATCACGACCTGTTGTTGCCCGAGCAGCTCGTCAACAAACAGCCCGATGCGGCGGCCGTCACCCTCAGCTACGACGATCAGGCCTTCATGCAACGCATGGGCCCGCGGCTGTACCCCGAACAGGTCGTGCAGCCGGACGATGGGCAGATAGTCGCCGCGGAAGGAAAACACTTCACCGCGACCGGACAGCCGGCTGACACTCTGCGGTTGCAGTTGCAGAGATTCGATGATCGACGTGAGCGGCACGATATAGGTCTCGCTGCCCACCGAAACGGATTGGCCGTCAACGATGGCCAACGTCAGGGGCAGCGTAATGATGAAGCGGGAGCCCTTGCCAAAGTCGCTGCCGATCTCGATTTTGCCGCCGAGCTCCTTCACATTCCGGCGCACAACGTCCATTCCGACGCCGCGACCCGATACGTCGGTGGTCTTTTCGGCTGTCGAGAAGCCGGGCAGGAAAATCAACTCATGAATCTGCTCATCGGTCAGAACATCATTGGCGCCCACCAGTCCGCGTGCGCGCGCCTTGGCGAGAATGCGATTCTTGTCGAGGCCGGCGCCATCGTCCCGAATCTCAACAGCGATGTGTCCCCCGCGATGGCTGGCGTCGAGATGGACCGTACCCATTGCTGATTTGCCGGCGGCCACGCGGGCCTCGGGGGACTCGATGCCGTGATCCACGCTGTTGCGCACGAGGTGCACCAGGGGGTCGCCGATCTTCTCCATCACGGTCTTGTCGAGCTCGGTCTGCTCGCCGGTCATCTTCAGCTCGATCTGTTTGCCCAGGCGTTGCGCCAGATCGCGCACCATTCGCGGGAAACGGCTGAAGGTGAAGCTGATGGGCAGCATGCGCACACGCATCACGCTTTCCTGCAGCTCGCGCATGTTGCGCTCGAGCTGGTTCAGACCGCTGCGGAACTGCTCGGCGACCGCGCCATCCAATTTGCGCCCCAGCTCGCTCAACATGGCCTGGGTGATCACGAGCTCACCCACCGTGTTGATGAGCTCGTCTATCTTCTCGATGCTGACGCGGATGGAGCTGTGCTCCGCGGCGGCGGCTTTGGGTGTCGGTGCGGCCGAGGCGGTTCCGACGGGCTGAGCCGCTGCGGTGGTTTGGGCCGCGGCGGTCGGCTGGCCCGCAGCGGTTGTCTGGGCCGCCCCGGTTGGCCGGGCTACCGGCGTTGCTTGGGCCGCGGGTGTGACGTGCGCCGCCGCACCCGCATCCGCCTCGACACGATTGATCGTGAGCTCACAGTCAACCGCAGCCCATTCAAACGCAGCGTCAACCTGCTCACGCGCGCAGTCGGATTCGAGCTCCAGCTTCCAGGTGAGGTAGCAACGCTCGGCATCAATCGACAACAGGCGCGGGACGGCGCCCAGATTGGCGACGACAGTCAGCTTGCCCAGCTCGGCCAGGCTGGCAAAAATCGGCAGCGGGTCGTTGCCCCGCAGGAGCAGTTCCGGCAATGCGCGAAACTCAATGACCCAACGGCCGTCAGACGCCGCCGCTTTGGCAGCCACAGCGCCGGGACCGGTAACAACCGCAGGCGCGACAGCAGCAGCCACGGCCGGTGTCGCAGCCACCGATGCCGGTGTGGGTGCCGCAGCCCCCTGGGCCACAATCATTTCCAGGTCGAACTGCAGGTCGGCGACCTTCTGCATGTCGACCGGTTCTTTACGCTGAACCGCCGTCAGCATCGCGCGCAACACGTCGACCGACAGCAGCAGTTGGTCCGAGATGGCGCGCGTCACCTGCATCCGGCCCGAGCGCAACTCATCCAACAGGGTCTCGAGTGTATGAGTGAATGAGGCGACGTCCTTGAAACCGAACATCCCGGCGCCGCCCTTGATCGAATGCGCCACCCGAAAAATGCTGTTCACACGCTCCGGATCCGGGGCGCCTGCATCGAGGCCGAGCAAAGCGGCCTCCATGCCATCGAGTGCCTCGAAGCTTTCCTCAAAAAATGAGCTGTGGAATTGCGCGAGATCGAGATCCATTGCCGTCGCCCGTGTCAGGTTTGATCGCTGCCGAGACCCAGCGCCACTGCCAGTCCCAGGGAATTCGCGGCACGCCGCAGGACGGCGCTGCAGCCGATCCACTCCACCGCACGCAGCTGCGCCTGCAGATCGCGAATGAAGGCCGCAAGCAATTGCAATCCCGCCGTGTCGACGCGGTCGACGGCAGCTCCATCGATCTGAACAGTGCCGCTGTCGTCCAGGCGCTCCGCCAACTCGGTCTGCAGAGAGTTGATTGTCCGAATGGTTGGGGAGGTCAGAACCAGGGCACTACCGGGGAGTGCGGACGGCGTTACTGACATGACGGGTGCATCACAAATGACTCCGGGCCGAATGATTGAATTCGATACCAGGCGGGGATGGGGCCTGGGAGAGTCATTCACCGCAGAAAGGGCGGCGGATGCAGGGGCGGCCGTGGCATCCCGCACGCTGGGTACGGGATTCACCGGAACGCGCCACAAGCATAAGCAGCTTCCCGGCAACGTTACGTGAAACGGATGGCTAAAACGGAGGGGGAACTGAGAGCCAGTTCAAGATCTACGTGGCCCGGACAGACCCGTCCTGCTCCTCAGTTTTTCTCGAGCCCTGACTCGATGGCGCGCATGGTCCGGCTCAACTCTTCGCTGCTGGCCACGAGCTCGGTTGCCAGCTCAACAACCTTGCGCCGCTCGGTGCGGGAATAGCGGCGCAACCGTGCATAGGCTTCCGCGCGCTGCAGCTTGAAACGCTCCATCAGGATACCGACGACCGTGCTCACAGTCTGGTCGCCCTCAATTGAGGCATGCATCCGGGCCGTCCGCTCGGTCAACGAAGCCAGGGCACGTGCTTGACTGGCCGCGGCACAAATGGCAACGCCCAGGCTCAAAAAATCGAAGGGGGCGGCAAAATAGCCGCTGGCACCGCCGGCGATCGCCGTTTTGGCCGCACGCAGGGAGTGTTGGCGAGCCACGACCAAAAAAGCATTGTTGGCCTCGGTTGCGGGAAAACTACCGTCGACGATCAGCACCACCAGATCCGCGGCGTCTCGCTCGCCGGCGAGCGAGACATCAAAACCGAGCTCCTGCAGTCCCGCGATCAGATCGCTCCAGGGGCCGGGGACCGGCACTTCGATCCGCACGGGCGGCAACGGACGCGGCAAAGTGTTCTGCTCCTGCGAAACATCCGTCCCTTTTGCTTGACTGGCCATAACCGCTGCGACGCACCATGTTCCATCGAAGCATCAAGCTTGCTCTCGCAGTAACACACAAGCATTGCCTCGAGCGCCATGTTTGTATTTCTACGCCAAAGCGATTGCACCGTCCCGCAAACGGAAGTATAGCTTGTACCAACTTCGACGTCGGGGAGAGGCGACTGTCAACATGGAACTATTTTGGTACGGGCGGGACAGCCGATCAGAGCGTCCCGCTGACTGGACACGAGAACTTCGCCGCCGGCACGGTAGCGGACTTTCGCACTCGCCTCGCCGCGAAACTCGGTGCGCAGCGAGTCTGGACAGAGTCTACCGATGACTTTGCGGCCCGGACCAGCCGCTACGAGTTGCCCTCCGGAGATCTCTGGTTCATTCAAACCCGAACGTCCCTGACGCTCGAATGCTCCGAGGGTCCTTTTGTCCGCGTCCAGATTCAACGTGCAGGCTCAGGCCTCACTACATTCAACGCGCGCTCCATTATGGTCTGCGACGCGCAATCCTGTATCTCCCCTGCAGGAGCAACACTGGAATTCGGCGCAGGATTTCAGCAGCTCGTCTGGCACGTGAGCCGCGATGTTCTCATTCGGAAGCTGGTGGCGCTCACTGCAACTCCGGTCGCGCGCCCCTTGAGCTTCGCGCCGGTATTCACCCGGGGCACACCCGAATCAACCGCCTTCCTGGCGATTCTCAACAGTATCCTGGCCAACATTGACTGCACGAGGCGCAATGCACCCGTGTTGTTCATCGCAGAATTGGAACACGCCCTGATGCTCAGCCTGCTGCAGAACTGGGAGCAGAATCTGCGCGGCCTCCTCGAAAGCAACG
>JAXDQF010000319.1:0-8504 GCA_034668025.1 Gammaproteobacteria bacterium | reverse complement strand
TCAGGTGGCGGACTACCTTGCGAACGATTGCAGCGGTCTGAGGGTCTTCAGTCACTTAGGCCGCGTCTTGTCCGGCAGCACGCGGCGCGGGATGCCGGTCATGGCGGCTGAGAATCCACAATGCGCCGGGCAGAGCCGTGAAATCCGCAAGCAAGGCGAGTATGAACGCAGTCGAGGTGACTATGCCGAACTGCCGCATGGGCGGCAGATCCGAGAACGACAGCGCAAGAAAGCCGCTGGCGTTGATGAGCGTGGCGAACACGATTGGCCGGCCGGCAATCAACATGGCGTGTTGGAGGGCGCCGGCCGTCGCGTGACCCGCGTTTTTGCCCTCCTGGAAGTGATAGAAGAAGTGCACCTGATCGTTCTCGGTGGCGCCGAGCACGGTTGAACCGATGAGAATCGTGGCGATGTTGAGTGGGATGCCCGTGAGCCGCATCACTAGAAACACGCTCAGGATCGCGAACAGCGACGGGATCATGGTCATCAGGCGAGCAGACGGGCTGCGGAACACCACCAGGAACGCGCAGAAGATGACGCTCGCTGTGAGTGCGAAGCTCTGCGTGAGCGTGGGCAACAGCCTCTCCGTGATCGCTGTGGCGAGGACGCCCTTGCCCACCAACATGCCGTCGGCGTTTTTCAGGGCCGGATCCTGTGCCTTTGCATCGTTCCAAGCCTGCTGTACGAATTTCTTCATGGCGCCGGTGCGGCCAAACAGCTCGGCCCGGCCGCGGATGCTCAGGCGCACGCTGGCCAGATTTGTGATGTCAACGTACTCCCGGGCGCCGGCCTCGGTGAGCATGATTTGCTCGAGGTCCGCGGCCAACTTTGACCAGGCGGCCGCGTCGGTGGGGAGCTTGTCGTTGCCCGACTCGACGTACCGCGCCCAGCGCAGTACGGATGTTGGACCATCGACTGCCGTCAGGCGGGAGTCGGATTCGAGTCGCTGGGTGAACTGCTCAATTGCGCGCAGAAACGCGGGATCCAGTGCCTGTCCCGGGGGTGTTTTTATCCACAGATCGACCACATCGAGGCCGTTGAATTCCTGGAAGCGGCGGGTGTCCTGAGCCACCCGCTCGCGGGGATTGACGTAGGTGAGTGCATCCGTTTCGAGTGCGAGCGGCGCGATTTTTCCAGGAATGCCGAACAGCGCTGCCGCGCCACATAGCATCAAGCCGATGGCGCCCAGGATGAGTGGCCAGCGGTAACGGCGGGTTGCGGGAAGCAGGAAGTCGACGAAGCGGGCATAGCGCCTTCCTACGCGGACCCCTTCGGAGCGCAATGGTGTTTTGAACAAGGATTGGAGCGCGGGGAACAGTGTGAAGCAGCCGATCCAGGCAACGATCAGGCCGCACGCGGTCCACACTCCCATTTCGCGGACCGGGCGTATCTCCGAGACGGCCAGCGCAGCGAAACCCACCGCAGTGGCGAACATCGATGCCGTGGACGGTAGGAATTTGTTTGCGAGTGCGCGTGCGTGATGTTCGAGTGGGGTCGGTGCGTCGTCCGGCTCCATATATCTCGAATGTATGTATACGAGTGTGGCCGTTGTCGTGACCATCACGGTCAAGGGAACGAGCGTTGAAACCACTGTATTGGACCAGCCGAAGATGGCGGCTAGTCCTACGCCGATGGCGACTACGGCGCCTAGGGTGAGGATGATTGCGCCTAAGGCTCGGAGAGAGCGGTAGACGATGAGTACTAACGCAACCAGGAAGATTCCGAATAGGGGCATGAACTTTTTGGTGGCGACGCCGGTTTGACGCTCTAGCCACGCGTTGAGCCACGGGGAGCCTACTCGGCGGACGACGGTAAACGGGCCGTTGGATTTCTCTAGGGGTAAGACCAGCTTATCTATGGCGGCCAATGCGGCATTACGTTCTGCTGGCGAGTTCACACGCAACTCGAGCCCTATCCCCAAATAGTGATCCCCCAAAAGTCCCGCACGCCGGAAGAGTGGCGTACCGGTTGCAAACGGGCGCAGGCGCTCCGCCTCACTGGCGCTGATTTCAGCTTTCGGGTCGGTGCGGCGGAAGAAGTCGAGGAGGGTGTGGGCTTTCACACCTGGGATCTTCTGGAGGTCGCGTTCGAGTTGGTCTGCCGTGCGAAGTGCCGCGGGGCTGAGCGGGTCCGGACCTTCGAGCATGATCAGCGCTTGATCGCCCTCGGGAAACAGACGGTCGAAATCGGCAGTCGCGCGGGCGGTGGCGTCGCCTGAAACGACCAGCCGGTCGATCGCAGGGTCGTTGGGGATGCGGGTGGTACCGTAAATACCCGCCGCAGTCAGAACGAGGAATACGCAAACGATCCAGACGCGTATTTGCAATACGCGTCTGAAGAATTGGAGGACCTTCGGCGAGTCGTGCACATTCTTCTCATGGGCTTCGCCCAACTTTCCTGGCGGTCGCGGCGACCGGCAACATTTGGCGGCGCTTCGCGCCGGGGGGATGATAGCCTAAAGATATGAGCATTCTATTGGCGGCTGCAGCTTCGACTCTAGTGTTCTGCGCTCCCGGCTATCCCGGTGGAGCGGGGGACGCACAACCCTACGTGGATGAATTCGCTAAGGCCGCTGTGGCGGCCGCAGGCTGGCCTGCGGGGAGTCTCTCCGCCGTCTACGACTCGACGGAGCAAGGTGGGTTGGCGAAGCTCGGCACCGCGGACGCTGTGCTCGCATTCGTGCCCTATCCGTTTTATGTCGAGCACGCGGCTCAGCTCCATTTGACGCCTCTCGCGCAGGCGGATGTCGCCGGCGTCGGCACCAAAGAAAAATGGACCTTGGTGGCGAAGACGGGTCGCATAACGGGTGCCGCTTCGTTGGCGGGGTACACCATCGTGAGCGTCGCGGGTTATTCCCCTCAGTTCGTTTTGCATTCCGCGCTGTCAGCATGGCAGGTGCCGCCCGGCGTCAAAGTGGAGCCGGTGGGGCAGATACTTAGCGCCCTGCGGCGCGTGGCGTCCGGTGAACAGACCGCGGCGCTGCTGGATCAGACGCAGGCAGCGGCGCTTCCGACGCTTCCGTTCGCAGGCGACCTCAAGGTCGCCGTGCAGTCTCCCGAGTTACCCGTCGCCATCATCGCGGTCGTCGACAACCGCCTGCCCGCAGCACGCGCGAAGGCATTTCAAGCAGGGCTGCTCAAGCTGGGTAAGGGTGCCGGCGACGCCGACAGTTTGGGGTCGTTGAAGCTGCAGGGGTTTGTGATGCCGGATTTGCCGGCGGATGCGTCTAAGGGCTCGGCGGGTACGGCCGCGCCGCCTCCTACTGCGGGGAAGCGGCCGGTGGGGAAGGCTAAGTCGTGAGGGGCGTGTTGGCGTTGTGAGCGATTGGCTGTGTTCGCTTGCCGCATCGGCGGTGCGCTGGTCATTCGGGACGTGGATGGCGTGAGCGATGCGCTGCCGGGCGTGCGGGCGCGGTTGTGAAGGGTTGTGGGGTGGCCATTTGAGAGCGCTGTTGACATGAGTGGTGGTCGGCTTGGAAGTGCGACTGCTGAGTGTCGGTGGTGGTCGCCGGCTGCAATTGTGGCTGTTGCCTTGGCGGCGGCGATTGCGGGGGCGGGATGCGCGACTCTGTGGCCGCATGGGAAACCGGCTGCGGCCGGCGCTGCCGGTGCGGCTGGTGGTTCCGTCGAACAATACGCCGCGACAATTAAGGCCAACTCGGATCGCAGCGATCACGAATCTGACGGCAAGGTGCGCGCAGACCTGGCAGCGCAGTCGAGTAGTGCCGCCGACGCCTGTTTGGCGTTGGACACGCAGGCCGCTGCGTGTCAGTACGGCAAGGCTGTTGCCACTGGCATGGAGGCGCGCGCTCACCCAACCCGGGCTGTTGGGTTGCTGGGCAGCATGCTGCAGAACCTGGGTAACGCGGACTCGGCCGACCCTAACTATGACAAGGCCGGCCCGTCGCGAGTGCGGGCGTTGGTGTTGATCCGCGCACCGGGATGGCCCGTTGGGCCTGGTGACACGGATGCAGGTTTGGCTGCCGCGCGCCGCGCTGTTTCACTGCAGCCTGACTATCCTCCAAACGTCCTCGCGCTCGCGGAAGCGCTATCAAAGACGGGTGATCAGAAGGGCGCGCGCGAGAGTTACGCGCATGCCCGGGATCTCGCGCAGGCGCTGCCCTCGGGGCCTGAGCGTGATGGGTGGGTTCACGACGCGGAAGACGGGTTACAGCAGAAGTAGCCCTGTAGCCGCAGCGGCTAGAGGCTGCGTGAAATCAGCTCCTTCATGATCTCGTTGGTGCCCCCATAGATTCGTTGCACCCGCGAGTCGGCAAACAGCCGGCACACCAGGTATTCGTTCATGTAGCCGTAGCCGCCATGCAACTGGACACACTCATCCAACACCTGCTGTTGGGTGTCGGTGATCCACCATTTGGCCATTGCCGCGGTCTCGGTGTCGAGGGTGCCTTTGAGGCGTTTGTCGATGCAGTCATCGATGAACACGCGCGCGATGTGCACCAGTGAGGCGAGCTCGGCCAACTTGAACTTCGTGTTCTGGAACTCGCCGATGGCCTGCCCGAAGGCCTTGCGTGACTTCGTGTACGCGATGGTGGCCTCCAGGCCACCCTCCATCCCGGCAACACCCGCCAACGCTACAATCAACCGCTCATAAGGCAAGTCAGCCATCAACTGATGCATGCCCTTGCCTTCCTCACCACCCAACAGGTAGTCAACAGGTACGCGCAGGTCGTCGAAGAACAACTCGGCTGTGTCCTGGGCGTGCAGACCCATCTTGTCCAACACGCGTCCAACACGGTAGCCGGCCAGACCCTCGGTCTCGACCATGATCAGCGACATGCCGCCTTTGCGCGCTTCGGGATCTGTTTTGGCGAGCAGCATCAACAGGGTGGCTGAGCCGCCGTTGGTGATGAATATCTTGGAGCCGTTGATTCGATAAACATCGCCTTCACGGACGGCGCGGGTGCGCACGCCCTTCAAGTCCGACCCCGCGGAGGGCTCTGTCATGGCGATCGCGCCAATCAGGTCGCCTGATGCGAGGCGCGGAAGCCAACGTTGCTTCTGTGTCTCGGTGCCGTGATTGAGCACGTAGTTGGCACAGATACTGTGTACGCCTTGTCCGAAACCGCTGATGCCGCGGCGATTCAACTCTTCATAGACAATGGCTTCGTGTCTGAAGTCGCCGCCACCGCCACCGTATTGCTCGGGTATGTCGAGGCACAACAAACCGGTTTGGCCGACCAGCTTCCAGGTGTCGCGATCGACGTGGTGCTGAGCTCGCCAGCGGGCGTCGTGCGGGAGCATTTCGGTCTCGACAAATCGCGCGACGGTATCGCGGAATGCCGTCAGGTCATCATCCATCCAATTGGAGCGGTGTGGCATCGCCAAATCTCATTCAGGAGCTTCCGGGAGCTTACCACCCGCAGGTAACGGGCAAAGACCGCGTCCCCGTGCACGGTCGAGAGGCATAGGAGTTCCGAAGCGGCTGGTTTTTGCACCACTGGGACGCAGGTCTCAATCGGAAGGACATAATATTTGGGTTACTTCACTGCCTGGGACGGTAACGTTGCGGTAACATTTAACCCCCTGATTTACTTGGAATCTGCTTATGAGATCCCGCTATTGGCGGGGTACTGGCCAGCAGTTGAGAATCCCAGCCGCTGTGCAAACCGACTCTGTACATACGGGTTCTGCGGGCGGCGCTCCGGCGACCCCCTTCCGCGCAAAAGTCCGCCATAACTGGCAGCGGCTCGAGTGGCCCACGTTGAGCGTGGCCCTCATCATCTACGCCGCATTTTTCTTACTGACCTTTTTCTTTACGGACCTGCCGCGGCTGCTGTCCATCCCGCTGTTGAGTGTCCTGGTGGCCTGGTATGGGTCCCTGCAACACGAGACGATCCACGGGCATCCCACCCCTTTCCGCCGATTCAACGGGATGTTGGGTGCGTTGCCGTTGTCGCTGTGGATTCCATACACCGTATATCGTGAGACCCATCTCCGTCACCATCGTCACGGTGGCCGCCGCCTGACTCAAGTTGCCTATGATCCGGAGTCGTTTTATCTGCCGACCGAGGAGCTTTCGCGTGTCGGGCAACTGCGCCGTTGGATATATCGCGCGAACTGCACCCTCGCAGGCCGGTTGGTGATTGGACCTGTCCTGGCGGTGACGGCTTTCTGGGCCGGAGAGTTTCGCCGGGTCCGCTTGGGAGATCGGCGCAGGATCCGGATCTGGGCGCGGCATGCGGTGGGCGTTGGTTTCGTTCTGAGTTGGGTTGTGGTTGTGTGCCACATTCCTTTGTGGGTGTATGCGGCGTTGATCGTTTACCCGAGTGTGTCGTTGAATCACTTGCGCTCATTTGCGGAGCACGTTGCGGATGCCGATCCGCGTTTGCGGACCCGGGTTGTCGAGGCTCATCCTTTTTGGGCATTGCTGTTCCTGAACAACAACCTGCATATTGCGCATCATGCGAAACCGAAGCTACCCTGGTTTCAGCTGCCGCATTTCTGGCGGCAGATGCGCTCGCCCGCGCACGAGCGTGGGCTGGTGTTTGATGGCGGATATCGCGAAGTGATGCAGAAGCATTTCTTTCGGCCGTATATCTCCCTGGACTACGATGGGAGCTGACGGGGTCGCTTCGCTGCCCATGTATGATTTCCCGGAGTTGCGGGCCCCACACGATGCGTTTTGGTATGCGGTGGCCGAGCGGCTCAATTCAGCTGGATTGAGCGATGTCCCTCGCGAGCTCACACGCGACGTGGGACATGCTGAGGTGTGGCGTGATCCCTCCCTGCTGTTCGCGCAGGGGTGTGAGTACCCGTTGGCCAAGTCCTTCGCTGATCGCGTGCGGTTGGTTGCGACGCCGATGTATTCGGCGGCTGGGTGTGAAGGGGCTCGGTATTGCAGTGCCGTTGTTGTCCGCGGCTCAGTCGTGGACGATGTCGCGACGCTTGCGGATTTGCGGGGGCGGCGTTGTGCCATCAACGAGCTCGAGTCAAACAGCGGGATGAACCTCCTTCGGGCTGCTGTCGCTCCTTTGGCGACGGGCGGGCGGTTCTTCGGCTCCATCGCAGTGAGTGGTTCGCACTTGCGCAGTGTGGAGATGGTTGCCTCTGGTGAGGCGGACGTTGCGTCCGTTGACTGCGTGAGCTTCGCGCTTTTTCAGCGTCTTTATCCGGCGATCGTCGGTGAGTTGCGGGTGCTTTGCTGGACACCCTCCAGTCCTTGCCTACCTTTCATCACTGCGCGTTCCGCCAGTGATTCAACTGTTCGGGCGCTCCGTTCTGCGCTTGCCGACGTGTTTGATGACGCAGCGTTGGCGCCCGCGCGTGAGCAGCTGCTCCTGCTGGGCGTTGATTTGGAGCCCAGGGAGGGGTTTGGTGAAGTGCTGGCGTTGGAGCGTGGGGCTGTCGAGGCGGGCTATCCAACCATTCGCTGAATGCAAGTAGCCGCGGAGCTGGTTGACGTCCGCGCGCTGTAATCGCCACTATTGCGGATGGCGACAAATCCCAGCGATCTTCCGATCCAGTATTTCAACGGCCGTGACGGCGTGCGGCTCGCGTATCGCGAGATGGGCGAGGGGCGGCCCTTGGTTCTCATCCACGGGTTTTTCTCGACGGCGACCGTGAATTGGGTGCGATATGGGCACGCCGGCAAGATTGCGGCGCTGGGGTATCGGGTGGTGATGCCGGATCTGCGCGGGCATGGGAATAGCGCGAAGCCTCACGACGCTGCGGCATATCCGCCGGACGTGCTTGCCGACGATGGGTTTGCGCTGGTCGAGCATCTAGGTCTTGTGGACTACGACCTTGGTGGCTATTCGCTGGGTGGTAGGACGACGATACGCATGATGGCGCGCGGGGCGAAGCCGGGGCGTGCAATTGTGGCGGGGGCGGGTTGGGACGGCGTCGTCAACACCGCTGGGCGCGGTGAGCATTTCCGTAACATCCTCACCAACCTCGGGACGTTTCCGCGGGGCTCTGCGGAGTGGATGGCGGAAGCGTTTCTCAAGACCGTGGGCGGTGACCCTGTGGCGTTGCTTCATGTCCTCGACACGTTTGTCGATACGCCACGAGAAGAGCTTGCGCGAATCGAGACTCCCACGCTGGTGTTGATGGGTGATGATGATCATGACACCGGATCTGGTGAGGAGTTGGCTGCGGCGCTTCCCCACGGCACATTCACCGGGATGGCTGGCAATCACATGAGCGCTGTCACCAAGCCGGAAATGGGGACGGCAATCGCCGCATTCCTTGGGGCAAGTTCAAGCGCGTGAGGTAACCGGTGCAACGCTTGCGCTGACGCTGGATAATGGCCCCGGAAACCACCACAGTTTCCCTCAACACCCACTGGAATTCGAAATGATTCGCTTATTTCGACTCTGGCGCCTGGCAGCTACGGACCTACGGGTTCTGTGGTATGCGCTTCGACATCCTCATCGGCCGATCTGGCTGTGGCCTGCCGCCATCGTGATTGCACTGTATGCGTTCGAGCCGCTCAATTTTGCGATTCCGGCGCTGGGCGTGGTTGACGATCTCGTGCTCGTC
>JAXDQF010000318.1:0-6152 GCA_034668025.1 Gammaproteobacteria bacterium | reverse complement strand
TTGAACTTGATCGTCAATGCCATCCAGTCGATGAGTGGCGTTGAGGACGGCAACCGCGAATTGCACATCAGCACCGTGAGTATCGAGCCGGAGGGCGTGTGCGTCGCGGTGCGGGATACTAGCCGGGCCGCGCTCGCTGACCTGGTGCGGGTGATAACAACCTCGACTCCGCAAAGCATCGCATCCCCTTGTGAAACTCCGCAGCATCAGTCTCCCGGGCTTGGCCGTCTTGTCCTAGCGCTTTAGCCTCAAGCTTGCGGCAGCTAGCCAGCACAGCTCGAGACCACCAAAATCCCGGCATCAGATCGCAGTCTTCCTGGCGCTGAGCGAAGGTTGGATCGAAGGGATGCCGGGTGTTTCCGCGCCCACGGTGCTGTCGCGCCGCGCTTCCGGGACGAGAAGGGAGCTGCGCTGATTGGTCAGAGACCACCATAGCCACTGCCCCGCGATGCGAAGTCGGCTCTGGAGCTGTGGCAGAAACAGCAGATGGATGGTTCCCCATATGAGCCAGGTCAGATACCCGCTCGTTCGGAGCCACCGGGACTCCAGCAGAGCAAAATTTCGGCCAACGACCGCCATGTTGCCCTTGTCGACGTAACGAAACGGACGGGCCCACGCGCGACCTTGGATGCGAGCGCGGATGAGGCGCCCGACATAACGACCCTGTTGGATTGCAACCTGGGCGACGCCGGGTAAGGGCCGACCGTCCTGACTGAGTGCGGCCGCATCACCAATGACGAAGATTCCAGGTCGTTCCGGGACTTCCATGTTGGGTAGGACACGAATACGACCGCCGCGATCGGTCTCGGAGTGCAGCTCCTCGAGGATCGCAGAAGGTGCGACACCGGCGGTCCACAGCACGGTGGCACTCTCGATTCTTTGACCCGTGACGACTACACCCTGTGCGTCGATTTGCTCGACTTTTGTCTCCGTGAGAACCTCGACGCCAAGCTGGGCCAGCCGCTTCACGGCCTTGCTGGCCAACCTCTCAGCGAAGCTCGGCAGGATTCGTTTGCCCACCTCGATCAACAGGATCCGGCTTTCGGCTGGATCTATTCGCCGGTAACTCGAGCGCAAGGTGGCATGCGCCAGCCCGGCGATGGAGGCCGCCAGCTCGACCCCCGTGGGACCGGCTCCAACCAAGACGAATGTCAGCAGGCGGCGGCGTGCAGTTGGGTCCTCGGTTTGCTCGGCCAGCTCAAACGCGCTCAACACTTTCGCGCGCACCAGCTCGGCATCGGCTACGGTCTTGAGGCTCGGGGCGTGGCGAGCGAATTCGTCGTGGCCGAAGTAGCTCGCCTGCATTCCTGGCGCGAGGACTAGATAGTCGAAAACGACCCTCCCAGACCCGACTCCTGGTGAAGACGTGAGAACGGTGCGATCCACCTCCGCCAGACCCGACACCTCGGCGAGGATGACGGAGAGATTCTTCTGCCGAATCGCGAGCTGCCGGATCGGAGTGGCGACGTCTGACGGTGCAAGCAGGGCCGTCGCAACCTGATAGAGCAGCGGCTGAAAGATGTGGTGGTTGCGCCGATCTATCAGCGTCACATCGGCATCACAGCCACGCAGTGACTTCGCAGCAGCAATGCCCGCGAAGCCTCCGCCGACAATGACGACCCGAGGCTTGCGTTTTTCCGCCATCAAGGGCTGTCTCCAATCACCTTAGGGGAGCCACTCGGGCTTGCTCGAGCCGCGCGGGACCAGCACGGTTCGGAACGCGCCCGGAGTCCGGGATAAAGCTACCTGGTCGGTCATGCCTTGATACGTACCCAATGGAGTTTCGGCTGTGAAGAGATCAGGGGCGACGTACGTGTGCGCGTCCGCGGAGCCGGCGGTTTCCCGCGCGTAAGCCTTATCGAATATGCCCATCGAAAGCAGCCACAGCACGGTTCTAGTCAGGGATACGACGACACGATAGCTCCCGCCTTCGATGGAACGCCGTCGCAGGGCTTCAAGAACACCGACGGTGCCGAGCCAGCCCACCACGTTGTCACAAATCGGGATGATGGGCGGCGACTTAGGTTGAGTGGGTGTCCCCTCGATGGAAAACACACCCGACACGGCCGCGCCGATCTCATCGAAGCCCACCCGGTTTGACCAAGGACCCTGTTCGCCGTGCAGAACCACCTTGGCGTGAATCAATCCCGGCTTTTTTTCGCTGAGCTCTTCTGCGGTGAGGCCATATCGCTCCAAATAACCGGGGCGCCGATTCGAGAAGAACACGTCGGCATCCTTCAGCAGGTAATCAAACTTCGCGCGATCTTCTTTGGAGCCATCCAGTAGCGTGGAACGCATCCCGACCTGCACGTCCCAGGTAAAGGCCTCAATGTCCGTATCATAGGGCCTCCAGATGTTGAGCACGTCCGCGCCGTAGTAGGCGAGGTCTCGGCCGATGGCCGCTCCGGCAATCACGTGCCCCAATCCCAAGGCGCGAATGCCCTCCAATGGACTCTTTGCGCCGCGCTTCAGCGGTACGGGCTCGCTCTCTCCAATTTTTTCCAGAGTGATCAGCGGCATCCTGGAGAGCACTTCGGTGTACTGCGCCTCGCTGCGAAACTCATCGTTAGTACGCACCATTCCGAAGACGAGTCCGGCCTCTGCCGCGGCCGCCTCCAACTCTGCCGCGCGCCACTGCAGAATGGCATTGCCAACGGCTTCGGAACTATTGGTACATCTCAGGAAATTGAGAGCGCGCGCCTGCAACCCGGGGTAGATGTTGAGAACAACCACGTGACGCCCATCGCGTGTTTTCCGGAAGAGCGGCAACTCGAAGAAGGGGTTGTCCCGAGGCAAGAGCAGGGGGCTACGTCCGTTGATC
This sequence comes from Gammaproteobacteria bacterium, assembly GCA_034668025.1. Classification (GTDB taxonomy): domain Bacteria; phylum Pseudomonadota; class Gammaproteobacteria; order Steroidobacterales; family Steroidobacteraceae; genus 13-2-20CM-66-19. Next base: position 3,331 of record JAXDQF010000318.1, on the reverse strand, counting down.
GTTTCCCACTTGCCTTCGAAAAAACCACTGAACCGCCGCAGAGCTTTGCGGACGTCGACATGAATGTCCTGACCCTCTCCGGTTCGCAATCGCGAGAGCGCCGCCAAGGCGATGCTCCTGGCAGCCAGGCCGACCGCGGCCATGGCACCAAACTTGAAGCTGCTGGGCACGATCGGATCCTGTCCATAGAAAGTCAGTTTGCCACCGCTATCCGCGGCTGTCAGTCCGACGTCCGCCAGCAGCTGATTCACAGCACCGTGGAAGTCGAACCCGTGTGAGGTTGCGGGAATCCGCAGGTTGGTCTCGAGCATGTCGGTCAACGACTTTGCCTGGTGAGTGTCAGGGTATCGCACGGTTGCAGAGCTCATTCACGTTCTCCGAAGGCGTATTTCGCTGCTACCTACACAGGCCTGATCGCGGGCAACTCGACGTAGGCAATCCCCGTCAGGTTGCCCTCCGCAAAGAGCAAGGTTTTCCGGCCCGACCCGTCGAGGTTGGCGCTGTAGACCGAGCCGGCGAAATCAGTCACGAACATGCGGCTATGCTTCGGATCCAAAGCCAGGCCGATCCCTTCCATCAAGTTGGAAAAGATGATCTCAGGCGCCGGGCGCCCGCCCCGCGGCGCATCCAGAGGCGCACGATTCACCGTGTTGCCGCGGGGCGGGTCTCCTCGGTCGGTCCAGTAGAGCATCCGGCTCGCGAGATCCAAGTCGAGGTCGATCGGCTCGGGCAGCTTGTCGTAAAGCAGCTCGATGTCCGTGCGGTCCGTCGGCGTTTGACCCTTTGGTATGTCGAGGCTCGCTCGCAGGATGCGGCCCTCGCCTGCATTGTCATCGCCTTTCTGGCTCCAGTAGAGCTTGCCGGCATCCGCATCGACGGCGATGCCCACGCACCACTTGCTTGCATCCGCACCGGGACGAGTGTCCCCCTGGCTCGTATCGATGAGCGTCTCGATCTTCGAGCCGTCGAGATTGGCACGCATCACGCGCATGCCTTCGCGGTCGCACCAGTAGAGCTTGGCGTTGGGCTCGTCGATCTGCAGCTGCTTCGGCGTGAACGTGCCACCCGGCGCAATAATCGTCGTCATGTTCCGGCCGTCGAGATCGGAGCGGAAGACGGACCCGTCATTGGCCTTGGGATTGCCCATGTTGGTCCAGTAGAGATGACCGGCCGCGACATCGACCACCAGGCCGTCCGGCAGCTTTCTGCCCTCGCTCACCAGCGTCTGCAGGTCCGAGCCGTCGGGGTTGGCGGAGAGGATTCGCCCCGCTCCGAGGTCGAGAAAAATGATTCGAGCCACGACGCCGTTGCCCTTGTTTGGCGAGATCGATTGCTTCGAAGCAATGCTCATGTCCTGGACCTCCTCAGGTGGTTCCCGCCGCTGATGTGTTCGCCGCCGAGCGCAGCTTCAGCAACCCGATGAGAACTGCGTTCTCCTCGCGAGCAAGCTCCTCAACCGATCGTGCTCCCGCCTCCTTCAGCACGGCATCCACAACAGTCTGCTTCAATTGCGGCGTGATCTCGGGCGTGCCGAGCGCTTTCATCATTCCCGCGAGCGGGTCCATCAGATGTTCCATGAAATGTTGGATGCCGCCCTGCCCGCCGCCGACGTGCCACTGGAGACTGGGACCCATCACGCCCCAGCGAATGCCGGGTCCGTAGCACACGGCGACGTCCGCATCCGCCACGCTGAGGACGCCCTGTTGCACGAGGTAGAGCACTTCCTTGTAGAGCGCCGCCTGGAAGCGGTTGGCCACATGCCCCGGAAGCGCCTTGTGCAGACGCACGGGCTTTTTGCCGATACTCGCGTAGAACCCCATTGCGCGCTCGATGGTGGCTTCGGAGGTCTTGGCTCCGCCCACAACCTCCACCAGGGGAACGACATGCGGTGGATTGAACGGGTGACCGATCACACAACGCTCCGGTCGTTTACAACCGGACTGAATCACATCCATCGTGATTCCGGAGGAGCTCGATGCGAGGATCGAACCCGGCGGCGTTGCCTCGTCCATCTGCGCGAACAGCTTGATCTTGAAATCGGGCCGCTCCGGTGCGTTCTCCTGTACCCAGTCAGCCTCAGCGAGCGCGCGACTCATATCGGAGCTGAAAGTCAGCCGATCACGCGAGGCGCCCGCAGAAAGACCGACCTGCGTAAGCAACGGCCACGCATCATCAACATACTTGCGGAGGTTCGCTTCCGCCTGCGGTCCGGGATCAGTCGCAACGACGTCGAATCCGCGAGCGAGGTAGTACGCGGCCCAACTTGCGCCGATCACCCCGGTACCGACGATCGCGATACGATGTACAGGTTTATTCAACGACATTTTGGCAGCTCCTTCGATCCCAACACGCATACATCCTCTGCAATTAAACACCCTGACGATATCCCCTCTATGGGGGAGCGTGCGCAAATGCAGTTGCACGTCTCAAACCCAGTTCTTACGCCGCCCGCGTGTGTTGACTACATGCCAATTTTTCACTAATTGCATTGCCGCGACATTAGAGTTCGCGGATGTCGCCAGCTGTCGATTCAAACGTTGCGAAGCTCACCGGCCGGCGGCGCAGACGTCGCCAGACAGCGGGTGGCTCCCCGGTGAACCGTCGAAACTGTTTACTCAGGTGTGCCTGATCATGAAAACCACATTTGAGCGCGATCTCGCTCAAGGGGTCGCCGCTCGCGACCATGAGCTGCGCGGCAAATTCCACGCGCCGGCGCACTATGTAGGCATGAGGCGGCTCTCCGCAGGCGAGCCTGAATGCCCGCGAGAAGTGCGCCTCGCTCAGATCGAGCAGCGCGCTGAGATCGGCCACGAGGATCGGCCGATCGATGTGCTCCTCGATATAACTCTCCACCAGCCGCCTCTGCCAGGCCAACAATGATGGGGTTGGCTCCTGCCGTTCAGTGCTCGCACAGCGCATCTGCACCTGCAGGAGAGAAGCGGCCCGGTGGATCGAGGATTTGGCCGACTCCTGTGAGTGCTCGAGCTCACGGCTCGCGCTCATCAGCAGGTTGACAACCCGCGCAAACAGAAGGCGCATCCGCTCACCGCTCTTGGACGTCAATTCGAACTCGATTGTCGTAGCAGTATCCATAAATCCTTCGCGGCCAGATTGAAATGTTTGAATGGCGTAAATGCTCTGTAACCCGCGCTCGACCACGGCCGGCGTCAACCCGATGCCACGCGCTGCACCAGGCGTAACATGCGCTCCATTCGTTGCAAGAGCAGGTCGACTTGCGTGCTCCGGCTCTCGCCAACTTGACACCAGTTGCAGAAATGTTCGCAGTTGTTCCGCAGAACGTCATAGCAGCGCTCGCCCAATCTCGAGCGGG
>JAXDQF010000317.1:0-19677 GCA_034668025.1 Gammaproteobacteria bacterium | reverse complement strand
TTGCTACACAACTTCCGTGTCAGCGCAGGTTTACCACCCAAGGGCGCCGTGTACGGCGGCTGGGAATCGGAATCGCTCGCAGGTCACTCACTCGGCCACTACCTGAGCGCCTGCTCGTTGATGTTTGCGCAAACGGGTGAGGCTCAGTATCGGCAACGTGTTGACTATATCGTCGCTGAGTTGGCGCAATGCCAGTCGGCGCATGGCGATGGCTATGTAGCCGGTTTCACCCGAAAACGCGGCGACGTAATGGAGGACGGGAAGGCCATCTTCCCCGAGATCGTCAAAGGCGATATTCGCAGCTTTCCATTCGCATTGAATGGCGCCTGGTCGCCGCTCTACACACTGCACAAGCTGTTTGCCGGCCTGCTCGACGCGAACGAGTACTGCGGGAACGCCGCTGCGCTCAAAGTGGCAAAGGGTTTGGGCACTTACCTGGATGGCGTTTTCTCCAAGCTCTCGGATGAGCAGATGCAGCAGATGCTCGTCTGCGAGTACGGTGGCCTGAACGAAAGCTTTCTGCAGCTGTATGAGCGCAATACAGATGCGCGTTGGCTCGCCATTGCCAGACGGATCTACGATCACAAGGTGCTGGATCCGCTAGCCCGGCAGAGTGATGAGCTGGTGGGTCTCCATTCAAACACCCAGGTGCCGAAGATCATTGGCATCGCACGGCTGCATGAGCTGACCAGAGAAGCCCCGTATGGCACGGCAGCTCAGTTCTTTTGGCAAACCGTCACACAAAACCACTCCTACGTCATCGGCGGCAATGCCGACCGGGAGAGTTTTGAGGCCCCGCTGTCCAAATACGTGACCGAGCAGACGTGCGAGGCGTGCAACACCTACAACATGCTGAAGCTGACGCGCATCCTATATCAGTGGCAGCCGGACGCCGCGTACTTTGACTACTATGAACGCGCGCATCTGAATCACATCCTGGCGCAGCACGACCCCGACACGGGGATGTTTGCCTACATGATGCCGCTGATGACCGGTGCGCGCCGCGAGTTCTCCACGCCCTTCGATGATTTCTGGTGTTGTGTGGGCACGGGAATGGAGAGCCATTCGAAGCATGGCGATTCCATTTACTGGAAACGCGGCGAGCAGCTGTTTGTGAATCTGTATATCCCTTCGGAGCTCACCTGGAAGGAGCAAGGGGCCACGCTCGCCATGCGGACGGATTATCCATTCGCAGGTGACGTGATTTTCGAGACGACGCAGCTCGAGCAGCCGCGGACTTTCGCCGTGGCGTTTCGCATTCCGGGTTGGTGTGAAAGTGCCGGCCTGATGGTCAACGGGCGGCCGGCCACTACTCATCGTCAAGGCGGCTACTTGACCGTTCGGCGGCGTTGGGTGGCGGGGGATAGGGTTGAGTTGAAGTTGGCGATGGGGTTGCGTGCGGAGCCTATTCGCGATGATGCCGATCTGGTTGCGCTGATGTATGGATCGATGGTGATGGCGGCTGACCTTGGGCCGGCGAGCGACCCGTTTGAAGGGGCGGCTCCCGCGCTCGTAGGGGCTACCGCCGCCGACGCGGTGGGCTCGATCGGCAAGTCGATGAATACGGGCGCAGCGAGTCGCCCGATGAATCTGCAGTTGAAGCCTTTCTTCTCACAGTACGACCGGCGGTCGGCGGTGTATTTCCCCAGGTTGACCGAAGGGGAATGGCAAGCCGAGCAGTCAGCGTTGAAAGCGGAGCAGGCGCGCGTGGCTGATCTCGAGGCTCGTTCAGTCGACGTGCTGCGGCTCGGGGAAAGGCAGTCCGAACACGATCACTTGTTGAAAGAAGGTAAATCGGAGACCGTGTTATATCGGGGCCGCACCGGGCGCTGGGCGCGTAACGGGACCTCCTTTGAGTTCCGAATGCGTAGCAGCAACGAGCCGTTGGCGCTGCAGGCGACGTATTGGGGCAAGCAACGTAACAGCCGGTTCAAGATTTTTGTTGACGGCGTGCAGGTGGCTACGGAGTCAATGGACGGCGGCGGCCCGATCGCATTTGTTGCGCGCAGTTACAAGGTGCCGCACGAGGTGACAAAGGGGAAGCAGTTTGTTGTGGTCCGGTTTGAGCCGGAGGTCAATGCCGGCGCCGGGCCGGTGTTTGGTTGCCTGATGTGCCCGGTGGAGGCGGTCACGGTAACGACGTAGTGATGGGGGCCAACTCACATCTCACACGACGCGACGTCCTGCTCGGCATCGGAGCATGCTGTGTCGTCGGCCGCACGGTGGCAGAGCCCGCGCAGCCCTTCAAAACCAACGAAGTCGCCCCAGGCATCCACTTCCGCCGCGGCATAGACGAAGACGCAACACCAGCCAACAACGGAGCCATCGCCAACATCGGCTTCATTGTCGGCCGCGAAGCGGTCGCCGTGATGGACCCTGGCGGAAGCCTGATGGACGGACAACGTCTGCGCGCAACCATCCGAAAGACCACGAATCTCCCGATTCGCTATGTAGTGATGTCCCACGTCCATCCCGACCACATCTTCGGTGCCGGGGCATTCGTCGAAGACAAACCACAGTTCGTCGGGCACGCCCTCCTACCTAACGCATTGGCCCAGCGGGGAGAGTACTACCGCACCCACCTGGAACAGATCCTCGGGCCAGGAAAGGCCGGCCCGGTCATTGCCCCTACCCTGTTGGTCAAAGATCAGAGCCAAATCGACTTGGGTGGCCGGGTTTTGGACATCACTGCGCACGCCAACGCACACACCGACTCCGACCTGACGATCCTGGACCGTCAGACCGGGACACTTTTGTTATCTGATCTGCTTTTTGTGGAACGGGTTCCGTCCCTGGACGGGAGCCTGAAAGGCTGGCTGGCGGAGCTGGCCAAGCTCAAAACCGTAGGCGCCAGGCGGGCGGTACCCGGCCATGGTCCGACAGGCGTAGACTGGCCTTCGGCTTCCCGCGATCTGGAGCGCTACCTCGGCACGCTACAGCGTGAAACGCGGCAGGCGATCGCCAAGGGAGTGGATATTGCCCAAGCCGCGAAGACGGTTGCGCTCACCGAGCGGGATAAGTGGAAGTTGTTCGACGATTACAACGGCCACAACGTCACCAGGGCTTACAAGGAGCTCGAATGGGACTGAGTAAATCAGGCGTGTTGGCAGCGGTGTTGATCACCGGCGCGCTGCTTGGCGGATTTCACCCCGCATTCGCTGACGACGAGGACGAGAAGGACCGTGCGGCGCGTTGGAAGCAGCTGCAGGAGTCAATCTTCCCGCACCGGGAAGTGCTGGACTCCGGCGGAATCATTACAGTCGATGCCCCTCCTCGGGCGTTGGATGCGGCGCTCGTGCCGGTTGAGTTGCAAATGCCCAGCGGCAAGCCGGTGAAGGGCGTCTATCTCATCATCGACGACAACCCCGCACCGATGGCCGCCCATTTCGTGTTTGGTCCGAAGGCGGATCCGCGGGATCTGAAATTCCGGGTGCGCGTCAATGCCTACACGAACATCCATGCAATCGCTGAGACTGCTGATGGCCAACTGCACGCCGCCTCCAAGTTTGTGAAAGCGGCCGGCGGTTGCTCGGCACCCGCAGGCTCGGATGAAGCGGCCGCGTTGGCTGACATGGGGCGGATGAAGCTGCGCTTGTTGGGTAATTTCAACGCGGGCAAGCCGATGCAGGCCCAGTTGATGATCCGTCATCCGAATTTCAACGGCATGCAGATGAATCAGATCACCCGGTTCTACACGCCCGCGCGATTCATCCGCACGATTGATGCAACGTATGATGGCGGCCAGGTCTTTCACCTGGACGCGGACATTTCGCTCAGCACGGACCCTGTCATTACGTTCGGGTTTGTCCCACATGGGAAGGGACAGATGAAGGTCGTTGCGCAGGACAGCAGCAACGCAACGTTTGACCACAGCTTTGATGTGCCGGGCGGATGAGGACTCTAGGTATAACCGCAATTCTTGCAGTCCTTCTGTCGACGGGCTTGTGGGCAGCCACTGAGCCGGATGGCTTCTGGACAGGTCCGGTCAACGACCCGGTACCAACGACCATCAAGGGCGGAAAGGTCATCCATACCCAGGATCTGGCCACGCTGCTCGAGAAGAAGAAGGACAAGGTAGTCCTGGTTGATGTGTCGGATGCGCCGCGACGACCCGACAATCTACCGGCAACAGCGACCTGGTTGCCCGTGCCGCACCCGGCCATTCCCGGCGCCATCTGGATTCCCGGAGCCGGGCTCGGGGCACCCCCTGCCTCGGTCGATGAGTTTTTTCGCCAGCGTCTCGCGACTGCGACGGGCAATGACCTCGCCCGGCCGCTGGTCCTCTATTGCCACGAGAAATGTTGGTTGAGCTGGAACGGCGCCAAGCGGGCGATCCAGCACGGCTACCGCAATGTCTACTGGTTCCCGGAGGGTATCGAAGGGTGGCGGAAGGCCAAGTTGCCAACGGAAGTGGTGCAGCCGGAGCCAACGCCCTAGCGCCGGGCGGCGTTGGCGCCAACCCCGCCGGTGGCGTTACTCCCCCACCTCAATGTTCTGCTCAATCCTTTCCAGGATGGCGATCAACTGCGCAATATCCTTGCGTGGGATCCCGTCCAGCGCCAACTCCTGATGACGCATCGCAGCCGGAACGATCTGTTTGAACACCTCGGAACCCGCGGCGGTGAGTGAAATCAACGCCATGCGAGAATCCCGGGTGGACGGTCGGCGGGCGACCAGGTCGCTCTTTTCCAGCCGCGACACCACCCGGCTGATCGTGGGTTGCTCCATTAACGTGGCTTCCACGATTTCACCGATGCTCAGGGCACCGTACGCTTTCAACACGCTGATGACACGCCATTGGGACGAGCTCATGCGCATAGCCCGCAGTCGCGTATGCAAGCGCAACTGGAGCTTCTTGCTGGCTCGGTACAGCCGGTAGGGAAAGAAGTTATCGAGCCACTGGTCCCCGGTCCGGGTGCGGCGGTCGCTCCGTTCGGTGGCGACCGCCGCTTCTTTTTTGGTAATTGCTCTGGCCATTGCGGCTCAGTTTAGCCGTCCTGTTGGGTCATGGCTGAGCTTTCCACCGGCCTCCTTTCAAAAACCTTTCATTAGAACTTCTTGGTCACCTCCAGCCCGATCGTCCGCGGCTGGTTGGTGTATTTGGCGGTCGGGGTGGCCGTTGCCGCTACGACGTAGACTTCGCCGGCCACGTCGAACGCGTTATCTACATACAGCGCCAGATTGAGACCCGTCTTCTCGTCGGTCGCTCCAAAGCGGAAGTTGGTGAGGTCGTAGGCATGCTGTATACGATATGTGCCCGTGGACGTGGGCCGGAAATCGGTCGCCGACCGCCCGTGGTAGGAGTAATCCACGCGTGCCCAGGCCGCCCAATCAGGCAGCGCGGACAGTGAACGGGTGTACTGCGCTCCGAGGTCGCCGGTGAATTCCGGTATGCGGGGCAGCTTGTCACCGGCTTTACCGGGGGCCACTACGACGTTGTTGACTTCGTCCTGTGTCAGTTCCCGCTTCGGCAGGTAGCTGAATCCAGCGGATACATCGAATCCGCGTACTGGATGTACGAAGGTCTCAAACTCCAAGCCCGTGACGCGAGCTTTGCCGGCGTTGCTGATAAATCCGAAGGAACCCGTCGGATCGCGGCCCGAGACCTGTATGTTGTCCCACTCGATGTCGAAGGCGCTGACGTTGACTGTCACCCGCTTGTCCAACCACTGGGACTTGACGCCCAACTCGTAGTTCCACAGCGAGTCTGCGCCGTAGCCTTTCGGCACGGCAGCAAACGTCGACTGGTTGGTACCGCCGAGCCGGAATCCCTGGCTCGCCAGGGCGAACACCGTCATGTCATCCCAGGGGTGATAGGACAGCTGGAACTTCTTGATCAGCTTGTTCTCGGTGAAGTGCCCATAGGCCGGGGCGGGCAGCGTGTTACCGAAAGTCGGGAACTGGAACAGGTAGAAACCTGTATCGGTCTGCGATGCGGAAAACTCACGCAACCCGACCATTGCCTCAAACTTGCTGAAAAAGCGATAGGTCAACTCGCCGAACTCGGCATGCTCCTTGATCGTGCGCTCGTTGTAGCGCGCCAGGGCACAAGGCTGGCAACCCGTGATTCCGGCACCCGGCAACGCGGAATAGCCCGCCGGGGGGGAGGTCACAGGAAATGGCAACCCCGTGTCCGGATCGACCACCGGCGAGACGCTCTGAAAGTTCGAATCGCGGTCGCGGTAGAAGAAGCCTGCCAGCCACCCCAACGGGCCGTCGCCGTTGGAATTCAGCCGGATCTCACCGCTCTTCTGGGTGATGTCCTGGGTCTGGTTGGTCAGCTCCGGAAACAGGTCGCCGCGAATACAGGTGGCCGCATTGGGGGCGGCCGCATTCTTGAAGCAATTCGGGGTGCCTTGCAGCGCGGCCGGCCCGAGGCCCAGGGAGATGACAGCCCAGGTGTTGTCACGGAAGAAGCCGAAGTTGCGCTTGTAGAAAGAGCCCGTCGCCGTCAGGGTCGCGAACTTCACGTCCTGGGTCAGGGTGAGACTGTAGATCTGTTGCTTGTCGGGCAGGGGAGTCTGCACGTAATCGGCCGTGTTGTACTCGCCCGTATTGAAATAGGCGAAGTTCGGAACGTGGTCGTTGAAACCGTCATTGCTCGGGCCGGTGCCGCGCACGTGGAATGAGTCGTACGGGTAATAGTTATTGGCGCCGCCAATATCCCGGTTCTGCAGCCACAGCATTGCATCAATCGTGGTGCCTTCCTGGGGTTGGTAGCGGACGAGTGCCCTGCCACCCTCGGTTCTCGACCAGTTGATGTCGTCATTGCCCAGGCGAACGTTGTCTATGTAGCCACCAGTACGATCGTAGTAGGCGGTGAGACGCACACCCAGCACATCCTGGATCAATGGCAGGTTGAATGTGCCGTTGGCTCCTCCCCCTGGATTTCCGTGCTGCATGTATTGCGCATTGGCATCAACCGATGCGGTCACTTCCGTCAATGAGGGCTTCTTCGTGATAAACCGGACAACGCCCGTCTGTGAGTTGGCACCGAACGTCGTGCCCTGCGGCCCCTTCAGGACTTCGATGCGGTCCATGTCCACGAGCTTGAGGTCGGGAGTCTGGGAGCCGCTGTCACCGGTGCTGCTCTGAATGCCCGGAGCGGGTACTTCGTCATAGTAAACAGCAACCTGCTCCTGTCCCGGCGAAAACACGCCGCGGATGATGTAGCGCTTCTCGCCTGCACCCTGATCGTTGAAAGTGAGGCCCGGCACGGAGTAGGCAAAGTCGGTGAAGTCCCTGACGCCCATTGCGTCCAACTGTGCCGAACCGATTGCGGTGATGGCCGTGGGAATCGATTGCGCGGTCTCCTCACCGCGTTTGCGGGCAGTGACGAGAACTTCTGACAGCCGACCCGCATCGTCGTCAGCAGCGGTTGGAGTATCAGCCGGTTCTGCGGCGCGGACGGTACCGACCGTCCCGCAGACAACAGCCAACGCGACTGAAACATACAGACTTCTCGAGATATGCATTTCCGCTCCCCGTTTGGATCACGAGTTGTATTGCCGCGCCGGCTCCCCCAGGTGTCACGCCGGCTGCTTCGTTTTTCGCCAGCACGCGGATGCTTGCGAATGTATATGCTGAATCATATTATCGCGAGAAGCTTTAGATGTGAAGTGTTACCTCGCGTTGCCGGAAAACAACTTCTGCAGGAGATGTTGATGCGATTCCCGACCATCCGACGGCTGGCCGCGCTGGCAGTTGCACTTGCAGCGAGCAGTGCCGCACTGTCTCAGAGCGTGCCTGTCAAAGGCTCGGCGCTGGCGCCGCCGCCGTTTTCAATCATTCACGCGGGGACACTACTGGCCGTGCCCGGGAAGCAGCCGGTGTCGAAGGCGACCATTGCTGTCGAGAAGGGATCCATCAAGCAGATCAAGGAAGGTTATGTGGATGCGGCCGCCCTCGGCCTGCCCGCTGACACGCCGGTCATTGATTTGACTGACAAATTCGTAATGCCCGGATTCATCGACCTGCACGTGCACCTGAGCTCCGGAGCCGAGCGGGGACGCGATCTGAATCTGCGCGAGCCGGACAACTACTTCACGGTGGTGGCCGTTCGGAGTGCGATGCAAACATTGCTGGGCGGCTTCACGACGGTGCGGGACCTGGGCTCAACGGGCTACACCATCTTCGGATTGCGCGATGCCATCCGCGACGGAATCGTCGCAGGTCCTCGCATCCTGGCCTCGGGTGACCCGATCAGCCCAACAGACGGGCACGCTGACAACCACAATCTGCGGGAAGAAATCATGACCGCAGTCCTGCGACGCGGCGTCTGCGATGGAGCGGACGAGTGCCAGAAAGTGGTGCGCGAGGCAGTGCGACGCGGTGCCGACGTCATCAAAGTAATGGCCACTGGCGGCACGCTGGATGAGTCGGATGCCGGTACAGGTCAGCAGTTTACTGACGCCGAGCTCAAGTCCATTGCCGACACGGCGCATCAGTTGGGGCGCAAGGTCACTGCGCACGCCCACGCCAAGGCGGGTATCGACGGCTGTGTCCGCGCCAACTTCGACTCAATCGAGCACGGGATGTGGGCGGACGAAGAGACGCTCAAAGCAATGAAAGCCAAGGGAATCTGGCTCGTCCCCACAGCCGCAACCATCACTTACGTTGGCGATACGCCGGAGAAGATCCGCAATGGTCCGCTGAAGGACCTGCCACCCGTCTCGATGGAGAAAGTGCTCAAGCTCGGTACACAGCCACGCAAACTCGTAAAGATGGCCCATCAGATCGGCGTAGGAATCGCGCTGGGCACGGACGCACCACTCGTACCGCACGGCCAGAATGCAGCTGAGATGGTTGAGTACGTGAACGCCGGCATGTCACCCATGGAGGCACTCATGACGGGGACCGTCAACGCCGCTCAGGCCGGCGGAATCAAGGGCGTCGGCAAGCTCGAGCCCGGGATGTCAGCCGATGTGGTGGCCATGTCAAAGAGCCCCCTGGAGGATATCCATTCGGTCATGGATGTTGGGTTCGTCATGACGAACGGCATGGTGGTGAAGAATTTCGGGAGCGTGTCGAAGTGAAACAGTACGCGCTGGCCGTTGCCGCCCTGCTGCTGACCGCGACTGCGGCGCAGGCCGAGAATCTCTATATCGAGCACGTAACGCTGATCGATGGTATCCACGCCCCGCAACGTGACATGACTGTTGCGGTGGAAGGGGAAAAGATCACCACCGTTTCCCCGAGTGCCGTCGCACACGGACTGAAAGGCCGCCGGATCGACGGCAAAGGCAAATACCTGATTCCAGGATTGATGGATGTTCACATTCATCTGAAGGGCGGTTTCGACATTACCGGCAAGGTTGACGCCGAGATGGGACCCCCGAATCGTGAAGAGGGTGTCGCGGCACTCGCGAGCTTTCTGTATGCGGGCGTCACCACTGTGTTTGATGCCGGCAATCGAGCGGAGCACATCCTCCCGCTGCGTGCTGATGAGCGCGCGGGCAAAATCCTCTCGCCGCGCATCTTCGCCACCGGCAATCTCGTTACCTATCCGGGTAGCCACGGCGATCGGATGGCCGTGCGAATCAGCGACTTCGAGAAGGACAAGGCGCTGCTCGACAAGCATATCGCCGAACAGCAGCCGGATATCCTGAAATTGACGTTGGAGGAAGAGGGCTGGGGCGCGCGGCCCATGATCACGTTGATGCCCGTCGATCTGCTGGAGAAGATCACCCGGTACTACAACCAACACGGTATCCGTACCACGGTTCATGTCTCGAGCGAACTGCGATCCATCGAAGCGATCTATGCGGGTAGCGACACCCTGGCGCATCCGGTAATCCAGGGGCCGGTGAGCGACTCATTCGTCAAGTTGATGGGCGCGAAGAAGACGCCTTTTGCCAGCACGCTGACCATCGGTGAGAACTACAGTCGTCTCGCGGAGCACCCCGAATACCTGGATCAACCGCTGTATGTAGCCTCGTTTAGTGCGGAAGAGCGTCAGAAACTCAAGACGACAACGAGCGAAGAGTGGAAGAAACGGCCGTGGACCTGGTGGATGAAGATCATGACGCCCATCGCCGAGGAGAACGTGCGGAAGATTCATGCTGCGGGCGGAACCGTGGCCTGCGGTACGGATCAAAGTAGTGGCGCGGCTACGCAGCGCGAGTTGGAGTTGCTGGCGGCGTCGGGAATTTCGCCGTTGGATGTGATTCGGATTGCTACCTACAACAGTGCCGTGTTCCTCGGGAAGGCGGATCAGTTGGGGTCGGTGGATACCGGCAAGCTGGCGGACCTGGTGTTGTTGAGCAAGGATCCCACGGTGGATATCAACAACGCGAAGTCGATTGTGTTCGTCATGAAGAACGGGCAGCTGATCGACGAGAGCCAGTTGCCACTCGCCGGCGGGAAACAGCAGCGCCGCTTTTCCGGCGGCTGACAGCGGTTTTTTTTGACGGGACCTTGCGCGGCGCGGCCCTGCTTTTGGCCAGGCGGGCCCTGCCGCGCGAGGTCCGACTTCGAGGCGGCGCATTCGGGCTGCGCCAGGGGTCATACCGCCACCCTGAGATACCTATCCGGGTCGTTGCCATGTCATTGAGCCAGCATGGAACGTGCCCCACACGATCACCAGCGCAATGAACAGCACCGCCGCGCTGATCGACAGCGAATAATGGATTCCAATCAGGCCGCCGACGAGTCCTACGCTGATCCCGCTGAACATCCGCATTCCGCTCGCCGCCATGCTGTAAACGCCAATCACTCGGCCCCGAATGCTCTGGGGAGCATTGAGCTGCACCAACGCCTGCGCCATGGAGTTGAACGAGAGCTCGAGGAAACCGGCGGCAAACAGAAGCGCCAGCGCAACGGGATAAATCCGGATCACGGCGAATGAGGCGAGTGCAGCGCACCAAGCCATCGCCAGGACCAGCGCTGTGCGAGCCGCGGGATGCAACAGCCCCCTGCTCTCCAGGACAAATCCCGCAGCCAGGGCGCCCGCCGCATCGGCGGCCAGCAACATGCTGTATGACACACCGGGGTCGCCGTGCCCGAGATCAGCCGCAAACCCGGGCATCTGCGCCTGGTAAGCGTTACCGACAAAGAACGCAACCAAGGCCGCAAGGAACACCATGCACAGCACGGTCGTGTTGGTACGGATACTGCTGAAAGTTGCGATCAGATCCGAGAAGCCGCGAACCGCCGGTTTGGGAGCGGCAGGATCCCCCGCTCGAAACTTCGGACCGTACGGAGCCTTCCACAGCCAAAGAATCATGGGCAGATAGATCAGCGCGTTTATGAAGATGCCGTGTGCGGGACCGAATGCCAACAGCAGCGCACCGCCAACAGCCGGTCCCGTCAACATCCCCAGATAGCGCGCCGTCGCGCCGAGGCGCACGGCACTCGGCAACACTGCTGGCTCGACAATCTCGTGCAACAGAAGCTGGCTGGCAGGCCCCCACAACACGCCGGCAAAACCATGAATGATCAGTAACACGCGGGCATGCCACTCCTGCAGCGTGTCGGTCGTGAACAGCACTCCCCAGGCAATGGAGACGGTCATGAAAATGAGCATGCCGAGCTGAATGATGCGCCTCGGATCGAAGCGATCGGCGAGCGCACCGGAGTACACCGAGAACAGCAGATACGGCGCCCAGTGGGAAATGACGGCGAAGCCACCCAGGGCCGGTGAGTGGAATTTCTGGAATATCACCCAGTAGCTGATGACGTGCTCGATGTTGTCGGCCAGCATCGCAGTGGCCGTGCCAAAGAAATACATCTGGAAGCCCGGGTGGCGCAGGGCTGCAAATGAGGCCGGCGCGACAGGACGGGTGTTGTCAGACGTAGTGCTCACAGACCTGCGCGTCGTGCGGCCACCTTGGCCAACGCGGCCCAGTCATCTTCGCTGCCACCCATGGAAATCAACTCCATGAGCCCGTCCCGCAACACGCTTGCGAACGGCATTGGCACGCTCCGCTCATCCGCCGCCGACAAGGCGAGCCGAATGTCTTTCAGCGCCAACGGCGCTTCAAACCCCGCCGGTTTATATTTCTCTTCCGCAATCATTCCCCCGTACAGCTGGTACGTCCGCGAAGCAAACAGCGTGTTCGTGAGAATGTTGAGAAACGCCCCGGCGCTCACTCCGTGCGCTCGCGTGAGAGCAACTGCTTCGCCCATCGTCTCGATTGCGCTGGCGATCATGAAGTTGCCGGCGATCTTCACGATGTTCGCACTTTCAGCCTGCTCGCCGACGGGCCAAGTCTTCTGGCCGATGACATCGAGCAATGGTTGAGCGCGCGCAATGACCGCGGGATCTCCCGCGACAACGACATTCAGCTTACCCGCGGCGGCGACATCGGGCCGACCGAATACCGGGGCCGCGATGTAGCCGATGTTTCGCTGGCGATGCAGCTGCGCGAACTCCTTGGCCAACGCCACGGACACGGTGGCGAGATTCAGATGCACGAGCCCCGGCTGTGCCGCGGCGAGCACACCCTGATCGACAATGACCGAGCGAGTAGCGGCATCGTTAGCCAGCATGGTCAACAGAAAATCAGCGTTGGCCAGGTCTGCCGGCTTCGCAACCGCTGCGGCGCCTTTGGTGACCAGTTCCTTCACGGGCTCAGGCGAGCGATTCCAGACTCGCACTTTATGTCCAGCACTGAGCAGATTCCCGGCAATGGCACTGCCCATTTTGCCGAGGCCAATCATTCCGATATTCAGGGGGGCGGGGGCCATGGGAGTCTCCAAATGCGGACGAACGAGGGGGTGCGAGCAACCGGGGAACGGTCGAGCAAGCATCGCTCCCATTCGCCATCGAGGCTAGTCGTTGAGAGTTAAAAATTTTCCGGTATGCGCGTTAACATGGCGCGCCGGCGAGGATGCTGGCTGAATCAGGGGCGGTAATCGTGCGGCGCTGGATCGAGACATCCTGGGTTTTGATTTTGATGGGCGTTCTGAGTGCATCAGCCTTGGGCGCAGAGCCCGCGGTTCCTGCGGGTGGCGCAGGACCTTTGGACGAGGCGGCCGCAGCCCGCTTCGCACATCTCGCACTGGCCTGCCTGCACAAAGAGTATCCCAACAAAATCGGCCACGTGCTCGCGAGCGAGGCCGATGTTCTACCTCCGCATCTGTTGACGCCCGCGTTCTATGGTTGCTTCGATTGGCACTCGGATGTGCATGGGCATTGGCTGCTCGTGCGCTTACTCAAACTGTTTCCGAATGCGTCCTTTGCCAAAGATGCGCGAGCGTCACTGGCAGCGAGCCTGACGCCGAAGAACATCGCTGGCGAAGCTGTTTATATACAACGTGAGGATCGTGCTTCGTTCGAGCGCCCGTATGGACTCGCGTGGTTGCTGCAACTTTCCGCCGAGTTGCGCAGTTGGGACGACCCGCAGGGGCGGCAATGGGCTGCGGCGCTGGTGCCGCTCGAAATACTCAGTGCCCAGAAATTGAAGAGCTGGCTTCCCAAGCTGCACTACGCCATCCGGATCGGCGAGCACGATCAGACAGCCTTCTCATTCGGGTTGATCTGGGACTGGGCGGGGGTCGTGGGGGACGCCCAGATGAAGGTGGACCTGGTTGAAGCCGCGGAGCGGTTTTATCGCGGCGATCGCAACTGTCCTTTGAATTACGAGCCGTCCGGGCAGGACTTCCTGTCACCCTGCCTGGCGGAAGCGGACTTCATGCGGCGGGTACTGGAGCCCGAGGCGTTCGGCAAGTGGCTGGGGGATTTTCTGCCGCAGATTCCCACGAAGGCCGGTACCGAGTGGTTGCAACCGGGTGTGGTCACAGACCGGGCGGATCCGAAGTTGGCCCACATCGATGGACTCAACTTGAGCCGGGCGTGGATGCTCGAAGGGATTGCGCATGGGTTGAAGCCGACGGACAAGCGAGTCCCGCAACTGCTGGCCGCCGCGGCGAGTCATCGAGCTGCCGCCCTGCCCGCCGTCACCGGCGAGCACTACGAAGGCGGCCATTGGCTGGGCACCTTCGCGGTATATCTGACGAGCCAGGCCGGGCTGCACTAACCCTGCAGCGCGTGCTTCAAATCCGCAATCAGGTCGTCTAGAGCTTCAACACCCACTGACAGCCGAATCAACCCGTCACTGATCCCCAGCGACGCCCGCATCGCCGGCGGCAGCGACGCATGGGTCATCAACCCCGGGTGCTCAATCAAGCTCTCCACCCCGCCGAGACTCTCGGCGAGCGAAAACAACTCGCAGCGCTCCAAAACTTTGCGGGCATCTTCGAGGCTCCCGCGCAGCTCCGCCGTAACGATGCCACCGAATCCACCCACCATCTGCCGCTTCGCGAGCGCATGTTGGGGGTGACTGGCCAGACCGGGATAAAACACCTTGCGGACCTTCGAGTGACCTTCGAGAAACTCGGCAATCGCCTGCCCGTTCGCGCAATGCCGCTCCATCCGCAGCGCCAGCGTCTTGATACCACGCAGCGTTAAAAACGAGTCGAACGGCCCGGACACCCCACCGATTGCATTCTGCAAGTAAGCCACACGCTCCTGCAGCGCCGAATCAGCGCGCACCACGGCGGCTCCGCCCACCGCATCCGAATGGCCATTGAGGTACTTGGTCGTGGAATGCACCACGATGTCAAATCCATGTTCCAACGGCCGCTGAATGAACGGTGTCGCAAACGTATTGTCGCAGACACTCAACAAGCCGAGACGCCGCGCAATCTGCGCAATTGCGCTCAGATCGACGAGCTTGAGAAGCGGATTGGTCGGGGTCTCAACCCACACCAGGCGGGTGTTGGGTCGAATCGCCTTTTCCAGCTCTGCCGGCTGGGTCAAATCAACGAATGACACGTCGTGACCCGCAGACCGTTTGCGAACGTTCTCCAGAATCCGATAGCTGCCACCGTACAGGTCATGCATCGCGATGATGTGCGAGCCACTGTCGAGCAGCTCGAGCACCGTCGACGTTGCCGCCATGCCTGACGCGAATGCAAATCCAGCGGCGCCACCTTCCAGGTTCGCTACCGAGGCCTGCAATGCGTCGCGTGTTGGATTCGCGGTACGCGAATACTCGTAACCCTTGTGGACACCGGGACTCGACTGAACATACGTCGAAGTCGCATAGATCGGCGGCATGACCGCGCCGGTCCGAGGATCGGGTTCCTGGCCTCCGTGAATGACGCGGGTCGCGAATGCGTGGTCTTTGTGTGTCATAAGGATTACAGCCGCCGTCGCAGCCAGTTGAGCAGGTCGATGCGGGTCACGAGGCCCAGGAACTCATTGTCCTTTACGACAATGGCCACCATGCCGTGTTTGAAGATTTCCATGAGCTGTTCCACCGGCGCATCCACCGGCACGGTCACGAGACCGGTGGCCATGGCCTCGGTCACAGGCTCATTGAAGTGGTCTGGATTCGCAAACACTTCCAACAAAATATCTTCTTCGTCGACGATGCCGACGATTTTGCCATCCTTCATGACAGGCAGCTGGGATACGTCGTACAGCTTCATCCGCCGCAGCGCTGCCAGCACCGGCTCGGTCGAATTGACGGTGACGGAGGCACGCTCCCAATGGCGGCGCGCAATCAGATCCCGCAGGTCCCCGAATTTCTCGCGCTCAATGAATCCCTGGTCGAGCATCCAATAGTCGTTGTAGACCTTGGAGAGGTACTTGTTGCCGCTGTCACAGACGAAAGTGACTACCCGCTTGGGGGTCTTCTGCTCCCGGCAGTAGCGCAGCGCACCGGCCAACAGGGTGCCGGTGGAGGTACCGGCAATGATGCCCTCTTTTCTCAACAGCTCGCGGCAGGTTTGGAAGGCCTCCGCATCGGCAATTGTGTAGGTCTTGCCGACGTGCGAGAAATCGCCCACGGGAGGAATGGAGTCGCCACCGATTCCCTCCACCAGCCAGCCGCCTTTCGCCTGCTCCACCTTGCCCGTCTTCGCGTAGTCAGCGAGTATCGAGCCGGCCGGGTCAGCCAACACGATTTCAACTTTGGGCGCCGTCTTCGCAAAGTAATGCGACAGGCCCGTCAGCGTGCCGCCGGTACCAACACCACACACAACTGCGTCGAGGCGGTGCTGCATCTGCTCCCAGATTTCCGGTGCGGTGGTCTGCTCGTGGGCCAACGGGTTGGCTTCGTTGCCAAACTGGTTCACAAAAAAGGAATTCGGGATCTCGCCCGCGAGACGCTCGGCAATGTCGCGGTAATATTCCGGATGGCCCTTGCTGACATCCGAGCGTGTGAGGCGCACTTCGGCGCCCATCGCCTTCAGGTGGAAGATCTTCTCCTGGCTCATCTTGTCAGGAATCACCAGCAGCAGCCGATAGCCCTTCTGAGCCGCCACCAGCGCCAGCCCCAGTCCGGTGTTGCCGGCCGTCGCCTCAATGAGCGTGCCGCCGGGTTTGAGCTTGCCGTCGCGCTCCGCCGCCTCAATCAGGTACAGACCCACGCGGTCCTTGATGGAGCCACCCGGATTCTGATTCTCCAACTTGAGAAACAGCTCGCAAGGTCCCGTATCGATGTGGCGCACCGCCATCAGCGGCGTGCGGCCAATCATCTCCAGGGCATTGTTGTAAATCGGCGCAGACATTCCGGACCTCCCTCCTATGGCGCAGGCAAGGCGGCACCGACGAGCAGGCCGGACTCGACCCATCCCCGCAAAAATCCTGCCGCGTGCAACGAAGCCTCGCTCTCATCGAGATGTTCGCACAGGAGGACACAAAGCTCACCGAAAGAGTGACCGGCGCGTGCTGCCGCCACGACCGAGGTCTCTTCGTCGCTGAGCGGTCGGAAATATATCTGCAACTCGCGCCGCCAGATCAGGTAGCGCGTCGGCGCGGGGATGGGGTCGGGTCGATCCGTATCTTCCGTAACGGCCTTCCACAGCTGGGGTACGTTCCACTCGAGCTCGACAATCTGCACGGCGGGGCTCCACTCGAACCGCAATTCAGCCCAATCCTCCGGCGCCAATTGCGCAAAGGCGCTGATGTCGAGCGGCTCGGCGTCCGCAGCATCGAATACAGCAGCCATGGCCCACTCCCACCGGGCCAACTCGGCCAGGATGGGCGCCTTCGAATACTCCGTATCGCTGGCCAGGAAGTCCGCCATCTGATCGCCGTAGAAGCGGATGGAGAAGAACGTGGACTCGTGCGCGTCGACGTATTGGGTTGCCATCGCCTGGAAATCGGTCTCGCCCAGCAGATTGGCCAGCACCGGGAAGGTGGCCTGCAAGGCTTCAATCAGCCGCGAGCGATAGCCATCGCCGTAGATTCCCAAACGCGTCTCAACCGGGACCCGTTCAGTTCCCACAACCTGTGAGCCGATCTCGGAATCGCCGGAAAGCAGGAACCGCTGGAAGGCTTCCTGAATGTCAGGCAGCCGGCTCACGCCGCGCGTGCCAGTGCACGCTCAGCCAACTGCCGGGCAGCGTCGAGCTCGGAGCACAGCTCCTCCAGAGGCGGGATGTTGGCATCGCGCTCAATCATGGTTGAGACGTTGCCGAAGCGGCGAACCGCGGCGTCATACAACTCCCACACGGGATCCGGCACGGGATGATCATGAGTATCAATGAGATAGTCGCCGTGATTTTCGTGACCCGCGAGATGAATCTGCTGCACACGATCCACCGGGATCGCGTTCAGGTAATCCAGCGGATTGAATTCGTGATTCACACTGCTGACATAGATGTTGTTCACGTCGAGCAGCAGCAGACAATCGGCGCGCTGCGCGATCTCGCGAAGAAATTCCCACTCAGTGACCTGTGAATCGCGATAAGTCACATAGCTCGACACGTTTTCCAGCAGCAGGCGCCGCCCCAAAACATCCTGCACCACCTGCACCCGCTCGACGACATTCGAGAGGGCTTCTTCGGTGTACGGCAGCGGCAACAGGTCATGCATGTTGCGACCGGCAATACCGGTCCAGCACAGATGATCGGAAATCCAGTGTGGCTCGACCCGGGCTGCGAGTGCTTTCAGTTGCGCCAGGTAATTGCGGTCGAGCGTTTGCGTGCTGCCGATGGACAGCGACACGCCGTGCAGGACCATCGGATAGCGCTCACGGATCCGCATCAGATAGTCGAGCGGCTTGCCCCCGGGCACGAGGTAGTTCTCGGTCAGTGCCTCGAACCAGTCCACCGGGGGGTTGTCGGCGAGGATGGCCTCGTAATGATCGACCCTGAGGCCGAGGCCGAATCCGAGCGAAGGGGACAGGAGTGCCATACGTAGAGACTATTGGGACCAGGCCCGCCGCTGCCGGCAGCAGAGGCGGGCCCGATTCGCTAAAAGCCGATCCTATCTAAAGGAAGGGCTTACTTGCCGGCGGCCTTGGCCTTGGCCGCATCGCACTTGGCCTGGGTCATTTCCACGAAGCCCTGGCCCTTGCAGGAGTTTTGACCCTTGCAGGAGTTGTTGGCGGTCTTGCAGGCCGAGTGGCCCTTGCAGGAGTTCACGCCTTCACACTTGACCTTGGCTTCATCAGCGGCACTGGCCGTGCCTACGAAGGCAGTCGAGAACATCACCGCGGCGGCGGCAGCCAGGGCAACGCTGGACATCTTTCGGTTGTTCATCTTGAACGTCTCCTCGAGTTTATGGCGATACCTAGTTGAGCCGAATGCCGCTCGACCGGTTGCCTGACGCTCTGCGTCAGAACACCCCCTCACGCCTACCGGACAAAGTTCCCGGCCTGACGACCTCTCGGCTCCGCGCACACATTGTACGCTAGTCAACGTCAGCTATACGCAGCTGCAGAGGTTGCAGATGCACCCAGTAGACCCTATTTAGCTTCAATATATTTCAAGGTTTATACAGCACCAAAGATGACGAACTACTGAATGCCACTGGGCCTAAATCAGGCCGCGCGCGCTGCCTAGAAAATCCATTACTATGCGAGATTCGCGCGTGCGTTCCCGCTCGCATTACACAACGACTCCACCCTAATTCAAGGTGACGGAATGACCGACGCCTCTCGCGACGCGATCTTTGTGCGCGGCGCGCGCCAGAACAATCTGAAGAATCTCGATCTAGATATTCCTCTGAACGAGCTCGTGGTCGTCACGGGCGTCTCAGGGTCCGGGAAATCTTCGCTCGTATTCGACACGCTGTACGCAGAAGGTCAGCGTCGCTACGTCGAAACATTTTCGCCGTATGCACGCCAGTTTCTCGACCGCATGGACAAGCCCCAGGTCGATAGCATTGCGGGTATTCCGCCTGCCATTGCGATCGATCAGACGAATCCAGTGCGCACATCGCGCTCCACCGTGGGGACGATGACGGAGCTGAATGATCACCTCAAGTTGATATTCGCGCGGGCTTCGACTCTGTACTGCCAGTGTTGTGGCAAGCCGGTGCGCCGCGACACCTCTGAGAGTATCTACGCTGACTTGTCGGCGCGTGCCCGGGAGGCCGGTGATCCGCGCCTCTTGCTCACTTTCCCTGTGCCGGTCCCTCCTAACTTCAGCGAAGCGGAAGTCAGAGGCCTGTTGGAAAAGCAGGGGTACACGCGATTCTTCGGCGACGCGGCGGCGTCTGCCAGCGCTGCTGCCGCGGGTGACGTCGCGCCCGCTGCCGCGAAGAAGTCCGGCACGGCGCGTGGCACCGCTGCGAAACGCGGCAAGGGCAAAGCTGCCCCTGCGGGACCCCTCGTCACTCTCTCCGTGGTGCAGGATCGCTTCCGCGCCGGCGGCGCAGATCGCGGCCGCGTTCTCGAATCACTCGAGGCTGCGCTGCGTGTTGGACAGGGACGGGTCAAC
>JAXDQF010000316.1:0-18605 GCA_034668025.1 Gammaproteobacteria bacterium | reverse complement strand
ATCGCTCTGGCCAAACCGCACTAACTCCCATTGATTGAAATCCACGCTTGCCATCGGTGACTCGGGCCGCAAGCGTTGAAATTGACCCATGGCCTATTTTCCGGGCGCATCGGCCCGCACCGAAGCGAAGTTCGACGGCGGGCCCGTCGGCTAGCACGATTGCCCCCCCACCGGTCATAGTTGAGATAATCCAAACACGTCTTCGCGAGCGCCGTATCCAACGGCCCCAGGTCCAAGCGATCCAGCCGTTCAGTTCAGCGATTCAGGCACCCAGACATAACCCGTCTTGTGTTTGACGATCGTGCCGACCCCCGGAAAGGGGAAGTGCTCGGAATACAGCCGCTGCCCGGTCGCCGCCACCTTCGCTACGAGCGCAGTGCGACTCGCTGCACCTGTTTGCGGATCTGTATCAAACGCGATTTTCCACGACGGCTTTTGCACCGAGACGATGGAGCTATGCAGTGCATCTCCAAAGACCAACAGGGTATGGGGATCCGAACCGATGCGATAGGCGGAGTGCCCCGGTGTATGTCCCTTGATCGGAACCGCCTTCACAACACCCGGCAGGACATCCGCCCCGGGTTCGAAGGGCACCACTTTGGTGCGAATCGTCGCGACGAGCTCCGTCACTCGAGGAATTCCGATGTTCTTCGCGGTCTCGGCGCTCATGCCGCTCAACCAGGTCCATTCGGGCGCGGACATGTGGATGGTTGCATTGGGGAATGCCAGCGTACCCGCAGGCGTGAGGAGTCCTCCGACGTGATCACCATGGGCATGCGAGATGAAGATGTCGGTCACGTTGACCGGGTTCTCCCCCGCCGCGGCCAGCGCTTCCGGCAGCTTGCCGGCGATCTCACCAAAGTTGCTCCCGGCACCCGCGTCGAACAGCAGTACGCGGCTGCCCGCATGTACCAGCAGCGGCTGAATGCTGAACTCGAAGTGGTCGCCAGGGGCGCCGCCACTCTCGAGTGCTGCGGCAACCTCGGCGGTCGGCTGTCCAACGACGAAGCTCTTGCCGTCGTTAGGCTCCTGCAGCGAGCCGTCTTTGAGCGCCAGAGCGCTGTAGCTTCCGATCTTGAACGCCTGGTGCGTCACTTCCGGCGCAGCGGGCGCCGCCAGGGTCACAGCACCCATGGCGATCGACAGTAGCGCCGAACCCAAAAGGAATCCTGCTCGAGGCCAAGAGATTGTCATGCGGTCTGTTCCTCCACGTTTAATTCATCCTAGCAATGGGGTGCGAACGGCACATCTATCGATCGAGCGAGTGACAGGCGCTGACGCGCCGGTTAAGCGCACCTCATTGCAACACCCATTCAAGTGACTTCACGCTGCCCCTGGACGCGACACTGCAGGGCCCCGAGGCGGGATCCCCGTCACTATGACCTGACTTTGGTGCCGCGCAGCATGTCTTCGAGGTAGGTTGCGACTAAGATCGCTCGGTAGCACGGCTGAACGACGTGCAGCTCCACATAACACTAACGTCCAATCGAGGAGAGTTCCATGCGACGCACGCTCAGACGGATGTCCATTGCCCTGATCATGTCGACCGTTGGATTGGCTGCCATTCCAGCACGTGATGCGCTGGCGAACGGAACGGATTACAACGACGGGTCCGTCGTCAACGTGTCCGCCATCCGCACGGTTGACGGTCACTTCGATGACTACATGCACTGGCTGTCAACCACATGGAAGAAACAGGAGGAGGCTGCTAAGAAGGCCGGTCTCGTCCTGGGGTACCACGTGTACACGGCGGAGCCACGCGGCCCCAATGACCCCGACGTTTATCTGGTGGTCGAATACAAGAACTGGGCTGCCCTGGATGGGCTCGGTAGCAAGCTGGATGCGGTGAGTGCGCAGATCGAAGGCTCGATCGAAAAGGCCGATCAGTCACAAGCCGCTCGGGCCAAGATAAGAACGATTCTGGGCTCGGAAACCATACAGGAAGCCTTGCTCAAGTAAGGCTCGAGAGCAGCCCATGCGCCCTGCCCGGCGGCGCATGGGTCCGCCAACCGCCACGAGTCCTTCCATTGAGTACGGCACGATGGAGAGTAGACTGGCCAGGTTGCTCGAAGAGGATTTCGCCATGCCGAATCATGTGGTCTGCCGCTCGGATGAACTCGCAATCGGTCAAATGAAGTCTTTCGCAGTAGGCGGCGAAAAAATCGTTCTCTACCATCTGACCGACGGGTTCTTCGCAACTCAGGCGAACTGCACCCATGTGTTCGCCCCGCTGTCCCGCGGCAAGCTCATCGCAGACAGTCTGGTCCAATGCCCCTTTCACCGGGCGCGGTTCGACATCAGGACCGGCCAGGTCAGTGACTGGGCAAACTTCCCGCCCGGAATCCAGTTGCTCAATGTCGTCCGACGTGAGAAAGCCCTGCGAACCTTCGAGGTCAACATCACAGAAGGTAACGTTCAAGTAAACGTTCCGACGACCTGACATCCGCAGCCCGTAGCTCCGGGTTACGCCTGCGGGCCGCCGGGAGTTTGGACCCTCGCCCAACACTCCGATCCAGGGCGCTCAGCACCGAACACGACTCTCAACGCCCGGCTGAATGCCTTCTAAGTCTGGTACAACTTGATGGTCGCAGCGGAGAATCCGGGAAGCGCTCTGGACTCCTTGTTCTGCTTTTCAACGCCATCACATAGAGCATCTGCCTGCTCTCGTGTGTCGCATTGAGCGAGTTGCGAAGTGACCGCAAGGTGCGAGCCGGTGGATACCTTTGCAACAATCATGACTTGAAACATTCTGTCATCCCCTTGGAACAGCCCGCGACACGCTGTAACTAGTTTCCGTCCAACCTGGCACAGCATCCATACCCGCGGCGGATGCCGATCGAGAGATGGCGAAGTGGCTTCGCACCGCGGCGCCATGCCGAAGCGGCTGCAACGACACTCTAACACTTCCGCCAGCCGGCCATCGCAAACTAATGCTGTGGATGGATGAAATGAGGACTATAGTCCCTAAGTCTCAATAAAGAAGCAGGCCGAAGCCGCCACCAGGACAAAAAAGGCCGCGACGCCGCTATTGGCAACGTAGGCCGTCAAACGGGCGGGCTGCCCGCGACTCATCACAAACTCACAGGGGAAAATCAACATGAAATATACGTTAGTCACTGTTGCGACGCTTCTGGCCATGTTTGCGGCGACTGTCCACGCCGCTGACGAAACGGACGCTCTCATAGCGCTGGACAAGCAATGGGGCGAATCCGGTGTCAAAGGTGATCCGACTGTCGCGGCGAAGTTACTCGCTGACAAAGTCGTCTCGGTCGCTGAGACCGGCGTGAGGGGAAAGCAGGGTGAGCTCTCTGATATGAAGCCGGAACCCGCCGGTACGCGTTATGAGCCGACCGACTACAAAGTTACTTTCATCAATCCGGATACAGCCATTATGACGCATGGCACCAAAGGCGCTGACGCCCATTACAGCCTGCACGTGTGGTCCCGCAAGGGCGGCACGTGGCAGATCATCGCCACATCAACGACACCAGCCAAGAACGGGAAGTAACGCATCGCTGAATCCTCGGCGGCCCGTGGCGTTGCACCAGCCGCGTCGTGGGCCACTTCATAACCGGATCTCGCCGACCTACTCGAGCGCCCCGGTCTTCGAGACCGCCGTTAGTGCTGATGTCGGTGCGGTTCTGTCACATCCGAGAGCGGCGCCGCCGATCCGTCAGCCGACCAGCCGCAATGCCCAAGGGCGTAAAGATCACGAGGCTATACAGCGGCACAAACAACAACAACACCGGTGCGGTCGAGCTCGTGGGATGAATGAAGACGGCATAGACGCTCATGGCATCCAGCCCCAGCGCAACTACAGCCCCGCCGATCGACGCAGCAGCCCCCCAGAACCGCAGCGCTACGGCGCACAGGCCATACGGCAGCGACGGCCAGAGAATCACCCCGAGCACACCGAACACGCTTGCGGGCCGATCCGACAGGAACACGTCGATATAAACGTGCAGAAGTACGCCGATCGCGATCACGAGCCAGGCAATTCGCTTGGCCATCAATCACTGTCTCCGGCCGGAACATCGGGCGATCGCGAGATCAGCTCGATGTCTCCACGATGCGACGTTTTTCCATGGAACCCACAAGGGTGGCGTCGCTTTACATGAGGTCTCATTCGATCCTGCGGGCCCCCCGCAAAGGAGATTTTCATGAAGTTGTCCACTGCATTCGCGTTCGCCGCCCTGTTGTCCAGCGTAGCCTTCGCTCAGGAAAAAACGCAGACCTATACGCGGCCGGCGCCAAGCGCCACCGCTCAGCCAGCGCCGCCTTCATCGGGGCAGACTGTTGATATCGGAGCGATATTCGACAAACTGAACGCCAGTCACAGCGGCAAGCTGACCAAGGACGAAGCTCAGGCAATCCCAACGGTGGCTGCCAATTTCGATACGGCTGACACCAACCACGACGGCGTTCTCACCAAAGACGAATTCCTCGCGGCGTTCAAGCCACAGCAGCAGTAGCGGAAGCACGATCGAGATCGTAGCCGCTTCGATCCCATCAACCAACGGATTTAATGTCTGTTGGTTGGTGGATGGAGCTTCTTCGCAACTGTTGGATCAGACCATCAGTGCCCGTCCGAATGCCCCATTACGGTGTTTTTCAGAGAGTCGCGCACAGTGCTCTGATCGCGCTCGTTCCGGTGCAACACCGACTCCTCGGTGCCGCACACCTTGTTCTCACGAAGGCGTGTGCCCAGCACCGGCTCCTTCTTGCAGAAATAATTTACGCCATCACGCACCTCGAGCTTGTAGCCCTGGTGCAGAAGATTCTTCCCGCTGTCGCTGAGCTCCGGCTTGTCGGTCTTTGCCACCGCGGACGTCGGAGCGGCCGCTGGTGACGCAGCAGGGGATTTCTCACCGGCTACGGGAGTCTTCGCTCCGGCCTGCAAATCAGGCGGTGAGGCTGGCACCTGCGCGGGGCTCGAGTCCTGAGGTTGCGAAGCCGTCGCAGACTGCGGCTCCGGCTCGGTCGCCGAGGCCTGCGCTAAGGTGGCAAGAGACAGTACGGCGATCGCACTCATGAAGCGCATAGGGTTTCCTTATCGAATCGACGGTCCGCTTTTTATTATAGCAAAGCTCAAATCGCTGCCCCGGCGGCAGCGGCACCGTGGAGATCTTGTCGAGCTCCCACATGTAGACACTCGCAAAAGCAGGGTTCATCCTCATAGGAAAAGGGGGAGCCATGAAGAAAAACCACCTGACTTTGGCAGTAATGGCGTGCGCGGTATTGGCAGGTTCTGCCGGCGCTCGTGATCCGGGGCATGCAGCGAACAAGGCTGGCGCGGTCGTCACCGGAAACTTCTCGCACGCCATCCCGAACATTCCCGGTAAGTCTCTCATCGCCGCTGAAGTGGTCTATCCGCCGGGCGTCCAGTCCCGCCCGCATCACCACGCCCACTCGGCTTTCATCTACGGGTATGTCGTGTCCGGCAGCATCCGCAGCCAGGTGGATGGGGAACCTGAGCGCATCCTCACAGCCGGCCAGAGCTTTTTTGAAGTCCCCGGTGCCCACCATCGGGTCAGCGGCAACGCCAGCAAGACCGAGCCCGCCAAGTTCCTAGCCGTTTTCGTCGTCGATACCGAAGACAAACAGCTCACTACCCCTGACGAGTAAGCCGTATGCGCGACAAGTATGACTGGGCCGGCAACCCCAGCGCCGACAGCACGGAAGTCATGCGACAGTATGACGAGATGGCGCCGTCCTACGACGAGACGTTGTTGAACGATTGGGGATATCGAGCTCCCGCGATGGCAGCTGAGCTACTCGCGCAGCACGTTGGCCTCGAATCGACCATTCTGGATGTTGGCTGCGGCACCGGACTGACGGGCAGTGAGCTTCGACGGGTTGGGTTCGAAGCCCTGCACGGTATAGACATTTCCATGCCGTCCCTGGAACGAGCCGCGCGCAAGGGGGCGTATCGATCCCTCGTACAGGCCAACCTCCTCGAACCACTCCCATTTGTGGATCACATGTTCGATGCCGCCATCTGCGTTGGGGTGCTCTCCTACATCACGGGAGACACCTTGTTCCGAGAGTTGTGCCGCGTCGTACGCCAGGGCGGAATTCTATTACTCTCGCACAGGACCGACCTGATCCAAGAGCGATCGTTCGGTGAGTTACTGGCCAGGTTTGATGCCGGGGGTCTGTGGTCGTCAGTGTTTCACTCGACCAACCTGCCCTACCTGCCCGGCCATCCGGACTTCGGCTCCAAAATCGAAGTTCAGTTTTTTATCTTGAGGTCGCGTTAGCGTGTGGCCTGCGCTCAGTCCACGGCGATGCCGCATCGATCTCGCGCCACTTACCGGGCGCCAAGCCGTCGACACCAACCTGCCCCACAGCGGCTCGCACCAACCGTAACGTTGGAAATCCGACGCGCGCCGTCATACGCCGAACCTGCCGGTTCTTACCTTCATGAAGAGTGAGTTCGAGCCAAGCCGTCGGGATCTTGGCCCGGTAGCGGATCGGCGGATCCCGTGGCCAAAGGTTCGTAGGCTCGCTGATGGAGCGCGCGCCAGCGGGTTTCGTCCTGAAGTCGCCCAAATCAACACCGTTTCGCAATGAGGTTAGTGCCGCCTCCGTCGGAACACCTTCGACCTGTGCCCAATAGACCTTCGCGAGCTTATGACGCGGGTTCGCGATGCGCGCTTGTAACAAACCATCGTCTGTCAACAGCAGCAGCCCTTCGCTGTCGGTGTCGAGTCGGCCCGCCGGGTAGACGTTTGGCACGTTGATGTAGTCGGCAAGCGTGCGCCGGCCAGGCTCCGGGCGAAATTTGCAGATCACGCCAAAAGGCTTATTGAAGGCGATCAACACGCGCGAGGTGACTCTCAGCCGAGGAAACTTTCGATCAAATCCGGCGGTACGGTTGTCTTCGGCACACCACCCGCTTTAGCGCGACCCCCTCGTCGCCGTTGGCCGCCGTGACGAGCGCTGGGGTGCAGTTCAAACCACTCGCGCACGTCCGCATCGAGGCCGACGCCGTGCATATAGTTGTACAGCGCCTTGCGCAGGCCGCTGCCCAGGTAGTCATGATCGGTGCCCACGGGATCCTCGAATTCGACGTCATTGTGCGCGAACTCGACGTTTTGCGGCGGCCGCAATGTGATGCCATATTGCTCAGGATTCAGCCCGATCGGCGAATGGGCTGTCGCCGCGAAACGATGCCAGTACGCTGATTGAATGCAGCCCGCCGCAAAAAGCTGGCGCACACGCTCGAGGGCGTCCACTGTGTCCTGCGCGGTTTCTGTCGGGAAGCCATACATCAAATATGCGTGCACCATCACGCCAGCATCGGTGAATGCACGCGTCACGCGCGCCACCTGCTCGACGGTGACGCCTTTCTTCATGAGCTCTAACAACCGATCCGACGCCACTTCGAGCCCGCCGCTCACAGCCACGCAGCCAGCTTGCGCGAGTAAACTGCAGAGCTCCGGCGTGAAGGTTTTCTCGAACCGAATGTTGCCCCACCACGTGATGCTGAGTTTCTCGGCAATGAGGCGCTTCGCGAGCGCACGCAGGCCCGCCGGCGGCGCAGCCTCGTCGACAAAGTGGAAGCCCGTCTCGCCCGTCTCCGCGATCAGCGATCGAATGCGGTGCATGACGAGCTCTGTACTCGGCTTATCGTAGCGGCCGATGTAGTCGAGCGAGACGTCGCAAAATGAGCATTTCTTCCAATAGCAGCCGTGCGCCAGGGTGATCTTGTTCCAGCGGCCGTCCGACCAGAAGCGATGCATCGGGTTCAGCATTTCCATGAGCGACACGTACTGATCGAGCGGCAAACCGTCGTACGTCGGGACACCCGTGTCGCGTTGCGGAATGTCATGTTGTGTCAAATCGTTCTCGAACGCCACTTTGCCGCCTTTGCGCATGTACGTCCGCACGAGCGGCGTTGGACGGCCACTGAGTTTGGTGAGCAAATTTAGCAGCGGACGCTCGCCGTCATCGAGAGTGATGTAGTCGAAGTAATCAAACACCCGTGGATCGCTCAGCGAGCGCAGCTCGGTGTTGACCCAGCCACCACCCAGAATCAAAGTGCTGTTGGGCATCGCCGTGCGGATCGTACGCGCCATGCGAAATGCACCGTACACATTGCCGGGAAACGGCGTCGTGACAGCGACGACATCTGGCCGTTGCGCTACTAACTCGCTTGTGAGCTCGTCGAGAGTCGTATCGACGAGTGTCGGCTCGCCCGTCAGTGCCTCATGCAGCGGGTCGAACGATGCAGAGCTGGCGGCGAGGCGCTCGCCGTACCGAGCTAGCTCGAAGCGCGGATCGATGCCCGTTCGCCAGACGTCGGCGAGGTCGTCGATATAGAGGCTCGCCAGGTAACGAGCCTGCTCCGTGGTGCCCAATGCACCGAAGGCGGAGAGCAACTGCTCATCGGGCGCTGCGAGCTCGGCTCCTGGCAGCCGGCTCAAATGCTGGAAGCGCGGTCCTTCAGGAAGAAACGACCGTCCGACGATCCGGAAGGCCAAGCTGGGGTCGCGGCGCTGAAGGAACCTGATCACGGGTTCCACGGTATCGACGTACCGTTCGGCCTTGGCAAGGAAGTGTGCTATCGACGGCGGCATCGGAGCCTTCTTTCCCACGCCCCTCGCCCGCCGCCGTAATTCGTTGGCCATGCGGGCGACAAGCGAGCCGGAGAACAACCGCAGGAACAGGGTGATCGAGGCATCAGCTTGTGTGACCTCGAGCCCGAGGTCAGCCGCGTGCAGGCGAAGAAAGCCCGTCAGATACGCCGTCGCGGGATACGGCGTATTGAGCTGAATCATCGGGGGGGTGACGAGCAGGCAGCGCATATAGGCGCTAGCGTAGCGCATCGGCAGGGCGGGTTAAGAAGCGAGCGTGGGCTTGCCCGTGAGTCGCAGGAGGTCTTCGACGGATACGCTACCACCGCAGCACAGGAGCGCAATGGTGCGATTCGCAAAAGCTTCGCGGTGGCGCATCGCAGCCGCCAACGCAATCGCGCCGCTCGGCTCGAGCACAATCTTGAACTCCTCAAACGCAAGCCGCATCGCAGAGCGGACAGTCTCATCGTCAACGGTGATTCCGCGCGACACCAGATGCGCTGCGGCCTCAAAGGGAATGGCCCCTGGCGTGAACGCTTGCATGGCGTCGCAGATAGTCGGTGGATTACCCACGTTCTGCTCACGGCGGTGGGAGATCAGCGAGCGACACATGTCATCGCATGCCTCGGGTTCGACGGCAATGACTTCCGCACCCTGGCCAAAATACTTCTCGGCCAACGCCGTGCCGGCGATCAATCCCCCGCCGCCGACTGGGCAGAGGATGCAGTCGAATCGCACGCCTTCTCGTTCGGCGTCCAATTGCACTTCGCGCATCAGTGTCGATTGGCCGGCAACGACCCACGGGTCGTCAAATGGATGCAGGAACGCTCGGCCCTCCTCCTCGGCTATTTCGCGGGCGCGGGCGTTGGCAACTTCCTCGCGGTTGCGCTTGCCGTGATCGGTCAACACGACCGTAGCACCGGCTCGACGCGTCAACTCCACCTTCCTCTGGGGAGCATCGCAAGGCATGACAATCGTGACGGGCACCCCGGCGAGTCGGCCAGCGTGCGCCAGCGCCTGAGCGAAGTTACCTGATGAGAAAGCCACAACTCCGCGGCCGCGATCGGTTTGTGACAGCCGGCTGACGCGAAAACAAGCGCCGCGCATCTTGAAGGAGCCGGCCAGCTGGAGCGATTCAGCCTTGAGAAATACCCGCGCTCCAATGAGCGAATCCACGTAATCGGATCGCAACATCGGCGTCCAACGGACGACCGGACGGACAGTATCCCACGCGGATTCGAGCAGAGGCTTATCGATTGCGGTGGTCACGCGCGATGGAGCGAAGTGCTTTTCGTTTGAAGGCCTTTAACAGCATACCTACTGTGCCGCCGTTATCGGGTGCGGTCAATGGTTTCCAGCCCTGGAGGCCCGGGACTTGATAATTGTGAGCTCTTCCGGAGATATTCGCGCCGGCACCGCTACGATGCCCGCGGCCCGACGAGTCCGCGCATAATTTAAGGGAGTCTTCAATGCGCGCTATCACGGCGGCTCTAGTCTGTACGGCGTTGCTCGGCACAGCACACAGTGCACCTCCACAACCCGCTCCGCCAACGGCTTTGGTGCCTGCGCCGAAAGATTCGCCGTACCCGGGTACTATCGCGCTGACGGTGGATGCGTCGAATATGACGCAGGACATCATCGTGGTACACGAGACGATTCCCGTTGCGAAGGGCGGCACTCTCACGTTGCTGTATCCCGAGTGGCGTCCCGGAAATCACTCGCCGACCGCCCGAACACGAATCGGTCGGGTAGCGGGACTGGTGGTCAGCGTCAAGGGCAAACCAGTTGCGTGGACTCGCGACCCCGTCAATGTTTACGCATTCCACTTGCCGTTACCGCCGAGGGCCACTTCGGTAGATGTCGACTTCCAGTACCTGGCCCCAACTTCGGGTGACTACGGCCGGCAGGAAACGACGACCAACATCCTGACGCTCGATTGGGATGCGGTGGTGCTGTATCCGGCAGGCTACTACGCCCGACAAATTCGAATCGAACCGCGCCTCGTCGTACCTGCAGGCTGGCAGATGGCCACAGCGCTGGAGCGTGTCTCTGAGGCCGGCGATGATGGGCACTTCCGTGCTACAAATCTCCAGACGCTCGTCGACTCTCCCGTGTATGCCGGGAGCTATTTTTCCCGCGTCGATCTCGATCCAGGCGCGAAGGTCCCGGTTTACATGAATCTGTTCGGCGACCGGCCCGAACAGTTGGTTGCCACGCCGGCCGAATTGAGCGCGCATCGCGCGCTCGTTCAGCAGGCGTATCTCCTGTTCGGATCTCATCACTACGATCGCTATGATTTTCTCGTGACGCTCAGCGACATTCTGCCGACAGCCGGGGTGGAGCATCATCGGTCCAGCTTCAACGGCGTCTACGCCAACTACCTGACCGAGTGGGATAAGTCCGCCGGTATTCACTCGCTGCTGCCACACGAATTTGTTCATTCGTGGAACGGCAAGTTTCGCCGTCCCGCAGATCTTTGGACGGCGAACTACAACTTACCGATGCGCAACAGCCTGCTATGGGTGTATGAAGGCCAGACGCAATATTGGGGCAATGTGCTGGCCGCTCGCTCAGGACTGTGGACAAAGCAGCAATCACTCGATGATCTCGCGATGGTCATGGCGAGATATCAGAACGAGCCCGGCCGCGACTGGCGATCGCTTCAGGACACGACCGACCAGCCGATCATCCAGTACAACACACCGCTGGCGTGGAGAAGTTGGCAACGCTCCGCGGACTACTATGAAGTGGGCGCCCTCATCTGGTTGGACGTCGACACGTTGATTCGTGAGCAGTCTCACGGGCAGCGCTCGCTCGATGATTTCGCCAGGCAGTTCTTCGGTGTAGATGACGGCAGCTATGATGAGCTGACCTACACCTTCACGGACATCGTCGCCGCATTGAACCGGGTGCAACCCTACGATTGGTCTACGTTCCTGCGCGAAAGACTCGATGCCGTAAACGGTGATGCACCCACGGCCGGAGTCGCTCGGGGCGGTTATCGTCTCGTGTTCACCGATACCCCCAGCGCACTCTACAAGTCGGGGGAGGAACGGGCCAAGGTGACTGCGCTCACGTATTCCGTGGGTCTGAGCGTCGACAAGGACGGGAAGATCAAGGACGTACTCTGGAACGGAGCCGCCTTCAAAGCGGGACTGTCACCGGGCACACAAATTATCGCTGTCAACGATGTGGCTTTCGATCCGGACCGGTTCAAGGACGACATCAGGGCGGCACAACACTCGACGACCCCGATGAGCCTGATAGTGCGGGAAGGCGATCGATTTCGCACAGCGCAGCTCGATTACCACGGCGGTCTTCGCTACCCGCACCTGGAACGCGACCCGGATCGTCCGGCACTGCTCGATGCGATCCTGACACCCAAAAAACCTGAGGCTCACTGAGTCGCCGCCTATACGAAATAGCACATACCTGCGCTCGATTTCTTCATTGGCGGCCTGACATCGAAAACATGGCAGCCGTTGCTCGACTGGGTGGGTGCCGATGAATGGGGTTTGACAGGCGCCGACAGCATTGCAACTGATCCGGTCGATCCAAACCGTGTGTACGTACTCGCCGGCACCTACACCAATTCCAGCGCGCTAGCTGACATTGCGGGCTTTCGCCACAGCGCACGATAGCGGCCTTGCGCCGCGAGTGCGGGCGGCGTTCCCGTCGTTTGCCACAGACGTCCGGGTTGGCCGACATTAGTGGGGTCGCAGGCGCCGAATTAAGCTGCAATCCGCAAGGAGCTTGTCCCAAGGTAATGTGCTTTGAAAAATCTGAATCCGGTGGCCCTTGGGACTTCGTTCCTGGCATGCGGCCTGAGCCTGGCGTTGGTCGGTTGCGGCGGCTCCGGCTCATCCGGTGCTCAGGGCTCGGGAGCTTCTGCTGACCCGTCGAACGTCACAACGCCCTCTCCTACCGGAACGACGCCGACGTCTTCCGCATGCGCCGCTGCACCAAGCGCACCGACCGGACTCGCGGCGGCAACGTCAGCCGGTTCTGTCAATCTGAGCTGGGCGAGCTCGACAGCTACTTCCGGCTGCACCGTCAGTTCCTACACTGTCTTCCGCAGCACGACGAGCGGCTTCACGCCGTCTGCGAGCAATCTACTGGCCGCGGCGGTGACGGATGCACGGTATACAGACTCCGGTCCAACTCCCACGACCTACTATTACGTTGTAGAGGCGGTTGACACATTTGGCAGCTCGTCGGCCTCCAATCAGGTGATGGCCGCAATCACGGGGGGCGTCTCGACATCCCTGCCTACGTCCAACACGCCGGACTTCGGGCCGAATGTAAAAATTTTTGACCCGTCAATTCCTGCAGCAACCATACAGGCGGCAGTCGACAGCGCTTTCCAGTCGGAGCTCCTCAGTGCGACGGCCCAATTTGGCACGCAACGCTTTGTATTCCTGTTCAAGCCCGGCACCTACGGCACGTTGTTCGCCAACCTGGGCTTCTACACCACGCTGGCCGGTCTGGGCCTGAATCCAGATGATGTGTCATTCCCCAAAGGCGACATGAACGTCGACAGCGGCTGGAACCTGGGTGACACGGCGAATGCGACGCAGAATTTCTGGCGCTCGGTAGAAAACATGGCCATCACGCCCGCGAGCGGCACGGATCGCTGGGCGGTATCGCAGGCGGCGCCGATGCGGCGTCTGCATATTCGCGGCAATCTCACGATGGGTCCTTCCAACCAGGGAGATGGGACTGGCTTTGCCAGCGGCGGCTTCATCGCCGACAGCCAGATAGACGGTCAAGTGACTTCCGGCTCGCAGCAACAGTGGTACACCCGCGACAGCAGCCTGGGCGGATGGAGCGGTGGCGTCTGGAACATGGTCTTCTCCGGGGTCAAAGGCGCGCCGGCGCAGGGATTCCCGGTCACCAACAAGAACACTGTGCTCGCCACGACACCCATATCCCGCGAGAAGCCCTATCTCTACATTGATGCATCGGGGAACTACAACGTCTTCGTTCCTGCGCTGCGCAACAATGCCTCGGGCATCACCTGGCCAAACACACCCGGTACGTCGATCCCGATGAGTCAGTTCTACGTAGCAAAGCCCACGGATAGCACTGCCACTTTGAATTCCGCGCTCGCCCAAGGCTTGAATCTGTTTTTCACGCCCGGCGTCTATCAGCTGACGCAAACCCTGCATGTCACCCGTGCCGACACAATCATCACCGGCATCGGATTTCCCACGCTTGTCCCCAACAACGGCGTCAACGCGCTGATGGTGGACGATGTCGACGGTGTCGAGATCTCCAACCTTCTGTTTGATGCCGGCACGGTCAATTCACCCGTCCTCCTCACGATGGGGACGGCGGGTTCGCATGTGAATCACGCAGCAAATCCGTCCAGCGTTCAGGACGTCTTCTTCCGGATCGGCGGTGCGGTTGCCGGGATCTCCACAACCAGTTTGATCGTCAACAGCGACAACACCCTCATTGATCACATCTGGGCGTGGCGCGCCGACCATGGCGTCTCACCTACGGGCTGGACTATCAACAAAGCAGACAACGGATTGATCGTCAACGGCGACAATGTGCTCGCGACCGGCTTGTTCGTGGAGCATTACCAGAACTATGAGGTTCTCTGGAACGGCAACGGTGGCCAGACCATCTTCTTCCAGAACGAGATGCCGTACGATCCCCCCAATCAGGCCACCTGGCGCAACGGCGCCAACGGCTACGCTGCCTACAAAGTGGCCGATACAGTCACTTCACACAAAGGATGGGGCATGGGGAGCTATTGCTTCTTCAACGTGGACCCCACCATACATGCGGATCACGGATTCGAAGCACCTGCCAGCCCGGCGGTGCAATTCATCAGCTTGTTGACGGTGTCATTAGGCGGCAAGGGTGTGATCGACAATGTCATCAACGCCACGGGTGGCCCGGCGCAGGGAGCCGCCACCATCCCTGTCAACGTAGTCAGTTTCCCGAACTGATTACAGGCCTTGCAGAAACTCCAGCAGCAGTTGGTTCACTGCCGCCGCGCGCTCGCGCTGAATCCAGTGTCCAGCGCCTTCGAAGATGTGAGTCCCGCGTAGCCCCGGTAGTGCGCGCGACAGGTTGTCGATCCGCGCTCGTGCGCCAGGAAATTTCAGCACGTCATCGCGCTCGCCGGCAATAAACATCGAGGGTTGGCGGATGACCACTCCGCGCCACGGGGCCAGGAGCTCGGAAGATCGCGCTATGTTGCGGTACCAGTTGAGACCACCGCGAAAGCCCGTCCGTGAGAACTCCGCAACGTATTCATCGATGTCGGCCTGACTCAGCCAGGCCGGGAGCGTGGTGGGTTCCGTCAGGTTATCCAGGAACCCCTTGCCCGGTTGTAGCCGGCCAAACGCCACTCGATCCGGCGCATCGCCTGATCCGCTGAATTGGACGCGCCTGATCGTTGCCGCGACATCGCGCTCCAGCTCCACCTCGGCAACTCCAGGAGCCTGGAAGTACTGCATGTAGAAATCGTGTATGCCCTGTTGCCGCAACGAACTCAGCAGATCGATTCGCCCCGGCGGCACAAACCCAACGCTCATACCGACGACAGCACGGAAGATATCCGCCCTCAGCATCGCCGAATTCCATGCCACCGGCGCGCCCCAGTCGTGGCCGACGATGACTGCTTGTTTTTCGCCGAGCACCTGCACCAGGTCCACCATATCGCCAACCAGATGCAGAAGCGTGTAGGCGGCGATATCCGCGGGTGCATCAGTGCCTCCGTAGCCGCGCATGTCCGGCGCGACCGCGCGATACCCCGCCGCAGCCAGCGCGCGCATCTGCTGCCGCCATGAGCACCACAACTCGGGGAAACCGTGGCACAACAATACCAACGGACCGCTACCCTGGATGGCAACCCGCATGTGCAGGCCGTTGACCTCCAGAGTTTGTAAGACAGGTTCATCCATGACTTGCACCACCGTGTTCATCCGGGCACGATACAACTAGATCATCGTTTCGTCACCTGGCGTCTCACCAACCATTGATTCTGGGCCAGACAGCGACGATCCGGCCCTCGCCGTCCAACACTTGATAGCGCTCATGTTGTGCTGTTGTCGCGCAGGCATGATTAGGCAAAATGCGCAGCAGGGTCCCCACCGGGTAACGCGCCGGGTCTATTTGACCGCCATCACGGCGCCCAACAATACCGTGCTCCTGATTTACTGACGCTACTATCAGATCATCGGGCAGTGACTCGCCAGCGCGGTCGCGAACCAGTCCGAATCCTTGATCCACCGCTTGCTTCGCGGTACCCCGGTCACGCGATAGAGCCATCCAGCCCCCATCGGTGATGATCCATCCCCGCTCCTGATTGTGTCCAATGACGCAGACCAGAACGGAAGCCGCGATGTCAGTAGCGCGGCACACTCCCAACCCCGCCATGACCAGGTCAAACAGCATGTACACACCTGCCCTGACTTCTGTCACCCCACGAAGATCTGTTGCAAATAGCGCTGTGGGAGTCGAGCCAACTGAGACCACCGGCGCGGCGATGCCCGCGGCTCGCAGTCGCTCGGCCGCCAACACCGCACCGGCTCGCTCCCGCTCGGCCATCGCACGGATCTCGTCTTCCGACCGACAGTCGTACGAACCACCGGCATGGGTCATCACCCCGCGCAGCTCAATGCCCGGTCGGCCGTGGAGTCGATTCCCGATTTCGAGCAGAGAATCCGAATCCGGCCGTACGCCGCCACGATGGCCATCAACGTCCAACTCGATCAGAACCGAGTAGGTGACCTGCTCTGTTTCCGCGGCTTCAATCATCGCCCCCGCGGCGGACAGGTTGTCCAGTATCAGTGTCAGCTCGGCACCCCGCCGGATCAGAGCGGCAGCATGCCTCAGCTTGCCGGGCGCAATACCCACGGCATACACCATATCCGTCAGGCCGTGCTGCAGGAAGTAGTCTGCTTCATGGAGTGTCGAGACGGTAATTCGCGGGTCGAATCCTGAGAGGGCGAGCTGGACGATATCGATGGATTTCGTCGTCTTGACGTGAGGACGAAGGGCCACCCCTAACGCTTGGAGGTGACTACGCATCCTCGTCAGGTTCCGCCCGAGGATGTCCCTGTCGAGTAATAATGCGGGAGTTTCGAGGTCGTGCAGGGTCCTGGGCTGTTCGGTCACGCGGATGCCTGGTTTTTGGATCGTGGACCCAATTGTAGGCCGCACGGGCGCCTCTTCACACTCCGGAACCTTCAGGCACAATGGCATTGGATCCGATAATCCGCCGCCTGGGAGTGTCATGACCATCAATATCGTTCAGCCGCCTGGATCTCCCGCGCCCGCGGGTCATTACTCACCTGCAATCGAGCATGGCGGTACGGTGTACGTCTCGGGCCAGTTGGGGCGGGGACCCGGGTTGACTGACGCTCAGGCAGGCGATATTCGCGTTCAGACTCGACGGGCGCTCGCCTCGATCGAGGCTATCCTGCAGGCAGCAGGAACCGACCTGGCGAATGTTCTGAAGATGAACGTGTATATCAGTGACATTGATCTATGGCCTGCGTGTAACGAGCAGTATGCACAGATCCTGGGATCGCACCGGCCCGCACGCGCGATCATTCCCACAGGCGCGTTGCATTACGGCGCGCTCGTGGAAATTGATGCTATCGCGGCGTTGAGGCACCCATAGCGCGCCAGGACTCATTTCTGTTCTTTCAGGTACGCGATGATGTCGGCGCGCGACTGGGGGTCATCGATCTTGAAGAACATCTTGGTACCCGGCACCAGGGCGCTCGGGTTCGTCAGCCACTGGTCCAACTCGGCCTCATCCCAAACGATTCCTGACTTCTTGAGGGCGGGAGAATAGACATAGTCCTCGATGCTACCCGCTCGACGGCCCACGACGCCTCGATGCTTTGGCCCGATGTCATTGTCGTCTATGGAGTGACACGCGGAGCATGCTTGATACAACGTCTCACCATGGCGCGGATCGCCCTTCGGGATGGCTGCTGCTGATGGCGTTCCCGCCTGTGTAAGGATAGCGAGCAAAATGCTCATAATGGCGGCGGCGCTGGCCGCGCCGCGGTTGATGACTCTTTTCACGATGAAGACTCTCTGATAGAAATCCACAACTACACAGACGGGTGTGGACGTCGATTTATTCCTACCTGGGGGAAGATTAAAAATGGCAACGCTGGGTTATGGCACCGTGGGGTCGAATCGTTTGGAAGAGGCGAAAGCCTTCTACGATGCGCTACTAGGCTCGGCCGGAATTACGCCCATGTTCGAGCACCCTACCGGCGGCCGAATCTATGGCTCCAAAGGGAGTCTCACCTTCGGAGTTCTTGGACCCTATAACGGGAAACCGGCAACGGTCGGCAATGGCGCGATGTTCGCGTTCCGCCTGGATACCCCGTCGGAAGTAGACGCCTTTTACACGAAGGCGTTAGCACTTGGGGGCACCTGCGAGGGCGCTCCCGGCGAGCGGGGGCCGAAGATGTACTTCTCTTACTTTCGCGACCTGGATGGGAATAAGTTGTGTGCGTTCTGCATGGGCTGACAAGAGGCAGGCGCCAATCAGTCTTGTTCGTTGCTCCATGCGTCTGTATCTCGATGGCGTCCCAATCCAACGGCGTCAAATTCATCGGTGTGTCCGTCGACCTGGACACCGAAAAGTCGCAACGCCTGATTGATTGCATCGGCGGAAATATCCGGTGGGCCCACGGCCGCACCATTCCTGTACAGGACGTGGGCCTGCCAACCAACTCCACCGAAGATCTCCGCCTCGAGGTAGGCAATCAACCCCTGGCGGGAAAGCTGGCTGCAAAACAAATTGAGCTGATGCGGGGCGGACGGCGCGTCGTCGCCATCGTCCGTGAGGGGTAAGTAGGGAATGTCAAAGCGCGTCCGTACCGCGGATGTCAGGGGAATCAACAGGAGCCCATCGGCCAGGCCGACGATCGACAGGCTGTCGAAGTGCGCGGCGTCGAATGACTCCCGATGGCCAATAATCGCCTGCAGTGTGTAGCTCACTGGTTCGCACTCCGACGGTTGCCGCATTCACGCCCTCGC
>JAXDQF010000315.1:0-3930 GCA_034668025.1 Gammaproteobacteria bacterium | reverse complement strand
CTGTGGGCCGGCAAGCTGCAGCTCGACTACCACCTCATGGATGATTTCCTGCTGTATGCCGGTATCAATCGCGGCGTGAAGGCCGGAAGCTTCAATGCACCTCTGTTGGGTGCCTATCTGGGTTCGGGACTGAACGCCTCGCTGCCCTACAAGGCCGAGACGCTGTACGCCTATGAGGCGGGTTTCAAGTCCACCTTCCTGGACGGCCATGCCCGCCTCAACGGCTCGATGTTCTATTACGACTATAAGAACTACCAGGCGTTCCTGTTCGTCGGCGTTGGCGGCGTCGTGATCAATGCGGACTCACACAACGTCGGTGCTGAGATGGAGTTGCAACTCTCGCCCGTCAAGGGTTTGGATTTCATCTTGAGTGGCTCGTGGTTCAACGCCATCGTGGAAGACATTCCGCTGCGTTTCGGATCGCCCCTGCCACCGCGCGATGTCAAACCGACGTATGCACCTCCCGTAACGGCAACCGCCATGGCCCGCTACGAATGGGCGATCCCGTGGGGATTGCTGCACGTGCGTGCCAGCGCTCACTACTCAGACAGCTTCTACTACAACCTGCGAAACTTCACGGCTGACCAGTTCGCTTCCTACACCCTGATCAACGCCGGTGCCGGTTGGGGCTCGAGCGATGACCAGTGGGAAGTCAATGTCGACGTCAAGAACCTCAATAATGCCCATGCGGGTGTGCAGGGATTCGATCTCGCAACACTGTGCGGCTGTAACGAGGAGTCGTATCAGCCGCCGCGCTGGACGGGCATCAATGTCAAATACAAGTTTTGACATGCTCGCGAGGCGCGACTTTATCGTTCGCGGCGCCGTGGGCGGCGCCGGCTTGCTGACTTTCACACTGGCAGGTTGTGAAACCAGGCTGACGCCCGCCCGGGCCAGAGCCGCGAAAGTACCCTTTCGCACGCTCGCTGCTGCAGATGTCACGACAGTCGATGCCTTGGGCGAGACACTGCTGCCCGGGAGCTCAACCGCCGGTCTGGCCCACTACATCGATCACCAACTGTCAGGGGACCCGGCTGACAGCATGTTGATGATCAAGTATCTGGGCGTCGCCGCGCCGTTCACCGAGTTTTATCGAAGCGGAGTGCGGGCCACGAACGCTGCCTCGCAGTCACTGCATGGCCGGCCTTTCGCGGACTGCAGTCCGGAGCAAGCGGCTGCGCTCCTATCTCAGATGGCAGGCGGCCACGTGGAAGGCTGGCAAGGCCCGCCGCCAGGGCTGTTCTACTTTGTGCTTCGAAGCGATGCCATCGACGTCGTGTACGGTACAAAAGCCGGCTTCGAGCAGTTAGGCGTTCCCTACATGGCTCACATCGAACCGCCCTCCCGGTGGGGAGAATGACGACAGCGATGCAGGCTCCTTCGAGCCTGCCCCGGGATCCAGTCGACGTCATCGTTGTTGGGTCAGGCGCGGCCGGCAGCAACATGGCGGCGCGCCTGGCGGAAGGCGGAAAGCGCGTTTTGATTCTCGAGGCAGGACCTGCGCGTACGCCAGCTCATCTGATCAGCTCGACTCTCTATGCCCGCCGCGTCAAATGGACCGGTCCGCCGGTATTGGACGAAGGTAAGAATCCAGTCGGCTTCGTGTTCAATGCTGCGTTCGGCACGGGTGGTGCCGCGATGCATCACTACGCTGTGTGGCCGAGAATGCACGCTGAAGACTTCGACATGCGCTCCAGGCACGATCGCGGTCTCGACTGGCCTCTGAAGTACTCCGATCTGGCCCCCTACTACGACCAGGTCCAACAGGAAGCCGGGATCAGCGGCGATGCAACCAGGGAAATCTGGCGACCGCCAGGCGCGCCCTATCCCATGCCGCCCGTCCCCGTATTTCCGCAGGGCACTGCCATCGCACGGGGGTTTTCAAAGTTGGGGAAAACCGTCGCGCCGCTGCCCCTGGCCGTGACGACCACCCACTATCACGGCCGGGCTCAATGTTTGTGGGATGGTTGGTGCGATTCGGGATGTCCGATCGGCGCCTTGGCAAATCCGCTGACAATTCATCTACCCCGGGCCGCCGCCGCTGGCGCACAGTTGGTGAATGACGCTGCCGTTACAAAGGTTCTGACGAGCGATGATGGTACGCGCGCCGTTGGAGTTGAAGTTGCGCTCAAAGACGGTACGCGGCAGACGATCCTCGCGAAGGTTGTAGTGCTTGCGGCGTTCACCGTGGAGAACCCGCGCCTGCTGCTTGCCTCCGCCACGGGCAGACATCCGCAGGGACTGGGAAACTCCGGCGGATTCCTCGGCCGTTACATCATGACGCACGCCGCCGGCCTGGTTTACGGACTTTTCGCTGAGGAAACTCGTCCCTATATGGGCGCGTTCGGTGGTCAGTTGGTGAATCAGGACAGCTACCCGAAGACCACTCACCATAGCAGCGGCGCCTTCGGAAGCTACCAATGGATGATTGCGCAGGCCGTGAAACCCAACGACCTGCTCGGCATCGCGACGACGCGCCCCGACATTTTCGGCGCCGCCCTGCACGATTTCATGAAACGGGCGACGCGCGGTTTCGCTGG
Source organism: Gammaproteobacteria bacterium (assembly GCA_034668025.1). Classification (GTDB taxonomy): domain Bacteria; phylum Pseudomonadota; class Gammaproteobacteria; order Steroidobacterales; family Steroidobacteraceae; genus 13-2-20CM-66-19. Next base: position 1,390 of record JAXDQF010000315.1, on the reverse strand, counting down.
AATGACCGCCGTCTGCGAAGACCTTCCGGTCTCAGACAACCGGGTAACGCTCAGCCCGCAGCAGGACATGCACGGCGTTCCAATCGCACGAGTCACCCACGACACACATGCGGAATCCGTTTCTCTTTGGAAAGCCTCGTTGTCAGAGGGCAAGGAGGTCATGCGAGCGGCCGGCGCCGACGAAGTCTGGACAGGTCCGCCCGGCAGCATGCACATCATGGGCGGCACCGTAATGGGCACGAGCTCAACCAACTCCGTAACCAACAGCTACGGGCAGCTACATGACATTCCGAATCTGGTGGTTGCAGGACCGGGGCTGTTTCCGACCAGCGGTGGTGTAAACCCGACCTTCACCGTGCACGCATTGGCTGCACGCAGCGCGGAACGACTGCTGGCTACTTGGCCGCAGGTTGCCGGATAAACTCACGCGGAACGGTGATACCTGGCTGGCCGAAGCTGACCGCGGATCAGCGGTTGCCCACGATGGTTTTCAGCTGAGCCGGATCAGGCATCCCCGCGAACACCTTCACCTGGTTGTGCTCATCCAGATAAACCAACCCGGGCGTGCCAAAGATGTGCAAAGCCGCCATCAAGTCCTGGTTGACCGCAATCGTCTCGCTGGTCGCAGGCAGCAACGTCGCCTTAGGCTTGATCCCACCGCGATCGTAGTCACGTTCGCTTTTCTCGAACACCGCGACCCGGTCCTTCGACTCCAGGATCGCCGCGTCCTTACCCTTGCTGTCGGCGTCGATGACAGCCACCAGCAGATAGCGGATCTGGACATCGGGTGCCCGTGCCGTCGCGAGTGCCTTCCACAAGTCGTTGCAATACGGACAGTCCGGGTCGGTGAATACGTAGACCACGCGGTCGGCTGACTTCGATCCCGCCCCAATCCATGTGGCACGGTCCAACCGCTGCATCAGCCCCACAGGCGACCCCATCGGTGGCGCCGTCCAGTTTCCCGCGATGCTGATATTCGCAACCAGCGCCAGCAGGCCCAAAGTGAATGCGAAGAGATGCTTCATAACGATCCATGACCGCCGCGAGCCGCTTCTTATTTCAGTTGGCGGAAGGGGTGGGATTACTCCGCGCGGAGCGCCTCGCCCATTCGGGGCCGCCCTGCGGGCGTTATCCCCGCTTCGTCGCCCCACCATCAGCGGTCGCAAAGCGATTCGCCTTTGAGGGACGACTGGCGGAAGGGGTGGGATTCGAACCCACGGTCCCCGTGAAGGGACGCCAGTTTTCAAGACTGGAGCATTCAACCGCTCTGCCACCCTTCCGGCACTAAAATCAGTGGCTTACGATGACATCCTAGAATCGATATCGCCACTGGCTCGAGACGCCCGCGGCTAGTCAGGCGTGAGGGCGCGCATGCTACCAAAAATGCGCG
>JAXDQF010000314.1:0-4263 GCA_034668025.1 Gammaproteobacteria bacterium | reverse complement strand
CTGCTAGAAGGACCCGCTTGCCTGGTGCTCGACGTGCGGCTTCCCGGCCAGAGCGGACTCGAACTGCAGCGCGAACTGACAGGTACCAAAAGACAGCTGCCAATCATCTTCATCACCGGACATGGTGACATTCCAATGTCTGTACAGGCGATGAAGGGTGGCGCCATCGAATTCCTCACAAAGCCGTTCCGGGAGCAGGATTTGCTTGAAGCGATTCAGGTTGGTCATGCCCGTGATCGAGCGCGACTTGAGCAGGAACAGGCTATAGCAGGGCTGAAAGCTCGTTTCGAAACCTTGACGCCGCGGGAGCGCGAGGTCATGGCGTTCGTAGTGACTGGGCGTTTAAACAAGCAAATCGCAGCCGACTTCGGCGTAAGCGAGATCACGATAAAAGTTCATCGTGGCCAGGTAATGCGCAAGATGCGGGCATCGTCCTTGCCGGACCTGGCGCGCATGGCCGACCAATTGCAACTGACGCCGACGAAGCCGCAAAGCCCAGGTCGCGTTGCCTAGCGCAGACGCTCAAGATTGCATCTCCGCAATGGCCCATTGCATCTCCACCACGGAGGACGGAGTGCGTGCTGGACTCGACGTCCGGCACCTCCTGGATCCGAAGCGGCGTTCCACTCACGATGTTGCGGCCGGAAGAGCCGGCGCAATGAAGCCAAAGATAGCGCCACGTGGCACGTTAGGGCTTGCCCACAATCGTCCGTTATGCGCTTCGATAATCGACCGGCAGATCGACAGCCCAAGCCCCAAACCGCCCGGTTTCGTGGTGTAGAACGCCTCGAATACGCGCTCAAGAGCCGCCGGCGCGAAGCCTGGACCCGAATCCCGTACCTCGACTGACACGCCAGCCGGTTCGTTACGGCTGCTGATGAGCAATTCCCGCTCCTCTGCGCCGACGTCGCGCATTGCCTCGATGGCATTGATGATCAAGTTAAGCAGTACCTGTTGCAGCTGGACCCGATCGCCCTGGACACGTGGCAAGCCCTCCGCCAGTTGCGTCCGCACCGAGACGCTATTGTTTGCGGCCTCCCTACGGGTGAGCGCAACAATCTCGAGTATGGCATCGTTAATTTCTACGGCGTCTTTTCGGGCGGGCGCCTTCTTAATGAGTGCGCGGACTCGCCCGACGACCTCGCCTGCGCGATTGCCCTCCTTGACTATAAGGGAGAGCGCGTCATCCACCTCACGAAAATTCGGTGGCTCAGCGCTTAGGAAACGCCGGGCGGCTAACGCGTACGTGACTGCCGCTGTGATCGGCTGGTTCACTTCATGGGTGATCGAGGCCGTCAATTGGCCCATCGTCGCGACGCGGTTGGCGTGCGCGAGCGCCATCTGCGCCTCGCGATATTGCCGCTCGAGGCGGGTGCTCTCCAAGGCAATGGTAGCTTGCGCAGCGAAGTCCCTGAATAAGGAAATCTGGTTGTCAGTGAACGGCTGCACCTGTTTGCGGGCCAGACTAATTAACCCGACTATCTCATCGTCTTTGAGCAACGGCACAAACAGTCCCGTTCGAATACCTGCGTTCACTACCGAGATCAAAAAATCATCCCGATGATCGCCTTCAACTGCTGTGAAGTCGGTAATGTGGGTGGGTAACCTGCTCGTGGCCAATCGATCCGGAAGGCTCCCCTTTTCTGCGAGAACTGGGATTGATGACCACACCTGACTAACCAAAAAGGGATCCCCTCGCACCGCCACGAGACGAAGGCCGCCTTCTTCGGAGAGACGTAAGGCGCCTGAGTCTGCATGACAGAGACGTGTGGCGCTGTCGAGGATGGCGTCGAAGATAGGCTGCAAGTCGTGCGGTGAGTTCGCAATGGCGCGTAGCACTTCCGAGATGGCCGTCTGTTGCTCCTGCGCGCGCAAGAGTGCCGTCACATCAGTGGCGGTGCCTCGATAGCCATGGAATTCTCCGTTCGCGTCAAACACCGGCTTGCCGCTGGCCTTCACGTACATCGGAGAGCCGTTGCTGCTCAACCCGCGATATACGAAGTCACGGAACGGTTTACGTGAATCGAGGTTTGCCCGGAAAAGCCGCCACTTCTCGGGTTCCGTTTCAAGGTCGAGAGCGTGATCCCAACACGCCGTGCCGAGCCGGTGGGCCGCGGGTGCGCCAAACGCATTCTCGGTCAGCAGGGTGAATTTGTAGTCCGGGCCGATTTCCCAAAACCAATCCGAGGCGGTCTCGGCGTAGTCGCGGAACTTCGCCTCGCTCTCCCGCAGTGCTTCCTCGGCGCGTTTGCGCTCGGTCACGTCAATCTGTGTAGCGACTACCTCGACCAGTTCCCCTTTTGTTGAGAACACAGGTTGGCCGATTGATTCGAGGTGTTTCACTGTTCCATCGGGCAGTACGATTCTGTACGCGGCCGAGTAACGTCTCTTCTCGCCCAACGCACGCTCAACCTCTGCGTTCAGGCGGTCACGGTCGTCCGGGTGAATTCGTTGCAACACGGCTTTGCGGCTTGGAACACCCTGCGCCGGATCAAACCCCCAGATGCGGTAAATCTCTTCCGACCCATAGAAAACCGTCATGCCCTTGTAGGCCGTCACACCGCAATGGCTTAGCCTCTGTGCTTCCGCCAGATAGGCTTCGCTGCGGCGTAACCGGTCTTCGTTCTTCTTGGCTTCATCGATGTCAACAGATAGACCGTACCACTGGATGATGCGTCCCTGCTGATCGCGCAGAGGCTCGCCACGAGCATGGTGCCAACGAAACTCGCCGTCCTCCCGACGGAGACGGTGCATAACCTGGAAGTGAGTTCCGGTCTGAACCGCGTGGGAAATAGCCTTTGCAGTTTCTGGAAGGTCGTCCGGGTGCAGGAACGCCTCCCAGCCACCCTCTTTGAAATCCTTAACTCGCCTACCGAAATAGTCCAAAAGGTGCCGATTGAGATGGGTCGGTTCGAACGTGGGGTTCGCTGACCAGAGATGTCCTGGTACCGTGTCGATGATTTGACGGAGCTTGTATTCGCTTTCCCGTAGAGCTTGCTCGGCGCACTTGCGCTCTTCAATATCCAGGTTCACTCCAACCCAATGCAATATGGCTCCATCGCTCGCCCGAAGCGGTTCGGCGCGACTGAGGAACCAGCGGTAGCCTCCTTGGGCGTCGCGAACTCGAAAACTCCCCTCACCGCCTTCGCCCGTGCGCAGACGGGTCGACCAATTTTGTTGTGTTTCTTCGCGGTCGTCCGGATGCACGAAGGGAAGATGGGCGTCCCACTTTGCGCCCACGTCGATGCCGAAACGGAGAGGATGATCTTTCGGAAGTCCGAGGTAGTCCGCGGTTCGTTTGTTCACGAAGGTGAGCCCGCCGGACGGAGAGGCGTACCAGGTGTGCGCGGGAATCACATTTAGAGTGGCTTGCAACTGTGCCACGTATCCGGGCTGGTCTTCGGCCTTCTTGCCAGCATCGACGTCGACAGTCATCTTCCGCCTGCGGGTTTTGTGCAATTGACCGAGCGCCGTAGCGGCCTCTATGGATAACTCTTTCACTCTGGATGGTTGCGTCAGGCAATCTTATCGCGGAAAATTCGTGAGTGCCGCGGTCCGAGTACGCGCCGTTCATCAATGCGGCACCATCCGTCAGCTCCGGCGTTGAGCTTCCGGCTTGATTTCGGCAGACAAGGCCTTGCATGCGCTACGCACTGCGGCCGCTGTCCAACTGCAAATCTTACTGCATCGCCTGAGAATTACCAGCCGTCAGTCGACATCTCCCGAGTACGTCGGATGGCGGGGGAGCTATCGCGAACCACGGCCGGATCTGTTATGCTGCCCACACCGTCTAAGTCGAGGCTGCTCCGCATGACCGAGGGTATGCACGCAGGAAGGGTCGCTTCTGAGCCGCAAGATCGGGTGACCGAACTTATCGAGCAACAGACGGCCATCTCGGAAGTGCTGCGCGCCATTGCGAACTCGCCCCACGACTTGCAACCCATCTTCGACGCCATCCTCGACAGTGCCACACGCCTCTGTCGAGCAGACATGGGCAGCTTGCGTCTCAGCGAAGAAGGCGGCCATCGTCTCGCGGCGGTGCGAGGGGACCCCCTTGTGGTTAGTCAGGCGCGGTCATCATTCCCAGTGCTCGACAAGGAGAGTTTTCTGGGCCGATTAGCCACAAGCAGGTCACCCACTCACATCCCAGACTTGACGGCACTTGAAGGCGATCATCGGGATGATCTTTGGGTCACGGCGGCAAAGGCTCGTTATCGAACAGCCCTGTTTCTGCCGTTGCTCAAAGACAATGAGATAGTCGGG
>JAXDQF010000313.1:0-63251 GCA_034668025.1 Gammaproteobacteria bacterium | reverse complement strand
CGTGAGCGTTGTCGATCGGATGGTGTCGAAGGAATACGTGCAGACCGCTCGTCCGTACGATAGGGACTTAGCGTCTCCCGGTGCCTGGATTGAAACGGGACTTTCTTCCAGGGACCCTAGGTGGGTGACAGTAACTGCCTTCTGCGCGCGTTGTGACCGGCACTGGAGTTTCTATGTTCGCTACCGTACACAACAAAAAAAAGTATGCGCGCGCTCGCGTCGGAGCTTGCCTGTGCTGCTGTGATGTTGCAGGATCGGAGTCAGTGTCCCTGCTCAAAGATTGAGCATCGCAAGTTGTAACGACTGATCAGGCATGTCATGGACAGGAACCAACTTGCTGGTACGGACACTAAATGAAGAGGTGCCGCACACAGGCGGAGTCGATCGAAGGGGGTCGCAGGTAGAGCAGGGAGCTCGTACATGCGACTAGCACGGAAGCCATATGAATCGCACATGGGAGTGGGGAGGCAAGGATGTCACGCCGATCCAGACTGCACGTACCGGGCGGCGTCTATTACGTCGTTCAACGTAGTAACGCTCGTCAACCAATTTTTACCGAAGAGGCCGATTACGCCACGTTCGAGAGGCTGCTCTCAACGATGCTGGTCAGATGCCGCGTGCGCGCGCACGCGTATTGCTGGGAAACAGATGCGATCCATCTGGTCCTGCAGATATCTGATATGCCCGTCGGCCGACTCATGCAACGCCTCAGCAGCCAGTACGCGCGCCGCGTACACCGGCGTGCCGGGGAGCTCGGGCATCTGTTTCAGCAGCGCTACCATGCACTGCTGATCGATCCGGATGTCTACCTGTTGAGACTCATCCGCCACGTTCACATGTTGCCGGTTCGTTCCGGCAAGGTGACCGATCCGGGCGACTATGCGCTGAGCAGCCATCTCGCGTACGCGGGAACAGCCAACACGCCGTGGCTCACGACGAATGTTGCACTGCGGATGCTGGCACAGAGGCCGGAGCAGGCACGCTTTGCCTACAACCGGCTCATGTTCGAAGCCCCGGCAAGCGGGGAAGGCGCGAGCTTCGAACATGGCGGAACGGACGATCCGCGCGTTCTGGGAGATCGGGAGTTCATGGCGGCGATTCCGCGCAACATGCGGGTTTATCGCAGCACCTACTCGCTCGACCAGGTCATCGATACGGTCACCTGCACGTTGGGATTGGAGAGGAGTGAAGTCCTTTCCCGCTCCCGACAGAGGCGGTTGGCCCTGGCACGAGCGCTGATCACCTGGTACGCGACCGAGCGCGGCGTGGCAACGCTCGCCGAAGTTGCCCGGCGACTGCAGCGGGATCCTTCAACCCTGTTCGTGGCGGTGGAGCGGTATCGGACCTTGCGGCCCGAGTTGTTCAACCTGACAGCGTTGCAGGATACCGGACCGCTGGTCAGGCAACTGCCATCGCAGGCGAGTAGCCCGCAAAGCTGAAGTTATGAGAGGGTGGGGCGGCTGCGTCAGGAAAGCTGATGCCGTCGCCCTTTCTTGCTGCGTTTCGGCGCCAGCGGTTGCGCCGCCCTGCCGCCGCTTACAAGTCGACCGGCCTGCCTGCCCGCGCGCTCTGGAGAATCGCCTCCAGCGTGAGGGCGATGTTCATCGACTCCCCTGGCGAGGGACCGTCCCAGCGGGCGGCGCCGCCTGTGCCGGTCGCACTCACGGCCGTCCCATCCGTGTTTGTCCCATGCACCAACCCGGCAAAAGACTCCGCTTCGGCACGGAAGCCGTTCAGCGCCGGTGTCTGCACCTTCTCGTAGTCTGTGTCGGCGCCGACGCCGCGCTTCAAGAGAAATTCGGCCGGGCGGTCGAGCGGCGGATGGTTCAGAAAGGGTGTCTGAATGACTCCGGCGGTGCCTGCAATGAGAGCCTGGCGGTGTACGCTGGTCGAGAAGCTGCTCGTGATTTGTGCCAACAGGCCACTTTTGAATTCGAGTGTTGCCGCCAACGCGCTATCAACACCATGGGTCCAATGCGCTACGGCATGCACGCGCGACGGCCGTTCTTTCGCGGCCATGCAAATGAGGCTCACCGGGTAGGTGCCGGCATCCATGAGTGAGCCGCCCGCCAGCTGGGAGTTGATGCGGATGTTGGGTCCGGCGGACAGCGTGAACCCGAAGCTCGATTGGATCAGCTGCAATTGGCCGATGGCGCCGGAGTGGATCAGCTCGAGAAGCGAAATGGTCTGTGGTTGAGCCCGATACGGGTAGCCCTCGACGAGGTGCACACCGTTCCTGCGAGCCGCCGTAAACATCGCCCGAGCCTCGTCACCGCTCGTGCACAGCGGCTTCTCGCACAGCACGTGTTTGCCGGCTTCGCAGGCGCGAATCGACCATTCAGCATGCAGACTGTTGGGAAGCGGGTTGTAGACGGCATCGATTTCCGGGTCCGCCAGAAGCGCCTCGTACGAAGTGTGAAAGCGTGGAACTCCCGTCTCACGCGCAAACAGCTCGGCCTTCTCAGCCGTGCGGCTTGCAACCGCTGCAACGACAACACGGGTCGACGGCTTCACCCCCGAAATGAAAGACCGCGCAATCTTCGCCGCGCCCAGCACCCCCACCCGCAAAGCCCCGGAAGCCGACTGACCCATGCTCAAGCCCTCAGCGAAAACGGTGTGAAATTCGTATCCCGATCATAGTAGTCCTCGTGCTCCACCCGTTTCAGGAAGCCCACGATTTTGTACGTGGCCGGCGTCATGACGACTTCCCAGGCGGACTTCAAAAGGTACTGGGTGATCGTGACACCTATGAGCTGCTGCGTGGGCCACACTTCATAAAAAGCGATCGTGTAGAACAACGCCGAGTCCACGAGCTCGCCGCACAGCGTGGAGCCGATGACGCGGGTCCACAGCCAGCGGCCGTTCGTCAGGATTTTCATTTTCGCCAGCACGAAACTGTTGACGAGCGAGCCACTCCAGAACGCAATGATCGACCCGCAGATGACTCGCGGCGTACTGCCGAAAATCGTCTCCACCGCGGGCTGATTGGCCTTCCAGAAGTCAGCCGGCGGTAATTTGACGATGACCGTGGCCATCAGGGAGGCGAAAATCAACGCGGCGACGCCGCTCCAGACGACGCGCCGATCGCGCGCATATCCGTAGACTTCCGTGAGGATGTCGCCGAAGAAATACGAGAACGGGAAAAACAACACTCCGGCGCCGAATGTCACGTCCCCGATGACGGGGACGTGAACAGTCGATGCTTTTGCCGGTCCGATGATATTCGCGCACAACAGGACACAAACGTACGCGCCCAGGATCAGGTCATAGTACTTGTATGCTTTCATCCTGCGGAGCCTGGTTTCATCCCGCGGAGCTTGGCTTCATCGTGCCGCATGCGCCCGCAGTTTCTCCAGGTAGCGGTCGCGTAACAGGGTTTGGCGCGACTGCATGGGTTGCGATTGACCTTCAATAAACACACGTTGGGCCAGAGTCGAGACCTCGAGAGGATCGCCACTCCACAACACCAGGTCAGCCGGCCGACCGCGGGCAATCGAGCCATTGCGACTGGCGACCCCGAAGATCTCCGCGGGATTGCTGGTCAACGCAGCGAGAGCAGCTTCCCAGGGAAGTCCGTGCGCGACGGCGATACCGGCGGTTTGCCGCACCTTGCGAATGTTGTGAGGCTGCGGATCGTCCAGGCTGAAGGCAATCCTGACCCCCGCGCGATTCAGCTTGGCAGCGTTCTCGAGGGTGGCACCGACGCCGTCAAAGGTTGATGGCAGATCGTTGAGTGGATTCAACACCACGGGGATGTGAGCCGCAGCCAGCTCCGGGGCAACGCGCCAGGCTTCCGTGCCGCCCTTGATGACTGCGTGCAGCTTTTCTCGTTTCACCAACGCGATGACCTGTCGGATGTCAGATGCGCGATCGACATCGAACACCACCGGACCAGTACCACTGAGGTACTCCTGCAATGTCAGTCTGCCGGCCGGCGTGAGCAGCCGCTGATCGTTCGGCAGCATTGCCTTGGGTGATCGGACTTCGCTGATCGCCTGGTCGAGAAGCATGAACTGCGCAGCGCGACTGCCACCGGACAACGCACTCGCATCGCCGCCCACATCCACAAACAGCGCATGTGTCTTGGGAGCCAGGGCGCCGTCGAGCTGTGTCACCGAGCCCTGGCCCGCGATGATGGTTCCGCCAGGAGAGCCTTTTGCACCGGGCTCAGCGGTGGGGGAGATCATCGCGAATGTGATCCCACCCATGCGTGCCACACCGAGAATCACCGACTCCGGATTGAAAGCCGCCGTGACATCGAATTCCGGCCGCATGGAGCCGAGCTTCAGGGAATAGTCATCCACGCTGGGCTCGATCCCGATTTCCTCGATGCCCAGGTGACTCAGACCGCCGAACAGGCCAGGCGTGACCGGTTTGCCGTCAGCCTCGATCACCTCGGCCCCGGCCGGCGCTTTCAGATCGTGGCCGAGCTCGGCGATCTTGCCATCGGATATCAACACGTCCGTGTGCTCCAGCACTCCGGCAGCGCTGACGGTGTGAACCGTGGCGTTCTTGATGAGGACTGCGCCTGGAGCCGCTGCCGCGGGTAGTGTGGCGATGGCGCCGAGGACGCAGAGCAACGTTGTAATTGGCTTCATGGGTACACCCCTGCGGCGGCCGGTTGACCCAGCGTGAAGTCGGATTGTGGCGTGAGCGCGGGATTCGCGCGGTCGTACCGCAATGCTCCGTCTATGAATACGAAATCGGCCAGCGCGTAAACACTGAACGGATTGCCGTTCCAGACCACGACGTCTCCCATTTTTCCCGCCTCGAGTGTACCGGTGCGCTCGAGCAAGCCAAGCGACTTCGCCGGATTGGAAGTCACCCACCTGATGGCGCGTTCCGGCGGGATCGTCAAACCGACACGTTGTCCGTAGGCGATTGCTTTGGCGGCTTCCTGGTTGAGCCGCTGGATGCCTTCGTCCGAGTCGGAGTGCACGATTGCACAGCCATTGGGCGCCGCGTCCACGAACGCGATGTTTTCTGGAATACCGTCGTAGGCCTCCATCTTGAAGCCCCACCAATCCGCCCACATGGCCGCGCAGACACCCTGTTCGGCCAGCAGGTCGGCGACCTTGTACGCCTCGACGGCATGATGAAACGCCGCGACGTGGTAGCCGAACTCGTGCGACATGTCGAGGATGGTGGCCATCTCGTCCGCGCGATAACAGTGCATGTGCACGATGATGTCGCCTTTCAGTACAGCGGCCAGCGTATCGAGTTTGATATCGCGCTTCGGCGGCTTTGCGTCCTTGTCGCCGGCCGCGTGTTTCTTTTCATACTCCTGCTGATCGCGCAGATATTCCTGGGCCTGGACCCATTGCTCACGATATCCGGCGACGTTGCCCATGCGCGTGGAGGGGAATGTGTTGCGCTCGCCGTAGACGCGCTTGGGGTTTTCACCGCAGGCCATCTTCAGTCCCTGCGGAGCGCCGGGAAATTTCATTCCCTGATAGGTGACGCTGGGGACGTTTTTCAGAACGACCGAGCGGCCACCGATGAGATTCGCGGAGCCCGGGAGGATCTGCATCGACGTGATGCCGCCCGCCAGTGCCGTCCTGAAACCCGGGTCTTCCGGCCAGACTGAGTGCTCTGCCCAGACATTGGGCGTGGAAGGAGCGGTGGCTTCATTGCCATCTGAGTTCGCCTCTACACCCGGACTTGGGTACACGCCGAGGTGGGAGTGAACGTCGATCAGGCCGGGCGTGACCCAATGCCCCTTGCCGTCGACAATTCGACTTTGTGGTGGTGCCTGCAGATGGGATCCGACCGATTGGATCTTGCCATCGACGATCAGGACATCCGCGTCATCGAGGCGTGTGCCTGTACCGGTTAAAACGGTAGCGTTGCGAATGAGAGTCGGCGCGTTCTGCGGTACACGATATGTTGAAGGGTATAGCTCTGAAGGCGCGGCCCGCTGCGTCGACGCCGTCGGTTCAACTGTCTTGTCAGACTTGCTTGGCTTTGCGGGTGTGGCGGCGCAGGCCGTCACGAGTGCCGCCAGAATCAATGTTCCCAGGGCCTGCGGCCAACGTTTCCCGGGCATGAGGGAGACAGCTCGGTTCATGACATTCCTTGACTAACACGAATCCGCCCATTATCGCTCGAGCGGCGTCGCCGGATCACTTCGACCGCGACGAAGTCGCGCCGAGGCGGTGGAAACATACGGTGAAGCGCTGTCGAAAAAGCGCCACGGTCGTTTGGCCCATGCCCCTGCGTAGTCGACGCCGATCCTGGGACCCGTACCGATTCGCACCGGCGGTGTGCTGCCTCGCGGCCGTTCCAGCCACAATCGATCCGCGCATAGGTCGGTCCCGTTGAGCGCGCGGTCGACTCCCATCGCGCGGCATAGAAGCCCGGGGCCCCACGTCTTGTCGGTGATGCCTTCCACTGGTTCCAGAGCGCGTAGTAGCACTGCGTGCGGGACGCCTTTGCGCGACGTCACCACGTTCATGCAGTTCCAGAATCCATAGATGAAGTAGACATATGCATGACCGGGGGGACCGAACATGACTTCGGTTCGGTCTGTGCGACCGCGGGCCGAGTGCGCTGCGAGATCCTCGGGTCCCAAATACGCTTCGGTCTCAACGATTCGACCGATGCGTTTCTTGACGCCGTCGTTGTGGACTAGATGTAGACCAATGAGTTCGCGAGCAACGAGGAGCGTGTCCTCGCGGGCGTAAAAGGAGCGGGGGAGCTTTCTGGCCATGTGGCATGAATTCTCATGCCACTGGCCCTAAAAGTCTCGACTGACCAATCTCGAGTAGATAATTATTCTGCAGTTGCGAGACGGGTCGCGTTCTTGACGCTTACCACGCCGTCGACCCGCTTGATGTCATCAATGGCGCGATTGACTTCCGCCGCATTCTTCGCCACGCCGGTCAAAGTCACGTTGCCCTTGTAGACGTCGATGTTGAAATCACTCGCCGAGACGGTGCTGTCCTTCACCAACGCTGCCTTGGCGCGCGTCGCTACCGTCGCGTCGTCGACGTATTGTCCGGTGGTCTCTTTGCCCTTCATCAGATTACAGCCGGTGGCGAGTAGGGTGACGGCCGTGATGGCAGCGATTTTGAGAGAGATTTGCATACGTGCTCCGCGAGAGTTCATTAGTTGGTTTGTGGTTGCCTGGCTTGTACTCAGCAAGAGCAGTGCCCATGATTCACGGGTTGGACTCCGGGGCGTGTGGTTGAAATGGTTAATTGCAGTAAAGTCAGTGTACATTCAATGAGTTACGAAGTATTGGTAGAAATGACATGAAGCGTTGGACGGCTATTGCAATGGTGCTCGGTTGTCTGAGCGGTCCCGCGGGCGCCACCGTGTATGAGTTGCCGGATAACGGTTCCGCTGTTTTTGGCACCGACGAACGAATCAAGTCGACGTATCAGGACACGCTGCTCGACATAGCGCGACGCTACAGCCTCGGTTACGAGGAAATCATCCGCGCAAACCCCGGCGTCGATATGTGGTTGCCCGGTGAAGGCACCGACATTTTGCTGCCCGGCAAACGAATTCTCCCACCGGGCCCTCGTGAAGGCGTGGTGGTGAATCTCCCGGAGCATCGCCTTTACTACTTCCCGAAGACGAAGAAGGGCGAGAAGCCCGTCGTGATCACGTACCCCGTGAGCATCGGCAAGATGGACTGGAGCACGCCGCTGGGCGAGACACGCGTTGTCTCCAAGCAGAAGCATCCCTCCTGGTATCCACCCGAGTCAGTTCGTAAGGAGCACTTGGCAAACGGGGATCCGTTGCCCAAGGTTGTGCCAGCGGGTCCGGACAATCCGCTCGGTGACTACGCAATGCGCCTCGCAGTCGGTGGCGGCAGTTACATGCTCCACGGGACTAACAATCCGATGGCAGTGGGGATGGCCATCACGCACGGTTGCATTCGTATGTATCCGGAGGACGTCGCCGCGCTGTTTCCTCTCGTGCCCGTCGGCACCAAGGTCTGGTTGATCAATGATCCGGTGAAAGTCGCGTACGTTGACGGCGAGCTGCTTCTCGAAGCACATCCCCCCGTCGACAGCGAGGGGCAGACCACCGAGCCTAATCTCGAGTTGCTATCGCAACAGTTGGATAAAGCTGTCGGTAACGATACGGCGGCGATTCATTGGGACCTGGCCCGCGACACGCTGCAGGCCGCTAATGGAATTCCCGCAGTTGTAGGTTTGCAGGCTGACGTCGACGCGCCGCCAGCGCCGGGTGGAACAGAGCCGCCGGCAAATGCGCCGCAAGGGCAGGGCGGTTCCGCCGCGCCGCCGCCTGGCATAGCCGCTACACCCGGTGCGCCTGGAAGCTCGGGCCCCTCGTCAGCGTCGGGCTCTGCTGCCGCTGCGCCGGCACCAACACGGGAGCCGCCCACCAAGGTGCTGGCACCCGTTTACGCGCCAGGCACAGCGCCCGCCGTCCCGGCTGCAACGACGGCACCTTCGGCAACCGCGCCAGGATCACCGCCGCCGCCCGCATCGGTTGCCTCAGCGCCGACCGTTCCTAAAGGTCACTAGGCCGCCGCGTCGCCTTGTAGGTCAGGTACAGCGCCCGTAGCTGTGCCAACACGCGCAGAATCGTCGTCGTGCGCGTCGCAAGCGCCAACAACCCGGTCACCAAACCGACACCACCGATGCCCCTGGACCTCCGTCGTCGGCGCAGAAGCATCAATAACACACCGCCCACGCCAGCAATCCACGCAAGTGAGCTCTTGCCGCCCTTTGCGCCTGCGCGCCGACTCCACGCGGTGAGCGCAGCTTTCGGCGTGATCTGCGCTACCCGATACGACAGCTCCAGCCGTTGCTCCTCGCATTTGTTGAGCAATGCCTGGCGGCGCGCTTCCAAGGCACTGAGCCGGCTGCTCATGGCTGGCCGCTCGATCGGTGTTGGTCGGTCTGCAGCTGCGCGAGTGTGCCTGCAAGCATGTGCGGCTTTGACCTGAATGTCCGGCTGGCGATATAGCCAAACACGCCCGCCAGCACGACAAACAGGCCCGCCCCGAACAGAACACCCAGCGTTCGATGGGTATCCCATAGCGCGGCAACGACTGCGACCACCGCAAAAGCCAAAGCAAGCAGCCCGCACGCCACTGCTGCGAACGCCCAGAGCAACATCTGGATCGTCCGTAGAAGGAAGATCTCGGCTTCAACGGCCGCAAGATCCAGTCGCGTCCGAGCCGCCTCGATCACACTGCTGATGAAACCTCGCACTGCGCCGATGGGTCCGGCGTGGTGGGAGGTGTCTTCCGTCGCGTGATCGCCGGTGGTCTCTTCGGTCATTTCCGTCCCATGAGCAGACCGATGACCAACGCGACTCCGCCGGCAACGGCGATTGCCTTCCACGGATTGTCTTCGACATATTCACCGACCACGCGGGCGCGGCCCGTCAGGTCACGCTCTACGGATTTCAGTCGGCTGCGCACTGCACGCAGAGATTCCTCGGCACGGTCACGTGCCTCGGACGCCTTTTCGCCCGCAACGCCTGCCGTGGCGCGCAACAGTTCTTCGGCGTCACTGACGAGGGACTGCAGATCATCGGCAAGTTTGCCAACATTGAGCTCAACCATTTCGGCACTCCTGGTAAACGGTGTAAACGCAGGTCTATGCAGGCAAGCTACGTTCCCGCATATTGGAGCCTGTCTGACCCATGTTCGCCTGCTGCGGCGACGGCGCCCATGGGTCAGACAGGCTCCGTGTACTAACGGCTCAGACCGAAAGTATTTCCACGGCAGCGCGAACGAGAACCCCTTCTTCTTCTACGGGGATCACCTGCACCCTGACAGGTCGCTTCGAGGAATCGATGCGGGCCTCCTGCCCCCGCGCAGCCTCATTGGCCGCCGGTTCTATTTCAATTCCTGCCCATCCCAGACCTGCAAGGATACGCTGCCGCACTGCCGGAACGTGCTCGCCGACTCCGCCACCGAAGACGATACCATCGCAGCCGCCCAGGACGGTAAGGTAGGCGCCGATGTACTTGCGGGCCCGGTAACAGTACAGATCGACGGTAAACTGGGACTGCGGGTCGGGGTCGGCCGCCAGATTGCCCAGATCGGTGTCCCCACCCGACAGACCCGCGACCCCCGATTCCCTGTTCAGAAGTGCAACGATTTCATCGGAGTCCTTGTGCAACCGCTTCTGTAGATAGGGGACGACGGCCGGGTCGAGGTCTCCCGAACGGGTTCCCATCACCAGACCCTCGAGCGGGGAGAAGCCCATCGAGGTATCCAATGGTTGGCCGCGATCAATGGCGGCTATTGACGCGCCACCGCCCAGCTGCAACGTGATCAGTCGCCCACCGCGTGGAAGGTCGGGTCGTAACTGCGTCCATCGCCTCCACAACGCTTCGTGGGCGAGACCATGGAACCCGTACCGCCGCACATCCTCGTCAACGCCGTATTTGGCAGCAAGCGCATATTCCCCAGCGATACGTGGCAATGATGAAAAGAACGATGTGTCGAATGCTGCGATCTGCATGACATCCGCTCCGGCAACACTGCGTGCAGCTTCAATCCATTCGAGGGCCTTGGGGTTGTGAAGCGGCGCGAGCTCGGACAGCTCCTGGATTGCTGCCGTTACGCTGTGGTCAATCCTGACAGGCGCAGGGAAACGACGGCCACCGTGAACTACGCGGTGCGCCATCGCATGCGGGCGGGTCGGAAGCTTGGCCAAAAAAGCACTTAAAACGGCCTGCGGCACGAGCTTTTCGCCACTGAGGTGGTCGTGTGAAGTTTGTGTGACAGCGCCCCCTGCACGGGCCTCGAATGCAGCGAGCTTCACCGAAGTGCTGCCACTATTGACGGTCACGACGGTACAAGACCCATCGGAATGTTTCGTGCTACACACCGCAGTTCCTTTCGAGCACTCGTAAACGACGAGGGACGCAATGCCCGCCGCTGGTCAAAACCATTCTGAAGCGTTGTCTGCTGCAGAGCTGAAACGGATCCACGCCTGGTGGCGCGCGGCCAATTACGTGGCGGCCGGCCAGATCTATCTGCTGGACAATCCACTGCTGCGCGAGCCATTGACGCTCGAGCACATCAAGCCGCGACTGCTGGGTCACTGGGGCACAACGCCCGGCATCAATTTCGTCTACGCGCATCTGAATCGAATCATTGTCGCTCGTGACCGCAACGTACTCGCAATCATTGGTCCCGGCCATGGCGGGCCCGCGCTGGTGGCCAACACGTACCTCGAAGGCAGCTACACCGAGATGTATCCCGACATTGGCCAGGATGTCGAGGGGATGCAGCGCCTGTTCAAGCAGTTCTCGTTTCCAGGCGGTATTCCCAGTCACTGTGCGCCGGATGTGCCCGGCTCAATCAACGAAGGTGGCGAGCTCGGTTATTCGCTCTCGCACGCCTTCGGTGCCGCCTTTGACAACCCTGACTTGCTGGTGGCCTGTATCGTCGGTGACGGTGAGGCGGAGAGCGGGCCTCTCGCCACAGCCTGGCATTCAAACAAGTTTCTGAATCCGGCACGGGACGGTGTGGTGCTGCCCATCCTGCACCTGAACGGCTACAAGATCGCCAATCCGACCATCCTCGCCCGCATTCCGCGCGGTGAGTTGGAGAGCCTGTTGACCGGCTATGGTTGGGAGCCGTTCTTTGTCGAAGGGCACGAACCGGAAGCCATGCATCAGCTGATGGCTGGCACGCTCGACCGGATTCTCGACCGCATCGACAGCATTCAACGCGACGCGCGCAAAGCGGGTGCCAAAGTCTCTCGGCCCCGATGGCCCATGATCGTTCTGCGCAGCCCGAAAGGTTGGACGGGCCCCAAGGTCGTCGACGGTCTGAAGGTGGAGGGTACCTGGAGGGCACACCAGGTGCCGCTCTCCGGACTTGCGACCAACCCCGAGCATCTGCGCATGTTGGAGCAATGGCTGCGCAGCTATCACCCCGAAGAACTGTTTGACGACAAGGGCGCACCCGTCGCGCTCGTCCGTGAATCCAGCCCGAAGGGTACGCGCCGGATGGGCTCCACCCCGCACGCGAACGGGGGTCTGCTCCTGAAGGATCTGCGCCTGCCGGAGTTGCGCAAATATGCCACCAAGGTGCAGCGTCCCGGCGGGGCTATGGCCGAGTCGACCCGGTTGTTGGGAGCGTATCTGCGCGATCTGTTCGAGCTCAACGCCGGGTCGCAGAATTTCCGCCTTTGGGGTCCGGACGAGACCGCTTCCAACCGCCTGGATGGCGTGTTTGAAGTAACCCAACGTACCTGGATGGCGCAGCTCGAGTCCGATGACAGCCATCTCGCCACCGACGGGCGCGTGATGGAAGTGTTGTCCGAGCATCAGTGCCAGGGCTGGCTGGAGGGCTATCTGCTGTCGGGCCGCCACGGATTGTTCAACTGCTACGAGGCGTTCATTCACATCGTCGATTCGATGTTCAACCAGCACGCGAAGTGGTTGGAGTCATCGAAGCGAATTCCCTGGCGTCGCAGCGTTGCCTCGCTCAACATTCTGCTGACGTCGCACGTCTGGCGGCAGGATCACAACGGGTTCTCCCACCAGGACCCGGGTTTCATCGATGTTGTCTGTAACAAGAAGGCAGACGTCGTGCGCGTCTACCTGCCGCCCGATGGCAACACGTTGCTGTGTGTCGCTGATCAGTGTCTGCGCAGCCGTGACCTCGTGAACGTCATCGTCGCGGGAAAGCAGCCCGAAGCGCAGTGGCTCGACATCGAGGCGGCGTACCGGCACTGTGCCGTCGGTATCGGGATTTTCGAGTGGGCCAGTAGTGATGTAGACAGCGAGCCGGATGTCGTCATGGCCTGCGCCGGCGATATTCCAACGATGGAGACGCTGGCGGCTGTCAGCCTGCTGCGAGAACATGCCCCCGATCTCAAAGTCCGCGTGGTCAATGTTGTTGACCTGATGACCTTGCAGCCGCGAGAGGAGCATCCTCACGGGCTGACCGACGGTGAGTTTAATGCGTTGTTTACGACGGACAAGCCGGTGATCTTCGCGTTTCATGGCTATCCATGGCTGATCCACCGGCTCACCTACCGCCGTAAAAACCATGACAATATTCATGTGCGCGGCTACAAGGAGGAGGGCACAACGACCACGCCGTTTGACATGGTCGTGCGCAACGATCTGGACCGGTTCCACCTGGTCATGAATGTGGTGGACCGTGTTCCCAAGCTGGGCTATCGGGCCGCCTATTTGCGGCAGCAGATGCGCGGCAAGCTGACCGATCACAAGCTCTACATCGTGCAGCGGGGCGAAGACCTGCCGGAAGTGCGTAATTGGGTCTGGCAGGACAAGGGCGCCACGGGTGGCGCACACTGATCTCTCTTTCTCATTTCTCATCCGCAGGTGAAAACCGTGGCAACCTCAAATCCCCTCGTGCAATTGCACCAACTTGGACAAAGCATCTGGCTGGACGACATCGGCAAGAAAATGCTTGCCGACGGCAGCCTCGCCAAGCTCATCAAGGATGACGCCGTCGCGGGGGTGACCTCGAACCCGGCCATCCTGGCCCACTCCATCACCAGCGACCCGCTGTATGCGCAGGCCATCAAGGACCTGCTGCCGAAGGTGAAGGGCAGCATGGAAATGTACGAGGCGCTGGCCATCGACGACCTGCAGCGCGCCGCGGATCTGTTCCGGCCCGTGTATGACGCGGAACAGGGCAAGGACGGCTTTGTGAGCCTCGAAGTCTCCCCGCACCTGGCATTCGATACCGAGGGCAGCATCAAGGACGGTCGCAGGCTCTGGGGCAAGCTCAACCGCCCGAACGCCTTCATCAAGATCCCGGGCACGGAACCGGGTATTGGTGCGATTCGTCAGCTCATCACCGACGGCATCAATGTCAACGTGACGCTGTTGTTTTCGCCCGAGCGCTATCGCGCGGTGGCGTACGCCTACATCGATGGACTCGAAGCACGCGTTGCCGCCAAGAAGCCCATTGATCGCGTGGCTTCCGTCGCCAGCTTTTTCCTCAGCCGAATCGACAGCAATGTCGATCCCAAGCTGGACAAGCTGACTGCGTCCGGACAGGCTGCCGCCAAGTCTCTGCGGGGCGAGTCGGCGATCGCCAATGCCGCGCACGCCTATGAGATTTACGAAGAGCTCATTGCCTCACCGCGCTGGCAGGCGCTCTCGAAGGCGGGCGCACGGCCGCAGCGATTGTTGTGGGCGTCGACCTCAGCCAAGGACAAGACCTTCAGCCCGATCAAGTACGTTGAGGAGCTGATTGGTCCCAACACGGTGAATACGGCGCCGTTGGAGACGATCAACGCGTACCGTGCGACGGGCAAACCGCAGTTGACCCTCAAGAACCACATTGCGGACTCGAAGCGCGTGCGGGATGGGCTCAACAAGCTCGGCATCGACCTGGAGGAGGTTGCGCGGGAGCTGGAGCAGGAGGCCGTGAAGAAGTTTGTCGAGCCGTTTGACAAGTTGCAGGGCTGGCTCGAGGAGCGGAAGTAGCGCTCGGCGGCGGCATGGGCAGTTGCGGCACGCGCAGCGATTGGGGCGGCGCGTTGCCCGCAGGCGGTTAGCGCTTTCGTTTGGCGGGCGGGGCGGGATCCAGCGCGCGGGCGCTACCTTTTGCGCTTGGCCGCGCGGCTTTTGCGGCTGCTTGCCGCGGCGCTGGTGCTGCAGTGGGCATGGGCGGCTTGGCAAACTCGCGGCCCTGCTGCATCAGCCACTCACGCAGGGCCGCCACCTTGGGAAAGGTGGCGTAGTCCTGCGGACACACGAAGTAGTAGGCGAACCGATGCGGCACGACGTGCTCGCTCGCCAGCGCAATCCGTCCCGCCTGCAGCTCGCTGGCGGCAATCGTCCAACGCATTAGCGCGAATCCCATGCCCTCCATGCACGCGGTCAGGAGGCTGACCGTGTCATCAATGAAGGCGCCTCGCAACGCGCTCATGGATCGCGTGTCACCGGTAGACCAGTTCGCCCAGTCGAGCTCATCCCCGTGCAGCAACGGATACTGCGCGAGGTCCCCTGTCCCCGGCAGTGCCCCATGTTTCGCAATGACGCTCGGTGCCGCCACCGCCACGAGCCAGTCATCCATGATCTTTTCGGTGCGCAGCTCGCCGTAGCGACCGAGACCAAATCGGACCGCGGCGTGGAAATCGGTCCGCGCGAAGTCGACCGCTGTGGACGAAGTATGCAATCGCAACTCAATGTCAGGATGCACTGCCCGGAAGCCACCCAGCCGCGGCATGAGCCACCGCTGCAGAAATGACGCCAACGTACTCACGTTGACCGTCCCTGACTTTCGTTCCTGCCGAAGCCCTTGTAGCGTCGCTTCCAGCTCGTCGAGGCCGTGCCGGATCCCCGGCAGCAGTTGCGCGCCCTCAGCCGTCAGTTGGACTCTGCGGCCATCGCGCCTGAAGAGGGGCGTTTGGAGGTAATCCTCCAATGTCTTGATCTGCTGACTGACCGCCGCCGGAGTGACGTGCAGCGCCTCAGCGGCCTCGCCGAAATTCAGGCGAGTGGCGACCGCCTCGAATACGCGAAGCGCATTCAGCGGCAGGCGCTCGTACGCCGTCACTGGGTCAGCCCTCGAATGTCATTCAACAGTCGCTGCCGGACTTCCTGCACGCGCAGCCGGTCGGCACCGGTCTGCTGACTCAACACTTGCAGCAACTCCTCGAGCGCTGCGCGAATTTGTGCCGGCTCCAGCGAGCTGTCGGCAAACAAGCCGTGACCATACTCCCAGATCGATTCCACGACGACGTTGCTGCGCCGGGCAGTGAGCGCACTTTGAACCCGCATCGCATAGAGCACAATCGCCGGTTGAGCGGACACAGCCTGGTCGATCAGGGCGAGTGCCTCGTCGCCGCGTTGCCGGCGAGTGGTGGCATCGGCTTCGTTCTGACACCGCCACTGCACCTGCAACAGCACCGCATCGAGCTTCCACGGATCGCGCCACGTCGCCTCGGCAAGCGAATCATCGAGAGTCCGAAGCTCCTCCCAGCGATGTTGTGAGGCCAGCACGGTTCCCCTCACAACCGCGTCCGCGGAATGGGTCAGCTTGCCTGCCTGTGCGGTCACTTCCTTTGTAGCCGTACCCCGTGCGAGGCGGGTCAACCAGGGCTGGACGTACTCGTAGCGCAGATTCTCGCTGTCGGGATAGCGGGCGAGCCCCTGCTGAATCATGTCCTGGGCGGCATCGGGATTACCGTCCGCTGCGAGCCTGACAGCATTCACTTCGAAACCGGTTTGGGACTGCGGATCGGTGGCGTTGGCCAGTGCGATCAACCGCTCGCGCGACCCCGGATCGGTGGCGGCCAGCATCGCGAGCCGCCGCGCCATGTAGCTGCGTTGGAACGCAGGGTTTGGCACCCGCAGAGGGTCGAATGGCGCGAGCAGGCGATCGGCTGCCTGGAGTGTCAGCGAATTGCCCGTCTGCCGGGCACTGACCGTGGCCATTCGATTGCGATCATCGGTAACGATGGGAGCCCCTCGCGAAAGCCGGCGCAGAGCTTGCCCATCCGCCGCCAACGCAACCAAGATGTCTTCCGGGGTATTGATACCGACAGAAGGAAATGCATTCCCCGCCGGCGGTCGATAACGGTCGGCTCCTTTGCTGGCGACGAAAATCAGTGTGTAGGGATCCGGGCGATAGAGCTTTGCGTCAGCAAAGACATCCAGCACAGTCGCCGCGAACGAGCGCAACAGCGCTTCGTCCATGAAACTGACATTCATCCATTGTACGAATACGCCGTTGGCGGTCAGATGCTCGCGCGCCTGCTGCATGAACTCGCGGGTGTAAAGATGTGAAGCTGCGGCCGTCCACGGATGTGATGGTTGAGAGACAATCGCATCGTATTTGCGCTGAGTCAGATTCAGCGCCGAGCGCGCGTCGTTGATGACAACTCGAACGCGGCTGTCGGCTAACGGTTCGCGCTTGCGCAGCCCACGTGTAGCCTGGTTCGCGTCGAACACCCGCGGCTCGATCTCAATCACATCGATGTGTTTGATCTCTTCAGGCACATCCTCCAGGACGACTCCACCACCGTAACCGACCAACAGCAGGTTATCGGTACTGGCTTGCGAGAGCACTGCCAGGGGTAGCAGCCACTTCTCGCCGCTCACGTGCGGGGCCGCGCCCTGTGTCTCTACCACGGCTTCGGGAAGCCCGTTGGTTCGAAATGCCAGCGAGCCGTTCTGCTGGAGGACGACGACACTCGAGCTACGTCCCACAGCGTAGTAGAGCATCTGGCCGGAGTTGTCTATTTTGAGCGCAGACGCTCTCAACAAGGCAGTGGGGGCGGATGGCCGGAAAGCCACCAGGCCGCAGAGGGTTACCACACTCACCGTGATAGCGAGCGCCCGCGGAAGTTGTTGGAGCAGCCAAACCGCGCCGACCGCCAGCAGCGCGCTGGCTACAACGGCCAACTGGATCGAACCTTCGAAACGCAGGGCAGGAACCAGCACGAAGCCGCCCAACAGCGCACCCAGGATCGCGCCCAGAGTGTTCCAGGCATAAACGCGGGCTGCCGCAGGCGCTGCGTCTTCGGCACGCTTGGCAAGAATGCGCACAGCCAAGGGAAAGGTGGCGCCGCTGAAGAATGCGATCGGCACCATGACGGCTGCTACGCCGAGTGTGCTACCTGGCAGCCGACCGATCAGTTGATACGTCACCGCGGCAGAGACAGCGCACGCAATTTCCGCCACCACGAATCCTGCGATGGCCGTACCTCGATCGCGGGTGAATGCCGAGCCGACTGCGGCCCCGAGTGCGAGCCCTGCCAGGAAGCCCGCAAGCAAGGTCCCGAATGCCTGCAGACTGCTGCCCAGCACATGACTCAACAGGCGGGTCCAGAGTATTTCGTGGAACAGCGCCACGCCCCCGGACAGCAACATCAACGGCAGGATCCAGGCCGGCGAAGGAGGGCGGGTGAAGGAGGCCCGGCCGGCTGCTGCCCAGGCAGCGGAGAATCCCGATCGCCGACGGGTCCCGGTCTGCGACACAGTCAGAGCCAGAACGGCCGCGAGAACGTTGACTGCTGCGGCGGACCAGACTGTTCGAGTCAATCCTACAGCCGGCAACAGCCAATAGGCTGCCGTCAAAGCACCCACCACGGCACCGACCGTATTCGAGGTAAACAGCAAACCGACACGGCGTCCGGTTTGACGGTCACTCTGGACCACGTGTCTCGTCAGCAGCGGCAGCGTGGCTCCCATGCACAGCGTCGGAATCGCCAGGGCAACGAACGCGCTGCCGGCGTAGATCAGGGATATCCCGCCGAGCTGCTCGACCCCAGGCAACTGGGGCCGGCCCCCCACCCAACTGCGCTGCAGCCAGTCGCTACCCGCGATCACAGCCGGCACCAATGCAATTGCACTCGCGCCAATGATCAGCTCCAGCACCGCGTAGACGCGCACCGGGCGGTCGATGAGCGGCAGAAATCTCTGCACCAGCCAGGCGCCCAGACCGAGACCCGCCATGTAAGAGGCGAGGACGAGCGTAACGGCAACCTCGGTTGTGCCGAACACGAGCGCAAACTGGCGCGCCCAGGCGATCTGATAGACGATGCCGGCAAATCCACTCAACGCAAAGCACACCGGCAGCACAACCAGGGCCCAGGCGCTGGCGACCGTGGCGTTGGTCCGCAGAAGCGAGGTAGTCACTCGATGCCCATTTCAGCCAAGCCGTCCGGTGTAATTACGATCACGACTGACTTCGGACACCAAGGCCCGTTTGTCGGGGTCATGAAGGGCGTCATCCTGACGCGGTTCCCCGAGGCCAGGATCGTCGATCTCACACACGAGATCGTCGTGCACTGGCCCGCCGAGGCGGGCTTCTGGCTGGCACGGGCGTTCGGGTACTTCCCGCCTGGGACCGTGCACGTCGCCGTCGTCGACCCCGGCGTCGGTACCTCCCGCGAGATTGTTGCCGTTTCGGCTGAGGACCACGTATTCCTCGCTCCTGACAATGGGCTGCTTGCCCCTGTTGTTGCCCGACATCCGGATGCGGGGGTTATTCGGTTCGATGCGCAAAGGATTGCGCGGTTTGGATTGCATCGGCCTAGCGCCACCTTCCATGGGCGGGACATCTTTGCACCCATTGCGGCGGAATTGGCCGCCGGAAGGTGTGTAGCGTCCGATCTGGGGCCCCCCGCGGAGTCGATTGTGCCGTCCTGGGTGGACGAGCCCACGGTCGACTCCAGCGGCGTCGCCGGGCTCGTCATGACGATCGATCACTTCGGCAACCTCATCAGCAATATCGATGGAACCCTGGTCGGCCGCTTCCGGCAGCCCCTGGTGCAGGCAGGAAACCACACGTTTCCGCTGTTGCGCACCTATGGCGATGCCCAGCCGGGAGACTACCTGGCCCTGGTGAATTCCTTTGGGGTACTCGAGATTGCCCGGGCAGAACAAAGCGCGGCGGAGGGCTTGGGCTTGAGCCGGGGGGCCCCCATAGTCGTCCGTGAAGGCACTCGTCGCAATTAAAGTTGCTTGCAGGCTCGAATCCGTTATAGTTCGCAGCCTTGCGGCGCGTGCATGTGACGTGCTAGTCATTGATAACCTTACGAATTTAGCCATCGAGCAATGTCGGAACGAGACAACGAGAGCTTCGATCTCGACGATGAATTCCTGAGCGGGCCCACGGAAGACGGCACGGACTACGACCGGCTGCTCGACAGGGTCGATAAACGGGTGCGCAATCAGGGCAAGAAGGGCAAGGCTGCCTGGAGCAAACTCGAGGAAGTGCTCGCGGATAAAAAGCTCGAGAAGGACCTCCTGGACTTCGACGACGAGCTGTAGATCCGCTTTCGAGGCCCACCCCTACCTACACAAGTCAACATACGAGGCGACGGCTTCGGCGGCTGCCGCCGTGGCGTGCGCCGCGAGGAAATAGTCCGTGACGCGCACGCCTTCTGCGTGGATTGTTCTCAAGTTTGGCGGCACCAGCGTGTCGTCTCTCGCCAACTGGCGCAACATCGCCAAAGTCACCCGCAACCGCCTGGACACCGGCGCGCGCGTGTTGATTGTTCACTCTGCCATCACCGGCATCACGGATCGCCTCGAGAAGCTGCTCGATGCCGCGCTCGCACAGAAGCACGAGTCGGAAATGCGCGCCATCGAGGAGCGCCATGCACGCCTCGCCGAGGATCTGGGAATCCCGGTCGGTGCCGAGGTCGAGCGCTATCTCGCGGAGCTGCGGCACATTGCCGCCGGCGTCGCGTTGGTCGGCGAAGTCAGCGACCGCACTCGGGCGCGGGTGATGTCTGCTGGTGAGTTGATGGCGACGGAGCTCGGGTCGCGCTTCCTGCGGACCCAGGGTCTCAAAGTTGATTGGGCAGACGCCCGCACGATGTTGAAAGCCGAAGAGCGGCGCGCGGCCAACACGAAGTCCAGCATCCTGTCGGCGACGTGTGATTTTCGCCCCGATGGCGATCTCGAGTCCCGCCTCGAGTCAATGGCGGAGGTGGTCATCACTCAGGGCTTCATCGCCAGCGACGATGACGGCAATACCGTGCTGTTGGGACGCGGTGGCTCGGATACGTCCGGTGCCTATTTTGCCGCGAAAATTCGTGCGCAGCGTCTCGAGATCTGGACCGACGTGCCCGGCATGTTCAGCGCCAATCCGCGCTCGACTCCCACGGCCCGGTTGCTGCGCAATCTTCATTACGATGAGGCGCAGGAGATCGCGACCAGCGGCGCGAAGGTGTTACATCCGCGATGCATCCTGCCGGCCCGGCAGTACCGCATCCCGCTGCACGTGTATGCCACTCAGGCACCGGATCTCGCCGGAACGGTTCTCAGCGCTGAAGGCGGCGAGGGCGGGGCGCAGGTCAAGGCTATCTGCACGAAGAAAGGCATCACCCTCGTCTCGTTGGAAAGCCCGGGCATGTGGCACGAGGTAGGCTTCCTTGCGGATGCCTTCCAGATATTCAAAGCGCATGGCATGTCGGTCGACCTCGTTTCGACCTCGGAGACCAACGTCACCGTATCACTCGATCCAGCAGCCAACACGTTGGATAACACGCTGTTGAGCGCTCTGGTGACGGATCTGTCGCGGTTGTGTCGCGTGCAGGTGATCGGGCCTTGCGCCTCGGTGAGCCTGGTGGGACGCAACATTCGCGCGATCCTGCATCAGTTGGGCGATGCCTTCGAATTCTTTGAAGAGCAGAAGATCTACCTCGTGAGCCAGGCGGCCAACGATCTGAATTTCACCTTCGTGGTGGATGAGAACCAGGGTGACCGGCTCGTTGAGCAGTTGCACGAGCTGCTGATCCGGCCGGTCCCGGGTGATCCGGTGCTCGGGCCCACGTGGGAGCAGCTTTTCCTGAAGCCCGAGCAGGAGTCGGCCCGTGCCGTGCCCTGGTGGCGTCAGAAGCGGACTCAGCTGCTGGAAGCGCTGGGGGATCGAGGATCTGCCTTCGTATATGACCTCGACAGCGTCACTACTGCTGCGCGCGCGTTGCGTGGCATGAAGTCACTGGGCCGGGTTCACTACTCGATGAAGGCCAATTCGAGTCCTCGCGTGTTGCAGGCGATCCGCGCAGAAGGTGTTGATTTCGAGTGTGTGTCGCGCGGCGAAGTCGAACGGGCATTGCAGCTTTTCCCGGACATCGATCCCGAGCGGATTCTCTATACGCCGAACTTTGCGCCGCATGATGAATATGTCTGGGCGTTCGAGCGTGGCGTACGGGTCACGGTCGACAACCTGTATGCGTTGACGGCGTGGCCGGACTCGTTCCGCAATCGCGAGATCTTTGCGCGAATCGATACGGGCGTTGGTCGAGGTCATCATCACCACGTACGGACTGCGGGCGCGCACTCAAAATTCGGCATTCCCGTTGCGGAGCTGAAACAATTCCTGCGGCATTCACAGGAGCTGGGTGTTCGCATCGTCGGGCTGCAGGCCCATGTGGGCAGCGGCATTTTCGACGTGACGAATTGGGAGCACCAGGCGCGTCAATTGGCTGATATCGCCCAACACTTCACGGACGTGAAGGTGATCGATGTCGGCGGCGGATTGGGTGTGCCGGAGCGCAGCGATCAGCTGGGTGTCGACCTGCAGAAGCTCGACACGCTGTTGCTGGCGGTCCGTGCGGAACATCCGCAGATTGAATTCTGGATGGAGCCCGGGCGATATCTCGTTTCGGCGGCTGGCGTGCTGCTTGCGCGCGTGACGCAATTGAAGTCGAAGGGCGAAGTTCGCTACGTGGGCGTGAGCACTGGCATGAATTCGTTGATACGACCCGCGCTGTACGGTGCCTTTCACGAGATCGTCAATCTCACGCGGGTGGATGAGCATCCGACTGAATTGGTCAATGTCGTGGGTCCCATCTGTGAGAGTGCGGATGTGCTGGGGCACGACCGTCTGCTACCGCCCACGCGCGAGGGCGACGTACTTCTGATTGCCAATGCCGGTGCGTATGGTTTTGCAATGAGCTCGCACTACAATCTGCGGGATCCGGCGGTGGAGCTTTACCTCTGAAGCGCGGCACGTTTCGAAGGATTTTCTGGCGGGCCGTGCTCGGCACGGTGGCCACCGTGGTGTTGGCTGCAGTTGGCTACTACATTTACCTCGATCGCGAGGTAACGCATCAGTTCGAGGGTCGTCGCTGGACGGTCCCGGCGCAAATTTACGCCGCCCCACTGGAGCTGTATGCCGGTTTGCCGTTGCTGCAGGCGGATCTGGAGCATGAGCTGCAGCGACTGCAGTACCGGCGCGTAGACCGCCTCGAGCGTCCGGGTACTTTCCGCGAACAGTCAAATCGAATCGACGTGGCGCTACGACCCGCCACTTTTGTGGACGAAGCGCGTCCGGCATCGATTCTGACCATCGGCGTCAATGCGGAAGGCATCGAGTCGCTGCACGACAGCGCGGGCAAGGATGTCGCCATTTTCCGCCTCGAGCCGCAGCTGATTGGCAGCATATTTCCCACCCACGGTGAAGATCGGATCATCGTCACGCCACAGCAGGTGCCGGCGCTGCTCCCGGCTGCTCTGGCGGCTGTCGAGGACCGCAACTTTTACAGCCATCACGGTGTCGATCCCTTCGGGATCGCGCGCGCGATGTGGGCGAATGTACGCGCGGGTCAGATTGAGCAGGGCGGCAGCACGCTGACCCAACAGCTCGTCAAGAATTACTTTCTCGACTCGCGGCGTACGGCGGTACGCAAGGTGCGCGAGGCGGCCATGGCCATTGCCCTCGACGCCCATTTCAGCAAGGCCGATCTCATGAATGCCTACATCAATGAGATTTTCCTGGGACAGGACGGCGACCGCGCCATTCATGGGTTCGGGTTGGCCAGCCAGTTCTACTTCGGCAAGTCGCTTTCCGAGCTGGACCTGTCGGAAGTTGCCTTGCTGGTGTCAATTGTCCGCGGACCTTCGTATTACGACCCGCGGCGGCACCCGGACCGGGCGCGGATCCGGCGGGATCTGGTGCTGCGCCTCATGGCGCAGAGGAATGTCATCAAGCAGGCGGATGCCCAGGCTGCGATGCGCAAGCCTTTGGGTGTGACGGCCAAGCCCGGTGGGACTTATTACCCGGCGTATTTGGATTTTGTGCGGCGGACGTTGCGCCGGGACTATCGGATTGAGGATTTGACGCGGGAAGGGCTGCGGATCTACACGAGCCTGGAGCCGCGCGCGCAGGATCAGGCTGAGCATGCTTTGGAACGCGAGTTGGAGCGGCTCGATCACACGCGCAAATATCCTGACGCGAAGCTGGAGGGAGCGGTGGTCGTCACCTCCTCGCAAAGCGGCGACGTCATTGCAATTGTTGGCAGCCGCAATGTGGGCTATGACGGTTTCAACCGGGCGTTGGATGCCCGGAGGCCCATTGGATCGTTGGTCAAGCCGTTCATCTACCTGACGGCGCTGGAGACGGGTCGCTATAACGCGGCGACAGTTGTGCAGGATGCGCCGGTCAGCATCAAGCTGGTCAATGGCAAATTCTGGCAACCGGAGAATTTTACACATCAAGTCTACGGTCCTGTGCCGATAGTGCGCGCCTTGGCGGAGTCGTTGAATCTCGCTACGGTCGGCGTCGGAATGGATGTTGGGTTGCCGAAGATCGCGCAGACTCTGCAGCGCTTCGGGCTGCCTCGCGCGCCGGCTTTGGTACCTTCGATGCTGCTCGGTTCTGTCGACGCCACGCCGATCGAAGTCGCGCAGATGTTCAACGGTCTCGCCAACGGTGGGTTTCGAACGTCTCTGCGAGCCGTTCGTGCTGTCATCAGCGAAGACGGGAAGCAGATTCGCGCATTCCCGCTGGAAGTGACTCCAGTCGCGACGCCTGAGAACATCTACCAGATCGATCGGATGATGGAGCAGGTGATGGTCCGCGGCACCGGAAAGCCGGCGAAGTCGGTGCTTCCCGCGAATCTGGTTGTGGCCGGGAAGTCGGGCACGTCCTCGGACCTGCGTGACAATTGGTTCGCAGGATTTTCTGGATCGCACATGGCTGTCGTGTGGGTTGGCTACGACGATAACCTCCCCACCGGTTTCACCGGGTCGTCCGGTGCGCTGCCGGTCTGGGCTCGTTTGATGTCCACGCTCGGCACGACGTCGTGGAATGCGCCGCTGCCGGAGTCGTTGGCGGAGACGTGGATTGATTACCCCACTGGCTTGCAGGTGGAGGCGGGCTGCTCCTCCGCCGACTCGACGCCGATCGCGGTCCCGGTGGGTACGCAGATTCCGTTGAAGCCCGGCTGCGCCGCGCAAAATAACGGGAGCAACGGTATCGGGGAGATTGTGAAGCGCGCGGGGGAGTGGCTACGGGATATCATGCACTGAGATACCGACGCTCGGCAGACAAGGGACGCGATTCTTGATTCGAACAACACTGATGGCTGCCGCAATGGTCGCGCTACTGACGGCGTGCCCGTCCTTGCGCACACCCCCACCCAATTTCCCGGAGTCGCCCAGCGCACCGCCGGGCTCGCCAGGTGCTTCCGGTACCGCGCAACCCGCGGTCCCGGCTCCGACGAGTCCGCCACCCGCGGGCGAACAACCTCCGCGCCCGCCGCCAAAGCAGTACCGTTTGGGGCCAGCGTCCTCAGCGCTGGTCGCGCAATCGCATAAACAAATGACCGGCGGCGATTTCGGCCTCGCCGCCGCGACGATCGAGCGCGCAATGCGCATCGAGCCCGACAATCCGCTTCTGTGGATTGAGCTGGGCCGCGTCCGCTACACCGCGGGCGATTACAGCCAAGCTGACAGCATGGGCCACAAGGCGCTCGCGCTCGCTACCGGCGATGCGAACGCCCAGTCGTCTGCCTGGCGGCTGATTGCGGATTCTTTGCGGTCTCGGCGGAGGAATGAGGAGGCTGCCGAGGCGGATAAGCGGGCTAACACGTTGGCGCCTCGGTAACGGCAAATCGACTTGCGGCGTTAGGTCACGGCTTGGCGGCGTGCCGTGATTGCAACTCCGCGACTACGCGTTGGAACGAGAGTCCGCGGCTTCGCAGAAGCACCAGCAGGTGGAAAATCAGATCAGCGGATTCCGAAACAACTTTGTCGTCGGTTTCGATGACGGCGGCGAGCGCGACCTCGATACCTTCTTCGCCCACCTTCTGCGCTATCCGCTTGGGGCCATCGGCGAACAGCCGAGCGGTGTAACTGCCCTGCGGGCTTTCCGCTATCCGCTGCTCGATGACGGCTTCGAGGGTCGAGATAAATGCCAAACGCTCGCCTCGAGTGATGGGCTCGTCACCAAAGCAGGTCGCCGTGCCTTCATGACACACCGGCCCGAGCGGCCTGGCAGTGACTAACAGCGCGTCACGATCGCAGTCGGTGCGAATCTGCTCGAGCTCCAGGAAATGGCCGGAAGTCTCGCCTTTTTCCCACAGCCGTTGCTTGCTGCGGCTGAAGAAAACAACGTGCCCGCGGGACAGGGTTTCGCGAAGCGCTTCGCGGTTCATGTAACCAACCATCAGCACTGCGCCCGTGTCGGCGTGCTGAACCACGGCAGGCAACAGCCCGTCTGCCTTCGCGAAATCCAGCGTGTCGATATCAGCGAGGCGCAGTGGACTGCCGGTCTTCACCGTCGCACCCTCGCTGCCGCGGCAGCAGCGCTGGTCGTCGCGGTCACGTCCGCAGCCAACGCTGGCCGCACCTCAATGCCAGCCGCTTTCAGCTCCCGCTTCAAATCTGAAATAACAATGGCCCCACTGTGAAACACACTGGCCGCCAGCGCAGCATCCACCCGCGCCTGCGCAAACACATCGCGAAAATGCTCGACTGCGCCGGCACCACCCGATGCGACCAGGGGGACGCGGCAGATGTCGCGAACCTTCCCCAACTGCTCGATGTCATAGCCTTTGCGCACCCCATCACTCCCCATGCAGTTGAGCACAATCTCTCCTGCGCCCCGATCCTGTACTTCGCGGACCCACTCCAGGACGTCGCGCCCCGACTCCTGGGCGCGTTGAGCGTCGCCGCTGTTTTGATATGCGCGATAGCCATTCGTGGTGAATTGGCTGTCGATTCCGATGACAACGCATTGCGCGCCGAAGCGAGCGCTCAGCGCATCGATCAGGCCGGGATTGGCCAGTGCCGGTGAATTGATGGAGACCTTCTCCGCGCCTGCGTTCAGGATCTCCTCCGCATCCTTGACGGAGCGGATTCCACCCGCAACACAGAAGGGGATGTCGAGCACCCGCGCGACGCGATTGACCCAATCGCGGTCGACGGACCGTCCTTGCGGGCTGGCGGTGATGTCGTAGAACACGAGTTCGTCTGCGCCTTCGTCGCGATAGCGCGCCGCCAATTCCATGATGTCCCCCACGACCTGGAGGTCGCGGAAACGGACGCCTTTTACAACCTGGCCGTCGCGGACATCGAGGCAGGGGATGATGCGTCTTGCAAGAATGGTCGCAGCTCCTCAGAAGTCATTCGCTCTTCGAGCAGGGCCTTGCCGCTGACAGCGCCAGCAACACCTGTTTTGGCAAGCGCAGCAAGGTCGGATGCGTCTCGCACGCCACCGGAGGCCTGCCACTCGAGGTTTGGGAACCGGGAGACAGCTTGTCGATAAAGATCGACGTTGGGCCCCGTCATCGCACCGTCACGCTCGATGTCAGTGCAAAGGACGTGTTTGAGTCGATCAGGGGGGAAGCGCGCAATTGCGTCCCAAAGACTGAGAGCCGTGCCTTCCGTCCAGCCGCGCGTGCGAACCCGCGGCACACCGGACTCGTCCAGGCGAATGTCGAACGCGAGACAGATTCGGTCGGGGCCGTATCGGACGAGCCAGTCGGCAACCTCATCGGGTCGCTCGACAGCCGTACTGCCGATAACGACGCGACTGACTCCCTGTCGCAGCAGGTCATCGATCGTGGCCGCGGTCCGTATACCGCCGCCAACCTGCAGTCGCACGGCTCGTTGTGAGGCAAGGGCGACGATGATCGAGCGGTTGGAGAGAACGCCATCCTTGGCGCCATCCAAGTCGACCACGTGCAACCAGGACGCACCGAGGCCGCGGTAGCGCACCAACAGCTCGTGAGGCTCGTGCTCGTAGCGGGTCTCTGCCGCGAAGTCTCCTTGGAACAGTCGAACAGTGCGGCCGTGGCGTAGATCAATTGCAGGAATCAGCAGCATCAGCTTTCAGCCTCAGGCCAGTTTCAGGAAGTTGGCGAGCACGCGGGCACCCACGTGGGCCGATCGCTCGGGATGGAACTGGGTCCCCCAGAAGTTGCCACGGCGGACAATAGCCGAAAGGGTAGTTCCGTAGTCCGCGCTCGCCAGCGTCATGTCCGACACCGGGGCGGCGAAGCTGTGTACGAAATAGACGTAGTCATTCACAGCGATACCGTCCAGGAGGGGATCTTCCCGTAGCGGCGCGAGCTGGTTCCAACCCATGTGCGGAACAGGCCGCCCATCCTTCGGCTGCAGGCGTCTAACGGAGTCAGGAAGTATGCCGAGGCACTCGGTCTTACCTTCTTCAGAGCGCTCAAACAACAGCTGCATTCCGAGGCAAATACCCAGCACGGGCTGCGTCAGAGACGGAAGCAGATCGGCGACACGGTTATTTCGCAGCCTAGCCATGGCATCCGCCGCCGATCCAACCCCCGGCAGGATTACACGCGGGGCGGAACGAATATCAGCCGCGTCAGCCGTTACATGAGTTTTTGCACCAAGCCGCTCAAACGCAAATTGCAACGAGGCGAGATTGGCGCCGCCGCTGTCAATGATCACGGCGTCCACTACAACACTCCCTTGGTCGTGGGAAGCTCATTGCTCTCGAGGCGAAAGGCTTGGCGCAACGCCCGGCCAACGCCCTTGAAGGACGCTTCGATCATATGATGGGAGTTTTCGCCCGTGACACTCACGTGCACGGCAGCTCCGAGCGACTCGGCGAGCGAGTGAAAGAAGTGCGGCACGAGCTCCGTGGGGAGTCCGCCAACCTGCTCGCGTCCAAAGCGCCCTTCGAACAGAGCGAAGGCACGCCCGGACAGGTCAATCGCAACCTTTGCTTCGGCCTCATCCATGGGAAGCAGGAAACCATAGCGCGCAATGCCGATCTTCGTGCCGAGCGCCTTCCTCAACGCCTCACCTATAGCAAGCGCGCAGTCTTCAACCGTGTGATGCTCGTCAATCTGCAGGTCGCCCTTGCAGGTCAGCTCGAGCGCAAACCCGCCGTGCTTGGCCAATTGCTCGAGCATGTGATCGAAAAAACCGATGCCGGTGGACACCTGAATCGGCGCGGTCGCATCGAGACCCACGCGGACATGGATGTGGGTTTCCTTGGTACGACGCTCGACGACCGCATGCCGAGCGGTGAGGGCACTCACAACAGCGGGCCAGTTTTCCGCATCAGTGCCGTTTCGCAGCACGCGTAAACCACGAACGTTCAGATTCCGAGCAAGCTCCAGGTCGGTATCGCGATCGCCGATCACCGCACTGTTGGCAAGGTCGACGTCCGCATCACGGAGGTAATCCCGCACCAGGCCGATCCTGGGTTTGCGACACTCACACCCGTCTGCCGGAAAATGCGGGCAGATGAATACCGCATCGAACGTGATGCCCTGTGATTCGAACGCCGCGAGAATGAATTTGTGGGATTCCTCGAACGCAGGACGCGGAAAGGATGGAGTGCCCAGGCCGTCCTGGTTGGTAATCATCGCCAGCCGGAATCCGCGCCGCTGCAATTGCGCCAAGGCGGCGAATACACCGGGCATGAAGCGGATCTTGCCGAGTGAGTCGACCTGGTGATCGGGCGGCTCTTCAATCAGCGTGCCGTCACGGTCGATAAACAAAATCGGCACGCTCATCGCAGTGCTTCCAGCAGACGATTGTTCTGCTCGGGAGAACCGACCGTGATCCGCAGACAGCGACCGAGCCCGGGGTATCCACGTACATCGCGAATGAGCAACTGCGCTCCACGTGAACGGGCTAGCGCTAGAGCTGCATCTGCAAACTCCACCAGCATGAAGTTGGCTGCGCTCGGCCAGACCCGGGTAACGTTCGGTAACTTTGCAAAGGCCTCGAGCACGCGGTCGCGCTCGGAAACAAGGGTGGCGAGCCGCGCCCGCGAAATCGCCAGTTGTGCGGGCTCGAGGACTTTCAACACGGCTTCCATTGAGAGCTGTGCAATTGCGTAGGGTGGAATCACCTTTCGCAGCAGGGTTATGACCTCGGGGTCCGCCAACAATGTGCCGCATCTTGCGCCTGCCAAGGCATGTGCCTTGGAGAGCGTACGGAGGATTGCGAGCTGCGGTAGGTCGCCAATCCGACGAGCGAGGCTTTGGGCGCCGGAAAATTCTATGTAGGCCTCGTCCACTACAACCACAGCCCGTCCTTCCAAGGCGCGTGTGAGGCTGATAATGGAGTCTTCGCTCAACAGGTTGCCGGTTGGATTGTTGGGAGAGCACAGGAAGACGAGCTTCACATCGGGAGTGCACTTCTCCAGGACCGCTCTTTCGTCCAGCGCGAAATCCGCAGCCGCCCGCAACGGCACCGTGACCACACCAGCGCCCTGAATACGGGCGGCGACCGAATACATTCCAAACGTGGGCGGGCAAATGAGGACACTGTCCTGGCCCGCGCGGCAGAAACCGCGAACCAGCAGGTCAATGGCCTCATCACTACCCCGACCAACGAGAACCGACTCCGGTGCCACTCCATAAAGCGTTGCAAGTCGTTCCACCAGCGCGTGCGGTTGGGGCTCGGGATACCGGTTGAGCCCGGCCGAGGACTCATCCGCAAATGAGCGCCACGGAAATTCATTCGCGTGCAGCCGCTCGAGCTCCGGTTCCCAGACGGCGTGCTCATATGCCTTCAGCGCGACGATGTCGGGCCTGGCGAGTTGAGTTACCCAGCTCACGAGGCTGCTCCAGCATCTAATACAGCCAACCGGCGGCTGACGGCGCTTGCGTGTGCGTCGAGCCCTTCGAGCTTGGCGAGCTCAACAGCGACAGGGCCCAGGCTACGCAATCCGCCAGGAGAAAGCTCCTGAACCGTGATGCCCTTGACGAAGTCGAGTACTGACAGGCCGCTGTAGGCCCGCGCGTAGCCATAGGTCGGAAGGACGTGGTTTGTTCCGGAACAGTAATCGCCCATCGGCTCGGGTGACCAGGCCCCGAGAAAAACCGAACCCGCATTTTGAATACGCGGCAGCCATTGGCGCGGATTCTCCACCTCGAGAATGAGATGCTCGGCCGCATACAGATTTGCCACGTCGATAGCAGCCCCGATGTCCCGAACCACAATGCAACGGCTCGCCGCCAATGACTCTTCGAGAATAGCCCGACGCGACAGTAGCCGCGTTTGCTTCTGCACCTCTGCACTGACAGCTTCTGCCAATTGGCGTGATGAAGTGACGAGGATGGCTTGTGCCCGAGTGTCGTGTTCCGCCTGGGCCAACAGATCGGACGCTACAAACTCGGCGCTCGCTTTGCCGTCTGCCACGACCATGACTTCCGAGGGTCCGGCTGGCATATCGCAGGCGGCGCCCGCCGGGTCGCCGGCAACCAGTTGTTTGGCAGCAGTGACCCACGCGTTACCGGGCCCGAATATCTTGTCGGCCTTCGGAATTGACTCTGTGCCGTAGGCGAGAGCCGCGATGGCTTGCGCGCCGCCAACCTTGAATACCGTGCTGACGCCGCAGAGCTCCGCCGCCACGAGAACTGCCGGGTTCGCCTGGCCGTTGCGTGCCGGGGGAGTACACAGGACTCGATTCGGGCAACCGGCAATTCGTGCCGGCACTGCCAACATGACCACGGCAGAGGGCAGGGGCGCAGAACCGGCCGGAACATACAGTCCCACCGTTGAAATTGCACGGAAGATCCGCTCGCAGCGTACGCCAGGTGTCGTTTCCAGAGAGAGCGGCTGCGGCAGTTGCGCCGAATGAAACTGTTGAACGTTGGCGATCGCTGTTTCCAGCGCCGCATGTTGGCGCGAGGTCACAGATCCTCGGGCCGCCGCGAATTCCTTGTCGGACACGGCCAGACTATCGAGTCGCACCGAGTCGAAACGTTCAGTGTAGGAATACAGCGCAGCATCGCCTTTCTGGCGCACCGCGCTGACCACTTCGGCCGCGACGGCCGCAATGTCCGCACGTGATTCCTGCGCGGGACGCGCCAACGCTGCGCCACGATCGGCTGCACAGAGCGTGTCCCATTCGAGAATTCGCATCATGCCAACATCTTCTCGACCGGCAGCACGAGGAGGGCGCTCGCGCCGGCTTTCTTCAAGCTCTCGAGCGTCTCCCAGAACACGTTCTCCCGACACACCGCGTGAATCGCGACCTTGTCGGGAAAGCCCTCCAGGGGAATGATCGTGGGTGATTCGCTTCCGGGCAGCAGCCGGCGGATTTCCGGCAGAGCGGAGCGTGGGGCATGCAACATGATGTACTTGCTTTCCTTGACCTGCTGCACGCCGTCGATGCGCATCATCAACCGCTCCACCCATTCGTCCTTTTCGGGAGGCAGTGTCAGCGGGGTGCGAATGATGACAGCGTGGCTCTCCATCACAGTCTCCACTTCCCGCAAGTGGTTCGCCTGTAACGTCGACCCGGTTGAAACCAGGTCGCAGATCAGGTCGGCGCGCCCGAGGCGCGGTGCGATCTCTACGGCACCGGACAAAGTGACGATATCAGCCGCAATGTCGCGCTCGCGAAGGTATTTCTGCAGCAGAAACGGATAGGTGGTGGCGATGCGCTTGCCGCGAATGGAGCTGGCTCCTTCGAAGGACACGCCTTCCGGAACTGCGAGTGACAGGCGGCAGCGTCCGAAATCGAGTGTCCGAATCTGTTGGAAACGCGCCGCCTGGCCACGCTCACGCAGCTCCAGGCGCTTCTCCTCGAGTACGTTCAGACCCACGAGCCCCAGGTCGCAGACGTCTTCCTGGACCAGGTCGGGAATGTCGTCGTCACGGACGAACAACACATCGAGAGGCATGTTCTCGCCAAAACCCATGAGCTGATCTTTGCCGCGCGAAAGTTTCAATCCGCAGCGGGTCAGCATGTCGAGCGAGGGGTCGGTGAGGCGCCCGGACTTTTGGACCGCCAGCTTGAGACGCAATTCATCCATGGCGGGACGACTCCTTACTCATACGTTTGACGGCAACTTCGTAACCGCCGTTGCCGCTGGCCAGGAACCGCGCGACCCGGCCGATCGTCGTGACACTGACACCGGTCAGGCGATGAATTTCCCGATAGGGCAGCTCTCGCTGCAGGTATTCGACCACGCTCCACCGGTCCGCCATGGCCTGAATCTCGGCTGGCGTACACAAATCGCGCAGGAAGGCGCGGCATTCCTCGGCCGACTGCAGTGCTGCGAGGGCCGTGTACAGATTGCGCTCTGCGAGCGCTTCCTGCCGGGGGGTGACGTTTCGGTGGCTTTTCATGGCGTCCCAATGTAATAGCGCGCTATCACATTAGCACATCAGCACGCGCAAGCACAGCCCGGGATGTGGGGCGTGGTACAGAAGGTGGGGCAGGGGCGGCGCGTGCGGGCGCCGATGAGCGGAAGCCGCGGCGCACCGAAAGGCGTCGCGGCTCTGTTAACGGTCTAACTACTAATGCGTCTTGTGCTCAGTCGAGTAACGCGCCG
Organism: Gammaproteobacteria bacterium; assembly: GCA_034668025.1. GTDB lineage: Bacteria > Pseudomonadota > Gammaproteobacteria > Steroidobacterales > Steroidobacteraceae > 13-2-20CM-66-19. Next base: position 30,291 of record JAXDQF010000313.1, on the reverse strand, counting down.
CCGGCCGCGACAGCGACAAATTCGGCCGCAACGCCTTCCTGGCAGCAACAAACGCTTCCCAATTCTCGATATCCGGCAGCGAGAGGATCGTCACCAACTCACCCTGATCCAAACCTGCCAGTGCGGCATCCACGGCCGCCTCAACCGGCATCACGATCTCCTGCGGGAATTTCTCGACCGGCAGTCCGCCGCGTGCCCAGAACTCTGTGCCCACCGCGCCGGGGAGCACAGCCTGAATCTGCACACCTTTGCCTGCGAGCTCGTTCTGCATCGACTGAGTGAAATTCAACACATAGGCTTTCGAGCCGTTGTATGCGCCATTCAGCATGTCCGGTGACAGCGCGACGGCGGAGGAAAGGTTGATGATGGTCCCGCGTCCACGCTGCACAAACGCTTTGGCGGATGCAGCGGCAAGCCGTGTGAACGCGATGACGTTCACTTCGAGCATCTCCTCGAGCTTGTCCACATTCGACTCGATGAGCGGCGTAACCGCCGCCTGGCCGGCGTTGTTCAGGAACAAGCTGATGGCACTGTCGGCGAGCAATCGCTGCTCTATCGCCTTCACGTCTGCTTTGTTGCTCAGGTCCCCGGGAATAATGGTGACTTTCCGTCCGATCCCGCGCAGTTTCGCTGCGAGCGCTTCCAGGCGTCGCAGATCGCGGCCGGCCAGGATCAGGTCGTACCCGCGGTGCGCCAGGCGGTCCGCGTAAACAGAGCCGATTCCCGAGGATCCGCCCGTGATCAGGGCAGTGCCCTGGCTGGTTGTGCTGTTCATGATCTTCTCCCACTGTTCGTACTTGACTGAGGGGAGTCTGCGCGCCTACCGTATGTCCCGAATGACGTATTTACCGCCTTTTGGGACATCCAGGAATTAACATTATGAAGCGGCTGGGCATTGTCGTCTTCCCGGGTTTTCAGATCCTCGACCTGGCGGCCGCCAGCGTGTTCGAGGTCGCCAACCTACTTGCGGAGCGGTACACGTATGACGTTGCGCTTTATTCCGAGCACGGTGGACGTGTGGCTTCATCGTCCGGAATAGAGGTTGAGACCCGACCGCTGACCGACCCGGCGTTTGATACGTTGATTGTCACTGGTGATCTGGCTGTTGCGACACCCTCGGATGGACTAGTCAGGTTTGTCTCCGAAGCAGCGGTGGCTTCGCGCCGCATAGCAAGCATCTGCACCGGTGCATTTGTGTTGGGGGCTGCCGGTGTTTTGAACGGCCGTCGTGCAACTACGCACTGGTCGGGTGCCCGTGCACTTCAGCGTCGCTATCCAGCCGTTAAAGTCGAGGAAGACCGCATATTCATCACCGATGACAATGTATGGACTTCAGCAGGAATGACGGCCTGCATCGATCTGGCTTTGGCCATGGTCGAGGCGGACCTTGGATTCGAGGTGTCGAAAGCCGTCGCGCAGAAGATGGTTGTTTATCATCGTCGTACCGGCGGTCAATCGCAGTTCTCGGCCATGTTGGAGCTCGAATCCAAGTCCGACCGGATCCAGCATGCGCTGGACTATGCGAAGCGGAACCTACGGAAAACGCTGTCGGTAGGGGAGTTGGCGGAAGTCGCCAGTCTCAGCCCACGGCAGTTCAGCCGCTCATTCCGGGCTGAGACCGGACAGTCGCCTGCAAAGGCCATTGAAAGCCTTCGCGTCGAAGCGGCGAAATCGCTGGTGGAAGAAAGCCGGCATGCCATCGACGTAGTGGCCCGGGAAACAGGATTCGCCGACCCCGAACGCATGCGGCGCGCATTCATCCGCAAATTTGGCCACCCGCCGCAGACGTTTCGCCGCGTCGCCCACCAGGGGGCTGTGAGCCCCGTCTCAGGGGAGCAAGCAGGCTGACACGGGGGGAGTAGGCGTTAGACCCCCCCAGCGCCTTGACGCATCCGTGAGCCCCGCAATACACTGTAAGCACTCATCGAGACCGACCGAGGGATAAGGCCCTTAGACGTCGGGGCAACCGCCAGGCTCAACCACCCTGGAAAGGTGCCAACTCCTGCGATTCCACCGCCAGCCGCAAGGCCGTCGGAGAGGATCGGTAGATGAGCGGTTTACGTAGCTTGGATTGCCATTCGTGCAATTCGAGTAGGACGTAAACAACCCGCCGTAACAGGTGGGCGCTCCGCAGGAGGCCGGTGAGACCGTGCCATGGTTAGCGGAGCTTTTGATGAACGCCTCACTGGAATCCTTGCCTGTCACGCAGCGACACAGCGTGTCATCTGCCGTTGTGCCGGCAACGAGCACCCTCGTTGCCCTTGCCACAGACCTCACTATTCGCGAAGGCATCCTGGAGATTCCAGGCGAAATGTCGCTCTATCACGGCGGCAAGCTCTCTACTGTTCGGATTGCGTGGCGCCTTGCAGGTCCTACTACTGCACCCGTTGTTTGCGCGTTAGGCGGAATCTCAGCCAGCCGTCGTGTGTGTCTGGCTGAGGATCCTCGTCAGGAGTGGTGGCCGCAGATCGCAGGTCCCGACCGCCCACTCGACGTCAACCGGTTCCGGATTCTCAGCTTCGACTACCTGGGTGGTAGCGGCGATTCAACGGGTCCGGCGGCTGGCGAAACATTCCCCAGCATTTCGAGTTACGACCAGGCGGCGGTGTTGCTGCGCGTTCTCGATCACCTCGGTATCAAGTCGCTGCACGCGATCGCTGGCGGTTCCTATGGTGGGATGGTCGCGTTGGCCTTCGGTGAGCTGCACCCCGAGCGTGTCGGCCACCTGTTGATCATCGGCGCTTCTGACCGTGCGCATCCAATGGCGACTGCCTGGCGCAGCGTGCAACGGCAAGTCTTGCGGTTTGCCGTTGATTGCGGCCGTCCGAAAGACGGAGTGCAACTGGCCCGGGCTCTCGCGATGTCGACTTATCGCAGTACCGAGGAATTCTCAGCGCGCTTCAATGGTGAGCCGGTCCTGGATGGCGACCGCTTCGTCTTTCCTGTCGAGAGTTACCTGTTCGCACGGGGAAGCGACTATGCGTCGCGCTATCGCCCCGAATCATTCTTGTGTTTGTCCGAGTCCATCGATCTGCATCGGGTGGACACGGCTCGCATCTTTGTACCGACGACGGCCGTCGCGGTTCGCGAGGATCAGTTGGTGCCGCTGGGCGACATGCGCGCAATGGTTGCGCGTTTGCCGGTCGCTCGGCTGCATGAAATTTCCTCGATCTACGGCCACGATGCCTTCCTGAAGGAGACTGAACAATTGCGCCGGATATTTGCCGTGGCCCTGGAGAGCGTCTCGTGAGCAACCGCCCCAGCCAGATTACTCAGACCGTTCGTGCCGGCCTGGAATGCGACGATGCCACGGGCGCCGTCGTGCCGCCGATTCATCTGACCTCGACCTTCGCATTTCGCTGTTTTGGCGAGAAGCGCGCCTACGACTACACCCGTTCCGGAAATCCAACGCGCGATCTGCTCGGAGCAGCGATCGCTGAGTTGGAGCTCGGAGTGGGTGGTGTCATTACCGCCACAGGAATGGCCGCGATCACCCTGGTCGGCTACCTGATCCCCGGGGGCGGCCGAATCATCGCTCCTCACGATTGCTACGGCGGAACCTACCGGCTGTTCGAAGCGTGGCGGAAGCGGGGAGAGCGACAGGTCGAGTTCATCAACTTTGGTGACGAAGCAGCGGTGCGGGCCGCGCTTTCCAAGCCGGCCGACCTGCTGTGGATCGAGACGCCGAGCAATCCGCTTCTGCGGATCACCGATATCGAGAAATTCGCAACGTTGGGTCGAGCTGCCGGAGCACTGACCGTCGTCGACAACACGTTCTTGTCGCCGGCGTGGCAGCAGCCACTCACCCTGGGCGCCGATCTCGTGCTTCATTCGACGACTAAATATTTGAATGGTCACAGCGATGTGGTCGGCGGTGCAGTCGTCGCAAAGGACAAGGCCTTACTCGAGCAGTTGGTCTGGTGGGCCAATTGTCTCGGCTTGACCGGTGCTCCGTTCGACAGCTTCATGACGTTACGTGGACTGCGAACGCTGCACGCGCGGCTCGATCACCACGGGCGAAACTCAATGGCGCTGGCGCAATGGCTGCAGGAGCAGCCCAACGTCAAGAAGGTCTATTACCCAGGGCTGCCCAGCCATCCTGGTTACGAGATTGCTCGTCGCCAGCAGCGTGGTTTCGGTGCGATTGTGAGCATCGAGTTGGAAGGTGGGCACGACGCCGTCAGAGAGTTCGTCTGCGATCTGCAGTGTTTCTCGCTGGCCGAATCGCTGGGAGGCGTCGAAAGCCTCGTGGCCCATCCTGCAACGATGACGCATGCAGCGATGGACCCAGCGGCGAGACAGAAAGCCGGCTTGGTGGACGGACTAATCCGTTTGTCTGTGGGTATCGAAGGACTGGAAGACTTGCAGCGGGATCTCGCCGCGGGCCTCGAACGTGCGGCACGTACGTTAGACGCCGTGCCGAAGGCTGCGAACGGCTAGCTTCGCTTCAGGGCCCCCAACACCGCATCGCCCATCTCGCGCGTGCTCAACACCCGCTCACCCTTGGTGGCAATGTCGGGTGTTCGAGCACCGCCTTCCAGGGCGCGACTGACGGCCCCCTCCAAGGCGTCTGCCTCTTTGGTTAACTCCAGCGAGTGGCGCAACAGCAGGGCGACACTCATGATCGTCCCCACCGGGTTAGCAATCCCGCGCCCCGCGATATCCGGCGCTGACCCGTGGATGGGCTCATAAAGCCCCCGTTTGCCGTCACCCAAAGACGCCGAAGGCAGCAATCCCAGGGACCCCGCCAACATGGACGCTTCGTCCGTCAGGATGTCGCCGAACATGTTTTCAGTAACGAGGACGTCGAAATCACTGGGTCTGCGGATCAGATGCATGGCCGCTGAATCAACCAGCATGTGATCGAGGGCAACGTCCGCAAATTCCGATCGCATCACGCGCGTGGCGACTTCGCGCCACAGCCGTGAAGTCTCGAGCACGTTCGACTTATCAATGGAGGTCAACTTGCGGCGTCGCTGACGGGCGAGTCGGGCGGCAACGCGAGTGATGCGTTCGACTTCGGCGACTGTGTACGTGCAAACGTCGGTAGCGCTGGTGGCGTCGCGCTTCTTCTCACCAAAATAGATTCCGCCCGTGAGCTCACGAACAAAGACGAGATCGACGCCTTCCAGAACCTCGGGTTTGAGGGTGGATGCAGCCACCAAACACGAGTGCAACTTCACCGGACGAAGATTGGCGTAAACGCCGAGTTCCTTCCGAAGTCGCAGAAGCCCTTGTTCAGGCCGCACCTTCGCGTCTGGTGCGGACCACTTCGGTCCCCCAATTGCTCCGAGAAGGACAGCATCCGCCTCCATGCACGACTTCAGCGTATTGGAGGGCAGGGGATCGCCACTAGCGTCGATCGCCGCGCCGCCGAAGGGATGTGGGCTCAACGAGAATTCGTGGCCAAACGAGCTGCCGATGGCGTCGAGACATCGGAGCCCTTCAGCCACCACCTCCGGCCCGATCCCATCGCCGCCCAGAACCGTAATACGAGCCTTCATATCTGACGCTGCCGCTCGTACGCTTCGATTTGTGGCTGGCGGTCCAGCAGAAAGCCCAACTCATCGACCCCGTTCAACAGGCAGTAGCGCGAAAAGTCCTCGAGGGGAAATTTCACGCGGGTACCCGTTGGCAGGCTGAGCGTGGTCTGCGCAACATCGATGGTCACTTCCGCGCCCGGATTCGCCAGCAGCCAGTCGCTGGTGGCCTGATCGACCACGACCGGCAGGAAGCCGTTCTTCAGCGAGTTGCTGCGGAAGATATCCGCAATCTCGGTACTGATGACGGCCTGGATGCCGTAGTCCAACAAGGCCCAGGGTGCATGCTCACGAGATGAGCCGCAGCCAAAATTGCGCCCGGCGACGAGGATCCGGCAGCCCGCGGCCTCGGGCCGGTTGAGTATGAAATCGGGTTTTGGCGTGCCCTGCGCGTCGTAACGCCAGTCGGCGAACAACGAACGTCCGAGACCTTCGCGAGTCGTCGTCGTGAGAAAGCGAGCCGGGATGATCTGATCGGTATCAATATTGCTCGACGGCAGTACAACCGTCCGCGAGCTCAAAGTCTGCACCGCCTTCATGACATCAGCTCCCGAGGATCTGTCACACGACCGCGCACCGCACTCGCAGCCGCGGTCAGTGGACTCGCAAGCAACGTACGGGCGCCAATGCCCTGACGGCCTTCGAAGTTGCGATTGCTCGTGCTCACCGAGTACTGGCCCTTCGGCACGAGATCACCGTTCATCCCCAGGCACATGGAGCAACCCGACTCGCGCCATTCGGCGCCCGCGTCGATGAACACGCGGTCGAGTCCTTCGGCCTCGGCTTCTTTCTTGACCTGCTGCGAGCCGGGAATGACGAGCATCTGCACGCCTTTTGCGACCTTGCGTCCCCGCATCACACCGGCGGCACTGCGCAGGTCCGAAATACGCCCGTTGGTGCAGCTACCCAGGAAAACCACGTTGACGGGTTGATCCTTGATGGGCGCGCCCGCCTCGAGCCCCATGTACGCCAGCGACTTGGCAAATACAGCGTCGTTGGCTCGCATGGGAATCGAAGAGCTGATCGGAATGACCATTCCGGGATTCGTGCCGTACGTGATCATGGGTTCGAGCGAAGAGGCGTCGATATCGACCTGCTTGTCGAAACTCGCGCCCTCATCGGTAGGCAGCTGACGCCACCGTTCGACCGCACGCTCCCAAGCCTCACCTTGTGGAGCCCGAGGTCGGCCAGCGAGATACCGGTACGTGGTCTCGTCAGGAGCAATCATGCCGGCCCGGGCACCGGCCTCAATGGACATGTTGCAGATGGTCATGCGCTCGTCCATGTCGAGCCCGCGAATCGTCTCTCCACGGTACTCGATGACGTGGCCCGTGCCGCCGCCAACGCCGATTTTTCCGATGATGCCGAGGATCAGATCCTTGGCCGTGACGCCGGGCCGCAGGCGACCCGAAACGTTCAACGCAAACGTCCGTGGCTTACGCTGCAACAAACACTGTGTTGCCAGAACGTGGCCCACTTCGGTGGTCCCGATTCCGAACGCGAGGGCACCGAGAGCGCCGTGCGTGCTGGTATGACTGTCGCCACAAACGACGGTCTTGCCCGGCTGGGTGATTCCCAGCTCAGGGCCGATGATGTGCACGATGCCCCGCTGTGCGTGGCGCAGACCGAGGAGCTCGACGCCGAATTGCGCACAGTTGATCTCGAGCTCGCGGATCTGTTTGGCGGCGGAGTCGATGGAGATCGGCGCGCCTCCGAAGATCTGCTCCGTGCGCGTAGGCGTCGAGTGATCCATGGTGGCGAGCGTGAGATCCACTCTACGCACGGGGAGTCCGCGCTCACGAAGAACCGAAAACGCCTGGGGAGAAGTGACTTCGTGGATCAGGTGAAGATCGATGTACAACACTGCCGGGGTGCCGGCAGTCTCACCAGATACCTCATGCTGTCGCCAGACCTTCTCGAGCATCGTCTGTGGACTGGTAGTCTCTGGAGTCGTTGCCATCTCTTTCCTCACCTGAACAGGGCCTCTCGCCTAAACAGCTGTCTGCGCGACACGTGCCGCGCCGGTCCGCTCATCCCGCGAGCGCGCTCCGGCCTGGGACAGCTCTATTCGATTGATCACTTCAAGGAACGCCTTCGTGCTCGACTCGATGATGTTGGTGCTCACACTCGAGCCGCGGTAGCTGCGCTGGTTGTATTCCACGTAGATGACCGCTTCGCCCTGTGCGTCTTCTCCTTCTGAGACGCCGCGCACTTCGAAGTTCCGTAGCATCACACTGATGCTGGTGGCGGCTTCGATCGCCTTGAATGCCGCGTCCACCGGGCCGTCACCCTGGGCGGTATGCTCGACCGTGCGGCCATCGGTGTGCTGCAGGCGTACAGCGGCCTCTGCGGGTGTACTGCTGTCAGCGACAGTCTTCAGATTCAACAGGGTCCACGGCCCGCTGGCCGAGCCCTCGGCGCGCAGCACGAGCGCCTCGATATCGCCGTCGAACAGCTCTTTCTTCTTGTCCGCGAGCGCCTTGAATTCCTCGAAGACGCGATTGAACTCCAGCTCATCGAGCTCAAAGCCCAATTCCTTCACCCGATCGCGGAATGCATGGCGGCCGCTGTGCTTGCCGAGTACGAGGTGGCTGCGCGACAGGCCCACATCCTCGGGACGCAGAATTTCGTAAGTCGAGTGATGCTTCAGCATCCCGTGTTGATGGATGCCGGCTTCGTGTGCAAAGGCGTTTTCACCCACGACCGCCTTGTTACGCGGGATGGGCATGCCGGTGATGCTGGAGACCAGCCGCGAAGTGGGGTAGAGGCGGGTGGTCTGAATCCGGGTGCGGACATTGAAGAACGCCTCGCGGGTCTTCAACGCCATCACCACTTCTTCGAGCGAGCAGTTGCCGGCGCGCTCGCCGATTCCATTGATGGTGCACTCGATCTGGCGCGCACCGGCGACGACCGCGGTGAGGCTGTTGGCGACGGCCATTCCCAGGTCATCGTGACAATGCACTGAAAGGCGGATTTTATCGATGCCGCGGACGTTCTTGCGCAGGTAGCGGAACAGTTCCGCGAACTCGTCGGGCACCGTGTACCCGACGGTATCGGGAATGTTGACCGTTCCAGCACCCGCCTCGATGGCGGCTTCGACGACCTGGGCCAGGAACTCCAGCTCGGTGCGTGAGGCGTCCTCCGGTGAGAACTCCACGTCTTCGCACAGCTCGCGCGCCATCTTCACGCCCTCTACGGCGGTCCGCAGGATCTCCTCCTCGGCCATGTTGAGCTTGTATTGGCGATGGATGGCACTGGTCGCGAGAAAAACGTGAATGCGGTGTTGGGGAGCCGCGCGCAGTGCTTTCGCGGCCAGCTCGATATCCTCCCGATTACAGCGCGCGAGACCGCAGATGATGGATCCTTCCACCTCGCGCGCCACCGCATTGACCGATTCCCAATCCCCCCGGGAAGCCGCGGGAAATCCCGCCTCGATGACATCGACACCGAGCTCGGCAAGCGAGCGTGCGACGCGCAACTTTTCAGGTTGGGTCATGCTGCAGCCGGGCGATTGCTCGCCGTCGCGCAGCGTGGTGTCGAAAATCAAAAGTCGGTCTGGATTGGGAACCATAGCCTTCTCCTGTGGATTCAACGCTCCGTGTTATGCACGCATCGCTACGCGCGCCGGTCGTTCAGCCAGGGCATCCGGGCACGCAGCTCGGCGCCGACTTTTTCGATCTGGCGGCTCGTATCCTGCTTGAGCAGCTTGTCATAGCTCTTGCGACCGCTCGCGTTCTCCTCGATCCATTGCTTCGCGAACTTGCCGGTCTGCACTTCCTTCAGGATCTTGCGCATTTCCTTCTTCGTACGGTCAGTCACCACGCGCGGTCCGCGGGTCAGGTCGCCGTATTTAGCGGTCTCGCTGATGAACTCGTGCATCTTGGTGAGGCCGCCTTCGTGGAGCAGGTCCACGATCAGCTTCAGTTCGTGCATGCACTCGTAGTAGGCGACCTCGGGCTGGTAGCCGGCCTCAACGAGCGTCTCAAAGCCCTTCACCACGAGCTCGGTTGCGCCGCCGCACAACACTGCCTGCTCACCGAACAGATCCGTCTCGGTCTCTTCGCCGAACGTCGTGTCCAGAACACCGCCGCGCGTGCCGCCGATGCCGTGAGCGTAGGAGAGCGCCTTCGCGTGGGCCTTGCCGGTTGCATCCTGGGCAACGGCAATCAGACACGGAACGCCGCGGCCCTGCTGGTATTGGCGGCGCACGAGATCGCCTGGGCCCTTGGGGGCAATCAATACGACATCCAGGTCCTTCCGCGGCTTGATCTGCTTGAAATGCACGTTGAAGCCGTGAGCGAACAGCAGCGTCGCGCCTTTCTTCAGGCTCTTTTCGACACTCTCATAAACACCTTTCTGTGCCATGTCCGGCACCAGCATCGCGACGAGGTCGGCGCTGGCGGCGGCTTCAACCGGCTCGGCAACGGCGAGGCCGTCTTTCTTCGCCTTCTTCCAGCTGACTCCGCCTTTACGGACGCCCACGACGACATCGAATCCGCTGTCGCTCAAATTCAGGGCATGTGCTCGGCCCTGGCTCCCGTACCCGAGCACGGCGATGCGCGCACCCTTGAGTGCTTTCTTGTCGACGTCTTTCTGCGAATAAAGCTTCATCGTCCCTCTCCAAAGTGGCCGGTGGCCAGATAAGCCAAACGTAAAAAAAACCCCGCATCGGCTCTATAGGCCGGTGCGGGGTCTTTGGTGTTCCGTGCTCGCTCGTGCCTGGTTGTTTGTCAGGCGTGCGCGAGTGCCCCGCACCTTGCGCTCCTAAGGAGGAGCGGAAGTCCGACAAGTACTAGCCGAGTGCCGATTGTCGAGCGAGTCATTGAGACTTGTGCGGGTGCAAAAGCAAAAGAATATGTCTCCCGATGTGATCACAATCGGTGCGTCGTTGTCAACGCAAACGGCCCTGTGCGGCCGCAAAACGGTGCTTGCGCACCGAACGCTCGTCGAGAACTTTGGCCAAACGTTGGTAAGCTGCCGCCTCATGGCAGAAATCCTGTTGACGGCGGAGCATGCCGGCAGTCTCCCGCTGTGGTTGCTGACCGAGTCGGAATTGCCGCGCTGGTTGAGCAAGCAGCCCCCGCCGGTGGTGAGCTGGATCCGCGCGCAGGCCTTTCAGGCTGAGAAGCACCGGGCACTGGCCTATCCCAATGCCGATGGCAGCGTTGGCGGCGCGGTCGTGGGACTCGGTGCGCTGCGCTCAGTTGGAGAGTTGAAGATCTGGCATGCCGCGGGGTTGTCGGATCGGCTGCCAGCGCAGACCTACCACGTTGCGACCGAACTACAGCCGGCCGCTGCGACACACTTCGTATTGGGTTGGCTGATGGGCGCATATCGCATGACGCGATATCGCTCTGTCGTACCGACCGCGACGCGTGCGGTCCTGGTTGCGCCGCCCGGCGCGGATCTGGCGTATGCGCAAGCCGCCGCCGAAGGTAGCTCACTCGCGCGCGATTTAATCAACACACCTGCCAATGACATGGGGCCCGCCGAGCTGGCGGCTGCTGCGATCGATCTGGCAAGCCGTTTCGGCGCGCGCAGCCGCGTCATCATGGGCGAGGAGTTGCAGGCGCGGGACTTTCACCTGATACAGGGTGTCGGTGCGGGCAGTCCCCGGCCGCCGCGACTGATCGACTTTCGCTGGGGCGACAGCAGCGCCAAAAAGATCACGCTGGTCGGCAAGGGCGTGTGCTTCGACACCGGCGGGCTGGACATCAAGCCGTCCTCGGGCATGCTGCTGATGAAGAAAGACATGGGGGGCGCCGCCTGCACACTGGGACTGGCGCAAATGCTCATGCAACTCGACGCGCCCGTGCAACTGCGCGTCCTGATCCCTGCTGTCGAGAACAGCGTCGATGGCAATTCTTACCGCCCGAGCGATGTGTTGCGCTCCCGCAAGGGTCTGAGTGTCGAGATTGGCAACACCGATGCGGAAGGGCGGTTGGTTCTCGCCGATGCGCTCGCCGAAGCGGATGTTGAGCGGCCGGATCTGCTCATCGACATGGCGACGCTGACGGGCGCTGCCCGCGTGGCGCTGGGTCCCGAGCTGCCCGCCGCATTCTCAACCGATGAGAGCCTGCTCGCAGCGCTGCGGGTCAGTGGCGAAGAGGAGGCTGATCCCGTATGGCCGTTGCCGTTGTGGGCCGGATACGACGACGAGCTCACGAGTAAGATCGCCGATCTGAGCAATGTCTCTGCTGCGCCGTTTGCCGGCTCCATCATCGGCGCGCTGTTCCTCAAACGCTTTGTAACGGCAACTCCTGCCTGGCTGCATCTCGATCTGTATGCGTGGAATGCGAAGGATCGCCCGGGGCGTCCGGTGGGCGCGGAAGCTCAATGCATACGCGCTTTGTACAAGCTCATCCGCGCGCGCGTTGGTTGACGCAAAGGCGCAGCCGGGCTGGGCGCCCCCGCAAAAACCGCGCTTTTTGCCGGCGGAAAAGAACCCGGGCTCCGCGCGGCCAGTGCCGCGCCAATGTTGACGCAAGGCGCAGCCGGCAAAAACCACGCTTTTTGCCGGCGGAAAAGAACCCGGGCTCCGCGCGGCCAGTGCCGCGCCAATTAACTAAGGGCTTCCCTGAAAGTGAAGTTGACGGACGGTCATAATGCGAATGCACGCGCGGAATCCAAACTCGGCCGCTATCCGTAGTACTCTTGGCTGGTCAGCGGGGATGGAAATACTTTAAGCTTTAAGGACTGGGAAGTTTTCGCGACGGTAATGGCATCGAAAAAGAAACAGGTGGATACACGGGCGAGCTCGCGCCTCGTGGTTGATGGAATCAAGCAGGCCCCCGCGCGCGCGATGTTGCGTGCGGTCGGCTTTCAGGATGCGGATTTCAGCAAGCCGCAGATCGGCATTGCTTCCACGTGGGCGAACATTACTCCGTGCAACATGCATATCGCCGAGCTTGCGCGCGAGGCTGTGGCCGGCGCGGATGCTGCGGGCGGCAAGGGCGTCCTGTTCAACACCATCACCGTGTCCGATGGCATCTCCATGGGATCGCCGGGCATGCGTTACTCGCTCGTCTCCCGTGAAGTCATTGCAGATTCCATTGAGACTGTAGTCGGTGCGGAAGGGTTTGATGGTTTCGTGGCCCTGGGCGGCTGCGACAAGAACATGCCTGGATGCGCGATGGCCATCGCGCGCCTCAACCGTCCTGCGGTCTTTGTCTACGGGGGCACAATTCGTCCTGGTGGACAACGACGGGACATTGTCTCGGTGTTCGAAGCGGTTGGTGCGCGCGCGGCCGGGAAGATTTCCGACGAGCAGTTGCAGGAAGTGGAGCGCACGGCGATTCCCGGACCCGGCAGTTGCGGCGGAATGTACACAGCCAACACGATGGCGTCGGCTCTCGAGGCACTCGGTCTCTCGCTGCCCGGGAGCTCTGCTCAGGAAGCTGTCGGTGAGGACAAGCGTGCCGACAGCCGGCGCGCCGGTGAAGCCGTCGTGCAGTTGGTCAGCGAAGGAATTCGGCCGAGCGACATCCTGACTCGCAAGGCTTTCGAGAACGCCATCACCATCGTGATCGCGCTGGCCGGCTCAACCAACGCCGTGCTCCATCTGCTCGCGATTGCCAGCGATGCGCGCGTAAAGCTCACGTTGGATGATTTCACGCGCATCGGTAAACGTGTGCCGGTGCTGGCTGATGTCAGACCGAGCGGGCGTTACCTGATGTCGGAGTTGATTGCGATCGGCGGCATCCAACCGTTGATGAAAACGCTGCTCGACGCGGGTCTCCTGCACGGCGATTGCCTGACAGTCACGGGTCGGACGTTGGCGCAGAATCTCGCCAAGACAGGCATGTATCTTGCTGGACAAGACATCGTGCGCCCGCTCTCCGATCCATTGAAGAAGGATAGCCACCTCGTCATCCTGTACGGGAACGTAGCGCCGGAGGGCGCGGTCGCAAAGATCACCGGCAAGGAAGGCCTGACGTTCAGCGGGAAGGCGCGGGTCTTCGAAGGTGAAGAGCGTGCCACCGAGGCGATCCTCGACGGCAGGGTGCGAGCCGGGGATGTAGTAGTAATAAGACAAGAGGGGCCGAAGGGTGGTCCCGGAATGCGCGAGATGCTGAGTCCGACGGGTGCCATCATGGGCCGCGGGCTGGGGGATAAAGTGGCACTCATCACTGATGGCCGATTTTCGGGTGGCAGCCACGGCTTCGTGGTTGGACACATCTCCCCGGAAGCCGCCGTAGGCGGAGCGATCGGGCTGCTGCGCAATGGGGATGCTGTGACTATCGATGCGGTGAAGCGCACGATTCATGCGGACGTATCCGTCGCAGAATTGCGGCGGCGGCGTGCCGCGTGGAAACCACGCAAGCCGTATACGACGTCGGGCGTCCTCGCGAAATACGCGTTTCTGGTAGGTAGTGCGTCCGGGGGTGCGGTGACCGCACCTCGTGGTAATTCTTGAGCTTAGGCGGAGTTGTCAGTGCACTGGGCAGAGGTTAGAGTTGGGCATCCATTTACTGACGCGCACGGTGTGCCGTGTCGGCGTTCTGCAAGCGCACGTCGCAATCATCGAACTACTCAGGGGGATATAAAAATCGAGCGTGCGTCAGCCCGAAAGGCGGCGCGCGCGCGTTCAGCATGTATGGATGAGCACGTCGGTCGAATGGCCGCCATGCTCGGGGCCGGGTCCGACACCTTGCAGGGCGCGACAAAGCCAGCTACTTTGCGCTGCTCTCTTTTGGATCCGATTTATCTGGGAATGTAACAGCGACGCCGCATCAACTCATGGCAGCATACGTACACGACTCTCAATTCTTCACGCGTCGAACAGTCGTTCTGTTCGCGATTATCGGTCTGCATGTCTTTATCGCCTGGGCACTGGCCACTGGCCTCGCGCGCCGGGCGATCGAGCTGGTCGCGCCGCCTCTGCAGACCGCCGTCATCGATGAGGTAAAGCAGCAGGATCAGCCGCCGCCGCCGCCGCCTCCCCAGATGGAACGGCCGCCGGTTGAAGTCCCGCCGCCGGATGTGCAGATCGACATGCCGGTCGAAACACAGTCAACGGCAATCCAGGACACGACCAACAAGCCGGTTCTGGCACCCCCACCGCCGCCGGCACCCACGCACCAGTCCGTCCGAGTGCCGGGCGGACCGGGTAAGAACTTCCCGTCGACTGATGATTATTATCCGTCGGCTTCGGCGCGCCTCGGGGAATCGGGCACGGCGACGGTGCACGTGTGCACTGACACGAAGGGCAAGCTGACAGAGGAGCCGAAACTCGATGCGACTTCCGGCATCTCGCGGCTCGATGAAGGCGCAATGAAACTGGCCAAGGCCGCCAGCGGGCGTTATAAGCCCGCCACCGAGGACGGCAACCCGATCGCCAGCTGCTTTGGATTCCGCATCAAGTTCCAGCTGAGAAACTAAAACGACTATAGATGCCGGGCATAGCCCGGCTTTTTTGTGATTCGAGGAAACTATGGAAAATCAAGCTGCCACCACCGTCGACAATCCGTATGGCCTCCAGGCGCTTTGGGCCTCAGGCGACATGATCGCCCGCTCAGTGCTCATTCTGCTGGCCATCATGTCCCTGGCCTCCTGGTACGTGATCCTCACGAAGCTCTGGGACCAGCGCAAGCTGAAGCAATCCGCCCGGGTTGCCGAGAAGCAGTTCTGGACTGCTCCTTCAATCAAGGACGGCGTCGAGCGCCTCAAGAAAGGCGACGACTTCCGCCTGGTTGCCGAGGACGGCCTGCGTGCGGCCTCGCATCATGACGGCCGCCTGACCGATCGCATCGACTTGCACGAATGGATCACCATGTCGCTGCAGCGCGCTGTGGACCAGGTGAACAGCAAGCTCAACTCCGGTCTCGGACTGCTCGCCACGGTGGGCTCGACGGCTCCGTTCGTCGGATTGTTCGGCACCGTCTGGGGCATCTTGAACGCGCTGGTGAGCATCGGTATCGCCGGCCAGGCGAGCATCGATAAAGTGGCCGGTCCCGTCGGTGAGGCGCTGATCATGACCGCCATCGGTCTGTTCGTCGCCGTTCCCGCGGTCATGGGCTACAACTGGCTGCTGGGCCGCAACAAGCTGATCCAGGACGCCCTGCGGAACTTCGCCAGCGATTTGCATGCCTATCTCGTCAGTGGCGCCCGCGTGGGAGCCAGCGAGTCCGGTGGTGCGCGTCCTGCGGCAGCGCCTGCTGCTGCGATCCGCAAGTAACTGACTCGAGCGCAACAACGCTTTCCGTCGGCCCCCGTGGCCGGGCTGCCGGAAAGCTTTTCTGAGGACTTGCAAGTATGGCAATGAATGTCGGCGGCTCCGGTGAGGAGCAGGGAGTTCTCAACAGTATCAACACGACGCCGCTGGTGGACGTCATGTTGGTGTTGCTGATCATCTTCCTCATTACGATTCCGGTCATCAACAAAACCGTGAAGGTTGACCTGCCCAAGGCGGTCAACATCCCGACGCAGACCAAGCCGGAGAACATCACGGTGGCGGTCGACAAGGATGGCAACATCTATTGGAACGATCGCAAGATGCCCAACAACCAGGACCTGCTGAATAAGATCAAGGAGGCGGCCGTCATCAAGCCGCAGCCCGAGGTCCACATTCGCGCCGACAAGGACGCCAAGTTCGAGTCTGTCGGGCGGGTTCTGTACGCAATTCAGCGCGGTGGCGTGGTCAAAGTGGGATTCCTGACGGAACCCGACCATGGCTTGGGCCGGCAACCCAATTAGCCCGCGCGCAGGAGTAATCTAGATATGGCAATGAGTGTTGGCGGCGCGGCCGGCGGCGTAATGTGCGAAATGAACACCACACCGTTGATCGATGTGATGTTGGTGTTGCTCGTCACGCTGATCGTATCGCTGCCCGTAATGACGCATGCGGTGAAGCTCGACATGCCCCAGAACAACAACCCGCCGCCGCCGGATCAGCGTCCCGAGGTCATCGACCTCGAGATCGATTTCGACGGCACGGTCGTGTGGAACGGCACGGTGGTGCAGAGCCTGAATCAGCTGGAAGGCTACTTCAACGAGGAAGCCAAGAAGGACGTGCAGCCGGAAATCCACCTGCGCCCCGACCGGCGCGCCAAGTACGACTATGTGGCGAAGGTGCTGGCCGCGGCCCAACGCAACCGTATGAGGAAGATCGGCTTTGTGAACACTTCCGAGTTCCACGACTAAAGGCCCAGGATGCGAAGCTACAAGATGAACGCGAACAGCATTTTTAACCGCGCCCTGGTGCTGGGTGTTGCGATTGTGGGCGCTTCGGCGCTGCTGTCGGGCCACCCGGTGCTGGCGGCTGACGACAAGAACAAGCAGAAAGTCAGCAAGGAGCTGGCCCCCGCCCTCAAGGCGGCTCAGGACGCCCTGCAGCAGAAGAAATATCCCGAAGCGCTCGCCAAGTTGAAGGAAGCGGAAGGCAACCCGAAGAAGACGCCGTACGACCAGCACATCATCAATGAGCTGGCCGGTGTCGCCTACGCGAAGACCAGCAACTACCCGGAAGCCTCCAAGGCCTTCGAGGCCGAGATCAACGACGGCTTCCTCGATGAGAAGGAAGTGCCCGGCCGCATCAAGGCCGTGGCACAGATGAACTATCAGCTCAAGAACTACGACAAGGCCATCGAATACGGCAACCGCGCCATCAAGGGCGGCTTCGCCGACGACGAGATGAAGACCCTCGTGGGACAGTCGTACTACCTGAAGGGTGACTACAAGGGCACGCTCAAGTTCTACGACGAGATGGTTTCGAGCCAGATCAAGAACGGTCAGACGCCCAAGGACGAGGCTTTGCAGCTCGCACTCAGCGCCTGCGTGAAGCTCAACGACACCGAGTGCACGACGAAGGAGCTCGAGCGGCTGGTCGAGTACCACCCGAAGCCCGAGTACTGGCAGAACCTGCTGTACTCAGTGCGCAGTGTCGCGAATCTGGGCGACAAGAACACACTGCAGGTCTATCGGTTGATGTCCGAGCTGGATGTGCTGAAGGACCCGTCTGACTACACTGAGATGGCCCAGCTGGCTATCGAGCAGGGTAATCCTGGTGAGGCACAGCGCATTCTCGAGAAGGGCCTGCAGAAGGGTGTGTTCGCCGATCCGCGCACGAAGGACAAGAACACCCGGTTGCTGGAGTCGGCCAAGAAGGCCGCGCAGACCGACCAGGCTTCGTTGCCGAAGGTTGAGAAGGATGCCGATGCCAGTGCCACGGGCGACAAGAACGTCGGCGTGGGACTCGCGTACCTCGGCTACCAGCAGTACGACAAGGCCCTCGATCAGCTCAATAAGGGCGTCACCAAGGGTGGCGTTCGGAACGATGCCGAGGCGCGCCTGCTCCTGGGTATCGCGCAGCTGAAGAGTGGCAAGAAGGACGAGGCTGTGAAGTCTTTCAAGGCGGTCAAGGGTGACGCGAACCTGGAACGCCTGGCCGAGCTGTGGAGCTTGCACGCCAAGCAGGCGTGATCGGCTGACCCTCCGGCCCTCGCGGGGGCTGTAGGGGCATTCACGTACGGGAGGCCGGAGGAGTAATCTTCCGGCCTTCCTGCTTTCAACCGTTCATCTGGAAGGAGATTCCGACATGGCGATCAAAGCCGGCGACCGCATGCCCGCGGGTAAGCTCAAGACAATGACCAAAGACGGACCTAAGGATGTCACTACGGACGACCTGTTCAAGGGCAAGAAGGTCGTGCTGTTCTCCGTTCCCGGCGCGTTCACCCCCACGTGCGATGCGAAGCATCTTCCGGGTTTCGTGCAGCTGGCTGATCAGCTTCAGGCCAAGGGTGTGGATACCATCGCCTGCATGGCAGTGAACGACGTGTTCGTGATGAACGCCTGGGGTAAATCATCCAACGTCGGTGACAAGATCCTGATGCTGGCAGACGGCAACGGCGATTACGCCAAGGCGCTCGGACTCGAGCTCGATGGGACCGGGTTTGGCATGGGCACCCGTGGCCAGCGTTTTGCCATCATCGTGCAGGACGGTGTGGCCAAGCAGGTTGATATCGAGGAGAAGGGACAGTTCAAGGTGTCCTCTGCGGAGCACGTTCTCAGCCAGCTGTAACCAGGAGCCTGTGTGGCTCCTGAACTGCGGCGCAATCCAGTCATGCACGACGCCGGCGACCGCAACCACCGCATTCTCTTCACGCTCCGGCCGGCAGGAACGCCTTCGCCGGAGAATTTTGGTGCGGATACGACCGCGGTCCCGACTCCGGGACCCGGTCAGTTTCTTTCGCGAACGCTTTACCTGTCGCTCGATCCTCTCTATCGGGCAGCGATGCGCGGCAACGCCCACGCGTCGGTGCGGCTGAACCCCGGGGACGTGATGGGTGGCGAGACGGTTGCCCAAGTTCTGGAGTCGCGGCATCCGGACTATCGGCCGGGCGAGTATGTTGTTGTCCGTAACGGATGGCAGCAGTTCGCGTTGTCGAGCGGGCAGGGCGTGCGCCGCCTCGACCCTGACAGGGCGTCAGTTTCGGCAGCGTTGGGTGTACTGGGTTTGCCGGGGTTGGCCGGCTACACCGGATTGATCTACCTGGGTGAGCCGCGGCCGGGCCAAACAGTTCTGGTCTCGGATGCCACCGGGCCGGTCGGATGCACAGCCGGCCAGGCGGCGCGGATCGTTGGGGCGCGTGCGGTCGGAATTGCCGGCTCGCCGGAGAAATGTACGTACGCCGTCAATGAGCTCGGTTTCGCGGCCTGCATCAACGATCGCGCCGGAGACCTCGACGCACAAGTTCGTAACGCTTGCCCCGACGGGGTGGATGTTTACTTCGATAACGTGGGGGGTGAAGTTCTGGCGGGCGTGCTGCAATTTCTCGCACCGCATGCCCGCGTCATTCTTTGTGGGATGAGCGAGGCCTACAACATGGACACGCCGCCCCCGGGTCCATCGCTCGCAACAGTATTGACCTCACGCGCAACTCTGCGCGGCATCGTGGTACAGGATCACCTGCACCGTCTTCCAGAGCTGGAAAAGGTAGTTGGAAGTTGGATCCGCACGGGTCTGTTTCACTACCGCGAGGACATCACAGACGGACTTGCCGGTGCCCCCGAGGCATTCTGTCGCCTCATGCGGGGCGAGGCCTTCGGAAAGGTGCTCGTGAGGGTCGCTCCCGAGCACCTGTGATTATTGGCGCGATCGTAAATTGGCGCGAAAAAATTCGCGCGGAGCCGGGGTCCTATTCCGCCGCCCAAAAGCGTCGTTTTGGGCGGCTGCGTTGGTGGGTTGCGCCTGCGGCGCGCGGACCCCTTAGCCAATGAGCGTTAGGCGTCTCGCTAGCCGATGAGCTTTTCGAGCTCGGGGACGATTTGGAAGAGGTCCCCCACCAGCCCGATATCGGCTACTTCGAAGATCGGTGCCTCGCCATCCTTGTTGATAGCCACAATCGTGCGCGCGTCCTTGATGCCGGTCAGATGCTGAATGGCACCGGAGATACCGATAGCCATGTACAACTCGGGGGCAATGATCTTGCCGGTCTGACCCACCTGCAGTTCATTGGGTGCATAGCCTGCGTCCACCGCTGCGCGCGAAGCACCGACGGCGGCGCCGATCTTGTCAGCGAGGGAATACAGGATCTTGAACCCATCGGCGCTGCCCAACGCACGTCCTCCGGACACGACGCGGGACGCCGTCTGCAAGTCTGGACGGTCGTTCTTGGCTGCCGACACAGAAATGAACCGCGTATGGGTCGGGAGCTCGACATTGACCGTCGCCTTTTCAATGGGCGCTGAGCCTCCCGTGGGCGCAGCTTCGAAAGAGGCGCTGCGGACGGTTCCCACAATCTTCGCGGCGGGATCCGTTTCGACGGTCACAATGGCGTTGCCTGCATAGATCGGGCGGCGAAATCGGTTGGCGCTTTCAACAGCCATGATGTCACTGATTTGCGCAGTTCCGAGTAGGGCGGCCACACGCGGCATCAGGTCCTTACCGAAGGTAGTCGACGCGGCGAACACGTGAGATGCGTCCTTCGCGAGAGCCACGACTTGCGGAGCGAGCACGGCTGCGAGCGCATGCTCGTTCGCAGCGTTCTCAACGGTGAGTACTCGCGTGACGCCCGTCAGCTGCGCGGCTTGAGCCGCCACTGCATCGGGTTTTGCCGCGAATACCGCAACGACGATTTCGGCACCCTGAATTCCACGGGCGCACGTCACTGACTTTGCCGTGCTGGGATTGAGCTTCGCGCCATCATGCTCGGCAACGATGAGAATCTTGGCGGACATTAGAGCAACCCCTTCTTCTTCAATGCTTCGACCAACTCCGCGGCGTCTTTTACGCGGACGCCTTTCTGACGCTGCGCCGGGGGTTCAAATTTCACGAGTTTCAGCTGCTGCTTCGTCTCTACACCCAGGGTGTTCAAAGCGATGGTTTCCAAAGGCTTCTTCTTGGCCTTCATGATGTCCGGCAACTTCACATATCGCGGCTCGTTCAGACGCAGATCCGTCGTCACCAGCGCAGGCAGGTCGACGTCGAGCGTCTCCAACCCGGCATCGACCTCGCGAGTGACGCGGGCCTTGCCGTCCGTCAACTCGACTTTGGAAGCAAATGTAACCTGAGGCCGGTTCCACAACGCGGCGAGCATGGGGCCGGTTTGGCTGTTGTCGTCGTCGATGGCCTGCTTGCCCACGATGACCAGGAAGGGTTGTTCCTTCTCAATGAGCTTGAGCAGGGCACGCGCGGCCACCAGCGGCTCAATCACTCCATCGGCTTGGACGTGAAGAGCGCGGTCAGCGCCCATGGCGAGTGCAGTACGCAGCTGTTGCTGGCAATCCGCAGGCCCGATCGTCGCAATGACGACTTCCTCGGCACCCCCACGCTCCTTGATCCGAAGCGCTTCTTCCAGCGCAATCTCGTCAAACGGGTTGATGCTCATCTTCACCCCGTCCGTGACGACACCAGTGCCGTCCGGCTTCACGCGGATGCGCACGTTGTAGTCCACAACGCGCTTGATACCGACCAGGATTCTCTTCATTCAGGACTCTCCAGTGAGGCTTCCCCGCAGAATTTAGGGTTCGGGGCGCCGTCTGCCAGTATAGCGGGCGGCGCGCCCTGGAGGGGCGGAGAAGGCCCCTCCAGGGGGGCTGGAGCCTGCAGGAGCGGGCTCCAGAGGGGTTCAGCGCGCCGGGGCGCTGTGCGCGCGCTGATGCGGCGGGTTCAGTTGCTGCTCAATGAAGGTCTGCTTGATCCGGTGGGCCGCATCGCGCAGCTTCGGAACGAACCGCTCCGCCGCAATCTTGAGGGGCACCGCCGTCTCCGCAAACCTCACCACCACAGTGGCCAGGACCTGGTCTTCAACCACAATGGGTACCGCCATGCTGATCTCGTCGGAGACCCGCCTGGTGTGGACCGCACTCGCGTAGCCTTTCTCACGCGTGTCGTCGAGGATCTTGTCGAGCTCGGGACGGTTGTGAGCCAACTTGTCCACTTCGTTCGTGGACCGGCGCAGAATCTCCAGTAGAGATTCACGTTGTTCGGCTGAGGAGAATGCGAGATGCACGCGGCCCGCTGCAGTCGTGAGCAACGGCAGGCGCAACCCGGGAGAGAAGCGTTCGATGGCTAGGGGACTGCGATGATCGGTCGTTTCGCGAACGAGCATCTGTGTCCCCGACAATGAAGCGAAGGCCACGGGCCACATCACTTCCTTGCCGAGCTCATCGATGCAGGGACGCGCGATCTGCGTGACCCAGGCATCGTCATCGAATCCGTCGGCGAGCCGATGGACCATGATTGTTAGCCGATACCGGTCGTCGGCAGGATCGCGGTATACATAACCCGCGTGCGTGAGTGTTTCGAGGATGCGATACGTTGTCGTACGCGGCAACCTGATTTGTTGGGCGATTTCGGAAACAGTGGCGCCGTTACGCTGATTGAGTGTGGTCAACGCATCGAGGCCGCGGACGAGTGCTCTTATTGGTCGGGTCGATTCCATGGATCAGTCTTGTAGTGGTATATGAAATCAGACGAGTTGCGGAGTTTAGAAACTGTTTATGCCGCAGCGCAACGGCTTGGTGGCGAAAACATATGTTTTTGTATGCGTGAGGGGCATTCCTGATGCTTCGCTACGCCGTCCGGCGGATTGCCGGACTCATTCCGACACTCCTGGTCATCATTACGGCATCCTTTTTCATCGTGCGACTGGCGCCGGGTGGACCTTTTGACCAGGAGCAGACGCTGTCACGCGAGGTGCGTGCGAATCTCGACAGGGCATACGGGCTGGATCAGCCGATGGTCGTTCAGTACGGCAGATATTTGCGTGCGTTGGCGCATGGCGACTTCGGTCCGTCCTTCAAGCAACGTGATTTCAGTGTCACCGAGCTGATTGCCCAGGGTCTTCCCGTGAGCGGCGCCCTGGGACTCACTGCAATCGTGCTGGCGCTGACGCTGGGAATTGCCCTGGGTGTGGCCGCTGCCGTGTGGCGGCAGACTTCAGTCGATGTCGGAATCACGAGTTTCGTTGTGTTGGGGATTGCGCTGCCCGGGTTTGTAGTCGGACCGCTGCTTGCTCTTATCTTCGGAGTGTATCTGCAATGGTTGCCCGTTGCAGGTTGGGATGGCGGCGCGCCACGTTATTTTGTTCTTCCCGCGCTCACCCTGGCGCTGCCGGTGATTGCATACGTCACACGTCTCACACGCTCGAGCCTTCTTGATGTGTTTCGAGCGAATTTCATACGCACCGCGCGTGCGCGTGGTGTGGGTGGCTGGCGAATTCTATGGGGCCACGCGCTTCGACCCGCGTTGCTACCTGTTGTCAGCTACATCGGGCCTGCTACCGCGTTTGTTGTCACGGGCTCCTTGGTCGTTGAGACAGTGTTTGGCCTGCCTGGCACCGGACGCTATCTCGTACAAGGCGCGATCAACCGCGACTACACGCTAGTCATGGGAATGGTGATTGTCTACGGTACGTTAGTACTCCTTCTTAATTTGATTGCTGACCTCGTGTATGGATGGCTCGATCCACGCGTGCGGCATGAATGAGCGGGCGGCGCAGCCGATTGTGATGTCAGACTTTCGTCGCTCCGGCAGCTTGTGGAGTGCTGCGGCGGCCCGGATCCGGCGCAACCGGGTGGCGATGATTGCCGGTTGTGTTACCGGTTTGATCGCCGTGCTCGCCGTCCTTGGGCCGCTCGTCAGTCCCTACGCGTATGACACTCTCGATTGGCAACACCTCGCTGTTGGGCCATTTGGCTCTGGCTCTCATTGGCTCGGGACAGACAGGTTGGGTCGCGATTTGTTCGTGCGGACATTGAATGGAATCCGCATCTCGCTGGTTATCAGCTTAGTCTCCACCGCTATTAGCCTCGCGATCGGTGTTACATGGGGCGCGGTGGCTGGCTATGTCGGCGGGCGCACCGACGAGCTGATGATGCGTTTCGTCGATGTCCTGTACTCGCTGCCGTACCTTTTCATCGTGATCATTCTGACGACGGTATTTGAACGTGGCAGCCTACCGGTGTTGTTCTGCGCGATCGGGGCAGTGGGGTGGCTCACGACTGCGCGCATTGTAAGGGGGCAGACGCTCGTGCTCTCGCGGCGCGAATTCGTCGAGGCCGCGCGAGCGACCGGACTCAGTACGCCTGCCATTCTTTTACGGCACATCATTCCCAACCTCATCGGACCCATCGTTGTCTACGCGACGTTGACGATTCCGCAGATGATCCTGTTCGAAAGCTTTCTGAGCTTCCTCGGCCTCGGTGTGCAGGAGCCGTTGGCGAGCCTGGGCAGTCTCATTAATGACGGCGCGCAGGAGATGCAGTCCGCTCCTTGGATGCTGTTGGTGCCGGCTGGGTTTTTGGTTGTGCTGCTGCTGTGTTTCAACCTGATGGGTGATGCTTTGAGCGATGCGTTGGATCCTCGTGAGCGGTGACGGTATTGGTGCGTTGAGTGGGTGACGTGCTTTCGCTCACGGACCTCAATGTTACGTTTGCCTCGCCGGACGGCGATGTCCGCGCGGTCCGCGATCTGTCGTTGGCGGTGGCGCCTGGCGAATGCCTCGGCGTCGTCGGCGAATCCGGCGCGGGGAAAAGCCAAGCCTTTCTCGCGGCCCTCGGTCTGCTGGCACCGAACGGCCGGGCAACTGGCAAGGCACACTTCGGATCTGTCGACCTCCTGAGCCTGCGACAGCCCGAGTTGGACCAGATTCGTGGCGCCCGGATTGGGATGGTGTTTCAGGATCCCATGACCTCGCTCACGCCTCATCTGCGGGTCGGCGATCAGATCGCGGAGCCTATCATCCACCATATGGGTGTCTCCTCCGAGGACGCGCGGGGTCGTGCACTGACCCTGTTGAATCGAGTTCACGTGACCGATGCCGCCCGGCGCATGCGCCAATATCCCCACGAGTTGTCGGGAGGCATGCGCCAGCGGGTCATGATTGCGATTGCGCTTTCTTGTGATCCGGTGTTGCTGATCGCGGATGAGCCCACCACCGCCCTGGATGTAACCATCCAGGCGCAAATTCTGGCGTTACTCGCGGAGTTGAAACGGTCGCGGGGAATGTCGATGGTCCTCATCACTCATGATATGGGCGCCGTCGCCGGCGTCGCCGATCGCGTGGCCGTCATGCGGGGTGGGGTGCTTGTTGAGGTTGATACGGTTGATGCTGTGTTTAAGGCACCTAAGCATGCCTATACGAAGGCGTTGTTGGCGGCCATTCCTTCTCTGGAAGGTGCCGCTGCGGTACCCGGCGCCCGCGCGACGACGCCTGCCATTTCCTCCCCCGCGCTCGTGTTGAACGACGTCCGCGTGCAGTTCAAGGTCCGCACTAGCCGATTTGGCCCTCAGAAGATTTTGCGCGCCGTTGACGGTGTCAGCCTCGAATTGGCGGCTGGCGAAGCCTTGGGCGTGGTGGGCGAGTCGGGCTCCGGCAAATCGACACTGGCCCGCGCCGCGCTCCAACTCATCCGCACCCAGTCGGGAAGGGTGGTGTGGCTCGGCCGCCAGGTCGACGCTTTGACTCAGAGTGCAATCAGGCCGCTACGCCGCGATATCCAAGTGATCTTCCAGGATCCGTTGGCCAGTCTCGACCCTCGCATGACCGCGGCTGAGATTGTCGCGGAGCCTCTGCAAGTGCATCGCCCCGACCTCCATCGCGCCGCCAGAGACTCCGTTGTTTTACAAGCGTTGGAGCTCGTGCGGCTGGACCCCGCGTTAGCAACTCGCTATCCGCACGAGCTGAGCGGCGGACAATGCCAAAGAGTTGGTATCGCACGCGCGATGGTGATGAGGCCTCAAATGTTGATTTGCGACGAACCCGTCAGCGCACTCGACGTCACCGTACAGGAGCAGATCGTAAGCCTGCTCGCGGAGCTCAAGCGCGAGACGGGCCTGGCCATCTTGTTCATCAGCCACAACCTTGCTGTCGTCAGGCAGTTGTGCGACCGCATCCTGGTGTTATATCTGGGGCGCATGATGGAGCTTGCACCGGCCGTATCGATCTATGACCGCCCGCTGCATCCATATACCCGGGAATTGCTGGCGTCCGCGCCGATTCCGGACCCCGATGTACAGCCCGCGCGACTCGCACGCGCTCTGCTAGGCGAACCACCGTCACCGTTGTCGCCGCCCAGCGGTTGCGTGTACCGCACGCGCTGCCCTCACGCCTTAGCCGTCTGCGCCGAGCGTATCCCGGCTTGGGAGGCCCCAGATGATGCTTCGCGATGGGTGGCGTGCCACCGATGGCGCGAATCGCTTCTCCAGCCGTGAGCCCCGCCTCGGCGCCCGCCGGGCCGGTGCGGTATCCTTCCCCCACACCACTCCTTCTTTTGACGAAACGAAGTGCCATGAAATCCGAAGTAATCGTCCGTCCCAGCGAAAGCCTTCGCCACGTCCGATATGAGATTCGCGGGGGACTCGCCCGACGAGCCCACGAAATGCAGCGGATGGGGTACGAGATCATTTCGCTGAATATTGGCAATCCCGGCGCTTTCGGATTTCGCACGCCCGAGACCATGCGTTTGGCCATGATCGAGAACCTGTCGGACGCCGAAGGATACTGCCACCAGAAGGGAATCTTCCCCGCGCGTGAAGCAGTGGTCATGCAGCAGCAGGGCCGCGGAGTCACGGGTGTGACGGCGGAAGAGGTTTTCATCGGCAACGGCGTCAGTGAGCTGATCGACCTGGTCTTGCGTGCGCTCATCAATGAGGGCGACGAGGTGTTGGTTCCGAGCCCGGACTATCCGTTGTGGACCGCTGCTGTCACGTTGAACGGCGGGCGCGCGATTCATTACCCGTGCCGGCCTGAGAATGGTTTCGTTCCAGATCCGGAAGAGGTTGCGGCGCTCGTTACGCCCCGCACACGCGCAATTGTTGTGATCAATCCCAACAATCCGACGGGCGCCGTGTATTCACGCTCCGTTCTCGAGTCGCTCGCGCGGTTGGCGGAGCGAAACGGCCTGGTTGTATTCGCCGACGAAATTTACGACCAGATGCTCTATGACGGCGCTGAGTTTGTACCGATGGCCACGATCGTTCGCGACACGCTGTGCGCGACGATGTCGGGATTGTCGAAGATCTACCGCGCCTGCGGCTACCGCGTGGGCTGGGCAGTGTTCTCGGGGCGTGTGCATGCGGCGTCCGAGTATCTCACCGGTCTAGAGCTTCTCAGCTCGCTTCGCCTATGCAGCAACGTCCCTGCGCAATGGGCAGTCCAAACAGCCCTGGGCGGTCACCAAAGTATTCGGGAGCTGGTGTTGCCGGGCGGCCGGTTGTACGAATCGCGGAAGGCTATTCTCAATGCGGTACAGAACAGTCGTTTCCTGAAGTTGCTGCCGCCCGCCGGAGCAATGTATGGATTCATCGGCGTGGATACGCAGGAGCTGCCTGATTTTGACGATCAGAAGTTCGCGCTGGATCTGCTCGAGCAGAAGCATGTGTTGATTGCGCCCGGAGTGAGTTTCAACGTCCCTTATCGGACTCACTTCCGGGTCACCAATCTCCCGGATTCGGCTATGCTTCGTGATGTCTTCGGACGGATCGACGAGCTGCTGACTTCTTACGCCAATGCACCCGCCAGCCAAGGAAAGAGCAACGTGGTTGAAGCAGGTACGCGCTTCAAGTAATTTGTTCAAAACAGAAGCTAATATCCTGTTTTGATTAGGCTTCCCAGCGACCTACTTGAGATCATCCTTGCGGGCGGCACAGTGGTTGTGCCGTCGAGGCAGCGCGCACACGCTGCGCGTCTTGCGTTCGCTGCGGCGCAGCTGGAGAAGGGCGCGCGTGTCTGGTCCACGCCCGACATTCTTCCGGTTGATGCGTGGTTGATCCGCGAAATTGAGCAGCTTGCGTCTGCGTCGGGGTCCGCTCTTCCGCGAGTGCTTTCGCCCGCGGAGGATTGGCTGCTGTGGCGCCAGTGCGCTGCTGAAGCCACCCGAGACATCGAACTTCTGAATCGTGGCGCTCTTGCGGAGTCGCTGCGACGTGCCAGCGCTCTCGCAGTTGAGTACGGAATCGACGTGTCGAGCTTGCCTGGCTTGGCTGGTGCCGAGGCGGAGCTGCTGCACGAGACCCAGCAGGCGGTGGACGATCGCTATCGAGACTTGGGCGCTGCGAACATTCAGTCGCTCATTTCGCAGCTTCCAGATTTGAGTGGTGCGCGTGAGATCAAGTACGCCGGGTTCTTGAAACTACCTCCGCGACTCGAAAAAATAGGCGGGGCACATCGGTCTGTGAAGGCTCAGTCAGCTCCTCCGACCGTCGTGGTGGCTACGGATGATTTGGACGAACTGGAGCTCATTGCTGATTGGTGCAAGCGCCAGATTGTCGCCAAAGCAGATACGCGACTGTTGGTCATTCTGCCCGGAAGTCCTGGAGCCCGAGAGAGACTGGCGACGCTGATCCGGCAGGCCGTTGATCCGCAGGAATGGCTGTCGCCCAGCGGTACCGAGTCCCACGGCGAAAACCTGGTTGTTATTGAGGGTGGGGCTCCGCTTGCGGATGTTCCTGTGGTCGCGCACGCGCTATCAACGCTGAGGTGGCTCGGCGGATCGAGTGGAGAGTTCGAAGAGGTCAGCGAGTGGCTGAGAGCGCCGTACTGGGATGCACCTCCCGTCGGCATGCGTGCGCGCATGGACTTGTGGCTGCGCGAAAGTGGTCAGATGAGCGTCAATGGACGCGAATGGGACACACTGTTGAATGCGGCTCCCGCGCCGGTTTCGGAAGGTGCGCAAGAGTTGGGTCGACAGATCGCCGCTGCAATACAGGCTTTGGGTGATGGCGTTGTTTCTCCGCGCGAGTGGTCGGAGAGATTTCGCGCTGTTCTCGATGCGGTTCACTGGCCGGGTGAGCGGGTACGGGATAGCAGTGAGCAGCAGACGGTTGTGCGGCTCCACGAGTTGCTCGACGAGTTCGGACAGCTGGCATCGTCGGCGGGCGCCATGTCGCGTAGTGACGCGATCCATTGGTTCACCGAGCTAGCGTCGCGGACGGCATTTCGTCCTGCCGATGACGATGCCGTGGTGACCATATCGGCCGCGCTTGCGGACCCCGTCGTGCTGTACGACGGGATCTGGGTCGCTGGCCTTCACGGCGAAGCGTTTCCGCAGCCGGTGCAACCAGATCCATTCCTTCCGTTGCCAGCACAGGTAGCGGCGGGAATTCCCGCGTCCAGTGCAACCGGCCGTCTCGCCGAGGCTCGCGGACTGCTCACGTCCTGGCGTGCCGCCACCGATACGTTGGTGTTGAGTGCACCAGCGCGGGTGGAAGATCTCGAGTTGTTGCCAAGCCCTTTGCTGGCGCAGTGGCTGGACACTGACACCGGGGCCGCCCCTCACGCGGGGCCAATGCGAGCCCCGGTCTCGGGTCCGACATCCAAGTCGGTGGCTAATGCCCCGCGGCCGGTACAGGCCGATCTATTTCTTCCGTTGCCGACGCCCAGCGGGCCCCCGGGACCCTCCTGGCTCCCCCAACGAATCCACCGCCCCAACATGCTCGAGTACCTCGACGACGTGGTGGGGGTCCCGTGGCCCGCCGGCCAAACACTGCCCGCTGGCACTCGCAGCCTCGAGCTTCAAAACTTGTGCGGCTTCCGCGCATACGCCGAACTCCGACTCGGTAGCACCGAGCTTGGCGTGGCCGAACCCGGCGTTGCACCCGATGTACGTGGACAGCTGTTACACGCGGCGCTCCAAGTATTGTGGCGGCAGCTACGCGACTCTGCGACGCTGATGGAGCACTCCGAGCCAACGCTCGATGACCTCATCGAGCGAAGCGTCGCCGAAGCCGCTGATGCGATCCTGGGGCAGGTCACTGACGATGTTCGATCGCCGTTGTTTGCACGTGAATGCCGTCGCACTGTTCGCCTCATCAAAACACTGTGCGTGTTGGAACGCAGCCGCGATCCATTCCGAGTGCAGCAGACCGAATTCGAAAAAACGTTAACGGTCTCCGGTGCGCAGATGAACGTGCGTATCGACCGCCTTGACGTACTCGAGAGCGGCGGCCAAGCAATTCTCGACTACAAAAGTGGACGTCGAAAGACCGCGGATTGGTACGGTGAGAGACCATCGCACCCCCAACTACTCGCGTACCTCGCAGCGGTCGGTGATGACGTCGTCGCGATGGCGACGGTTAACGTCACTGCTCGCGAAGTGCGCTTCGACGGAATCGCTAACTCCGGTCAACTGCTACCGAAGGTGAGGGGTGTCGAAGGTCCGGTTGGAGGTGGTTCGGGTGACCCCTGGCAACTGCGTAGGCGCGAATGGATGGCGTGCATAGAGCGCCTCGCCGATTCCTTTCTTGCGGGTCGCGCCGCCGTGGATCCCAAACCGGGCGCTTGCGATTACTGCCATGCCGTCAGCGTGT
>JAXDQF010000312.1:0-4772 GCA_034668025.1 Gammaproteobacteria bacterium | reverse complement strand
GGGCTGATCGCCACGAAGACGACGAAATTGACGCAGTACTTAAGGCGGTGCCGGTAGACGGAGATGAAGCCACCCTGGCGCGCCGAAACATTCGCCTGCTACGGCGCGTGTTCGTCCGAGACCTCGTGCCCATCACTGTGATCGATGAGGACGTGATCAAGGCCGAGCAAGCGAAGTCGATCAACGAGATCCTCGACATTTTCGACCGCGTCAATTCCGGTGGGACCCGACTGTCTCGTTCGGATTTGATGTTCAGCCTGATCAAGGCCATTCTTTCCCCCCACCGCACGCCCAGCGGTCGCGTGTTGTTTCGGAAGCGGGACGTGCTCACGGTCATGGCTCCAACGCAGACATCGTTGCGCGACCGCTGATCGGCAGGATCATCCCGGCTCCTACTCTGCCGGCCTGCGTGCGACTACGGGGACAATGTAGCCGGTGCTGGCTGCGGCTCTGCATGAAATAGCACGGTAAGGCCTTCTGCAATGGTCGGATGAGTCAGGATTGCATCACGCAATACAGTGTAGGGCGCGCCTGTCAGCATCGCGGTCTGCACGACGGCAATCAGCTCGCCCGCCTCCGCACCGAATGCTGTGAAGCCCAGGATGCGATCGCTATGCGCGTCGATCAACGCCTTGAGGAAACCGCGCGGCTCGGAGATCGTTCGCGTCCGCAGGACCGATGCCATGGGAATCCTGGCAATGCGATAATCAATGCCGGCCTGCCGCGCCTGCGTTTCATTCAGCCCGACCCGCCCGAGCTCCGGGTCAATGAACACACAGTAAGGGACCAGACGGTCGCGCGTACTTCGATTGCCGCCGTTCCAGTTGTCCCGCACGATCCGAAAGTCGTCGAAGCCAACGTGTGTGAACTGGGGGCTCCCAGCGCAATCGCCCACCGCCCATACGCCGTCCGCAGTAGTCTCGAGCCGTTCGTTGACGCGAATGTAGCTACGCGCATCGAGTTCGACGCCAGCTGTGTCGAGTCCGATCCCACGAGTATTCGGCTCACGGCCGGTTGCCACCAGAATGTCACTGGCATCGATAGCCCGCGCACCGCCCGCGGTGCGCACGCCCACGCGGATCCGCTCGCCGGAGCGGCCCTCCACGCGCAAGACCTGTGCTTCGAGAACTACTTCGATGCCTTCGTCCTCGAATAGTTGTTGCAACGCCTGGCTCACGTCGTTGTCCTCGCGGGCGGCAAGTTGCGGCGCCTGTTCCACGACGGTAACGCGACTGCCGAGCCGGCGCATGGCCTGTGCAAACTCCAGCCCGACATAGCCACCGCCGAGCACGAGCAGATGTTCGGGGACATGATCCAGTTCCAGGGCTTCAACGTGAGTAAGGGGCTTGCACTGGGCGAGACCCGGCACCTCCGGAGTTGCCGCGCGCGTCCCAACATCGATAACGAGCCGCTCGCCAGCGAAAACCCTGACACCGCCATCCCGCAACGTGACCTCGAGGGTCTTTGGTGCAACGAAGCGTCCCTCGCCGAGGATCAGCTCGGCCCCGCTGGCCTCGTATCGCTCGCGGTGCGTGGCAATCAAGCCATCGACCATCGCTCGCTTGCGCTGACGCACGCCTTTCATGTCCACATGTGTTTCGCCGGTGCCGATGCCAAACTCCCGGCCGCGGCGCAACAGTGCGGCAACCCGTGCACTGTGAATGATGTTCTTGCTCGGCAGGCAGGCGATATTCGGACACGAGCCACCTATCAGGCCGCGCTCGACGAGAGCAACGCGGCGCCCGGCCTTGGCAAATGTCCAGGCGAGATATTTTCCCGCCTCGCCGCTGCCAAGGATGAGAATCTCGTAACGCTGGATATCAGCCATGATTATAACCTCGCGGTTCGAGGATGTGCGGTAAGGCGTTATCTTTCATCCCGCCGGTTGCCGGTCGGTTACGCCTCAGAACGCCAACCGCTACAATTGAAACACGTCCGTGGCCGGTTCAAACATCCTGGTTGCGCGCCTGCAGCGCACGCGCGATCGGCTCGGCAATATCGCGGCGGATAAGCGGTTTGCGGAGCACGTCGATGATCCCCACGGCCTGCGCGTGTTCGTTCAGTTGCGCGCTGCTGTATCTGCTCATGAGTATGATTGAAATATCTGGTCGCAACTGTCGGATCTCCCACGCGCAAGCTCAGTCCCCGTGAGGTCGGGCATCGTCTCGTCGGTCAGCACGAGATCGAAGCGCTTCGGTTCCACGCGAAACGCCTCCAAGGCGGCGACGCTCGAGTCATACCCCACCGGCTCGTAGCCAAGCTCGGAAAGCGTCTCTTCCGCGAGCGCAACCAACACTCGCTCGTCGTCTACGATCATTACGGTCTCGCCGTTGCCTCGCGGCAGATCGGCCGCCGGCTCTGCCAGGAGCCTTGGCATTCGGCCGGCGGCAGGCAGCCAGATCGTGAAGTTGGTTCCCATGCCTACCTGCGTCGCCACGTCAATTACACCGCCGAAGTCGGCGACGATGCCGTGCACCAGCGCAAGGCCGAGGCCCGTGCCATCGCCGACCCGCTTGGTGGTGAAGAACGGATCGAACATACGCTCGAGCACCGCGGGTGGGATGCCGCTGCCGGTATCGCTGATCGAGAGCCGCGCATATCTACCGGTGCACAGCGTGCCGTGCGAGAGTAAGCGGCGCTCGGCGACCGCTACACGCTCAAGCAAGACCGTGAGCACGCCGCCCCGCTCCATTGCGTGCACCGCATTCGTGCAGAGATTCATGACGACTTGGTGGAACTGGGTCGGGTCGCCCACAACCGCCATGTCGGGCGCGTCGAGTCTCCTCTCGAGATCGACGTCAGCAGGCAGTGATGCTGCGAGCATCTCGAGCGTCTCTTCCACGACCGACTGCACCTGCACCTGCACGCGCTCGACCAACCCGCTGCGGCTGAAAGCGAGGATGCGGTCGACAAGTCCCTTCCCACGCGCGCCTGCTTGCATCACCTGATCGATCTGCCGGCGGACGGCGCCGCCTTCGGCCAGGTTGTTCTGTGCGAGCTCGGCGTAACCGAGGATCGCGCCGAGGATGTTGTTGAAGTCGTGTGCGATGCCGCCGGCGAGCCGCCCGACCGCTTCCATCTTCGCCGCCTGGCGCAGCCGCTGCTCGAGCCGCTCGCGTTCGGCCTGCGCCCACTTCTGCTCGGTGACGTCCTTCACCGCTCCAACGAAGTCGACGTCGTCCGTTTCAGTTCGGATGGCATGGGCGACGACGTGGAGATGTTTGACCCGGCCATCTGGCATTCGTAATCGAAATTCATGAATATAGTCCTGCCGCCCGTGCGCTGCGCGCTCGACGACCTGTCGGTAGGCGGGAATGTCTTCCGGGTGAATTCGTTCGCCTATCACGAGATCGACGGTAGGCGTAGTCGCCCGGTCGAACTCAAAAATCCGGAAGGTTTCCTCCGACCAGAAAATTGTTCCACTCGAAACGTTCCAGCCGAAGCTGCCGGTGCTACTCAGATGCTGTGCCTCCGTCAGGTAAGTCTCGTTCCGGCGCAGCGACTCCTCGGCCAGCTTACGGTCGGCCCTTTCTGTGGCTTCGCGCAGCGCGCGGACCACCGACGGGGCAAGCCGCGATAGTCGCGTCTTCAAAACGTAGTCCGTGGCTCCAATGGTGAGCGCTTCAATCGCTACTTCTTCGCCGAGGGTTCCAGACACAAAGATGAATGGCACCTCGGGGCGCTTTTGCGCAGCGATTCTCAGCGCCGAAATGCCGTCGAAGGAGGGAAGCGTGTAATCTGCCAGGATGAGATTGAAGCACAATCTCTGCATCCTTGGGGTCATCCTCGAGATACAGAATGCGCAACTGGCAATTCGCAATTGTCCAACTCCCAAATGAGTGCAATTACTTCTTGCGCATGCTTCCCGGAGGCGGCTCATTGATGATTGCCCAGAACATTCCGAGCTCTTTGATGGCATTGAAAATCAACCGGCTTTACTACATAAGCATTCACACCAAGTTTATAGCTTGCGACCATGTCTTTTTCCTCGCGGGACGATGTCAGCACCACGACAGGTATCATTTTCAGTGTCTCGTCAGACTTCATCTGCTGCAGCAGCTCTGGGCTGTGCCGCCTCGATATACGGACAGTTGATCGATGGGTGATGGCTGGAAAGCTCGTCTATCTCCGCGCCCCGGCCGTGTGTTGTTCCGGAAGCATGAGGTACTCACGGCCGTCGTTCCAACGCAGGCATCGTTGCGCGATGGCTATAATAATCGGCAGCGTGCTGCGACATTCCCAGACATCTCCGGACATTTCGCTTGCAACACGCATGCTCCTGTTGCGTGCCACCAAGTCTCGCCACTATCTTTCGGACTACTACCGAATGCTGTTGTAGGCAGGCAAATCGGACCAGTGGCTGAATCGTAGTTGACCAGGGGAGGGGTAATCATGCGCGTACTCATCACCGTGTCCGGCACCTTAGCCATGGCTCTGGGAGCCGCGATCCTTGCTAATGCCGTGGCGTGGGAGAAAGAGCCCCCTCCGCCGATCTACAACCCTTACCCACCCGGGATTCTCCCGCCCGATTTGAACTCCGAGCTCGCCAGGGTTTTGCGGGAGGTGGATGTCATCGAAGGGCGAGCCCTTCAACGATGGCACGCCTTGACCCCCCCGGTTCTGACTGGGCAGCCGCCGACACTGCAGGGTACCGGAACCGAGGCAATAGAAATACTCGGCGAGCTCATGAATTACGACAAGACCATATCGCCCAACGAAAATGTGGCCTGCGCGTCATGTCACATGCCGTATACGGGCTTCAGCGGACCGAT
>JAXDQF010000311.1:0-11008 GCA_034668025.1 Gammaproteobacteria bacterium | reverse complement strand
GCAGCGCTCAGAACGCATTGCCGATCGAGAACTGGAAGATTTCGGTCTCATCTCCCCATCGGGTCAGGGTGTCGCGCTGATACTTGAGCGGGATGCCAAGGCTGAACCGGAACAAACCCAGGGGCGCGAGCCATTGCACGGCGATGCCGGCCGAGGTGCGCATCTGATTGAGATCGAACCCGTACTTGATGGCATTGTTTTCCTTGTCCTTGAAGACCGTATTGCCGAGAAAGAACGCCTGGCCGAAATCGAAAAACAGGCTCGCGCGCAGGCTGCCCGCGAACTTGGACGGCACAGGCAGCATTGCCTCGAGCTGGCCGGACAGTGCGGTATCGCCGCCGTAGGGATTGCCGAGAGAGTCGCGCGGACCCAATGTGAATTCCCTGAAACCGCGCACCGAGTCCGGTCCGCCCACGAAGAAATGCGAGTTCGGCGGCAGCGCTGTCGTGGACCCGAGCGCCGTTCCATAGTTGGCGTGCGTGTTGAACATGAGAGGCACAAATGGCAGGTATGGCAGGTGGAAGAACTGCTGGTACTGATAGCTTGCCGTCATGAATTGCACGGACCCACCGGGGATGGTGGAGGTCACTGCCAGGCTGGTCGCCGTGCCCGACGTCGGAAAGAGTGTGCGGTTACGGCTATCGAAGCTCCATCCGGCAGTGAGCTCGGCCATGTCCGCAGTCGTATCCCAAACGGCACTGGTACCAGCGGATCTGAAGGACGAAGTGCCATTGAGGCGGACCCAGTCCTGAATCTGCTGGGAGGTATAGGTGGGCGCGAGGTACTGGGCGTGCTGGCCTATCAGGCCGAATCTCAGGGCTTGCCACTCCGTAATCGGATAGCTGAAGTCCAACCCCGCCTGGTAGCTCGTGCTGGAAAAGCTCGAGAAGGACGAGGTGAGTTGGGTTTGGTCCATGTAGGACAAATTGACCGTGCGACTCAGTCCGTCAGTGGTCACGTAGGGATCCGTGTGCGAGACGCTGTAGACCTTGCTGTATGCACCGCCGCTCAGATTGACGGCGACACGCTGCCCCGTCCCGAGGAAGTTCGCCTCGGTGAAGTTGCCATTGAGCGAGAACTTGTAAGCTTCGGAATAGCCGATCCCACCGCTCAATTGCGCGCTGGGACCGTCCGCGACCTTGAAGTTGACGTCGACGAGGTCGGGCGAGCCGACAACCGGCGTCGTCTCGGAGTCCACCGACTTCACGTACGGCAAGCGCTGGAGGCGCTGCTTCGAGCGCTCGAGCGAGGTGTTGGACAGCCAGCCGCCTTCGAGCTGGCGCAGCTCCCGGCGCAGCACCTCGTCGTTGATTTTGCTGGACCCGGAGAACGTGATATTGCGCACGTAGACGCGATTGCCCGGGTCGATGAAGAAGGTGAGCGACACCTGGTGGGTCGCGTTGTCCGGCGTGGGCACGGGATCGACCTTCGCAAACGCATAGCCGTCCTGGCCGAGGCGGTTTTGAATCAGCTCCTGCGTAGAGGTGATGAGCTTGCGGTTGAAGGTCTGTCCGGGTTGCACCAACAGCAGCCTCTGCAGCTCCTCCCGCGGCACCACGAACGTGCCGGCCATCTTCACAGCGGAGATCTTGAAGACGTCTCCTTCTGAGATGTTCACCGTGACGAACATGTCGTCCTTCTCGGGAGCGATCGCCACCTGGGTTGATTCGATCTGGAAGTTCGCGTAGCCGCGGTCCATGTAGAAGTCGCGCAGCCTTTCCAGATCCCCCTGCAGCGATTCGCGCGAATAGCGGTCGTCCTGCTTGTACCAGGAGCGCCAGTTCGGGGTCTTCAGCTCGAAGCTGTCCAGGATCTCCTGTTGCGGATACCTCGTGGCGCCCACCACGGTGATTTGCCGGATCTTCGCGCGCTTGCCTTCCCTGATGTTGATCTTGATCTTGACGCGGTTACCCGATTCCTCCTCAACGTTCGTCTTGACTTCTACGGCATACTTGCCGCGGCTGAAGTACTGGTCCGTGAGGTATTGCGTGACGTCCTCGAGCACCGAGCGGTCGAAGGTCTTACCGGCGGCCAATCCAACGTTGCGCAACGACTTCTGCAGGTCCTCGGTCTTGATGTCCTTGTTGCCGGTGATCTCGAAGCTCTCGATGGACGGTCTTTCGAGAACGACGACCACCAGAGTGTTGCCGTCGCGCCGCAACTGCACGTCGCGAAAGAAGCCGGTCTGATATAAAGCGCGGATTGCCTCGCGCACCCGCTGCCCCGTCAGATGATCCCCGATGTTCACCGGCAGGTAGTTGTAAACCGTACCCTGGGATACGCGTTGCAGCCCCTCCAGCTCGATATTCGAGACCATGAAGTCGGATGAACCGGTCGCTTCAGTCTGCGCGCGTGTCTGCATGGAGGCTCCCAGGAGCGCCGCTACTGCGCCCGCGATCGCTGTGGCGCGGGCACGCCGAGGTTTCGTCATGTTGTATTGAATGCCAGGCAGATCCGGTGCGCTTTGGGGACAGATTCGCCGGTGCGTTGGTTCGCGCGCCTGTGATCTGGAAACTCTCGATTGCAGAAAGATGATAGGACGTGGCGCCCTCGAAGGTGCTTCGCAGTTGCCACGAGTTTGTCAGCGACTGTAACGGCAGGGGGCGGGGAAACAGTTGGTTGCGTTCCGGCCGCATGTTGCATCTTTCCGATGGGAACGGGTGCTCCTTAGCGGGCGTCCTAAACGTGCCGTCGCGAGAAGCCGGCTGGCCAGGATGCGTTATGATTTGTTACGAAGTTGCCGACGTTCGCAGAAACTCTTCGAGTTGCGGCATGCCGGGGGCTATCCTCATGCTGCTGCTCGCATCTGCCGCAGTCCGCGGCTCGGAACCGTCGAGCCAAACCATCACGCCGAATTTCAAGGATGCCGACCTCACGCAGGTCGCTGAAGCGGTGAGCGTGGCGACCGGCAAGAACTTCATCATCGATCCGCGCGTGCGCGGCGAGGTGACAATGTTGTCAACCACGCCGATGAGTCCGGCAGCCTTCTATGAGGCTTTTCTGGCGATCCTGCAGGTGCACGGGTTCATCGCAGTGCCCGCCGGTGACATCATCAAGGTTCTGCCGGATGCCAATGCGCGGCAGATCCCGTCTGTCGATCTGCCGGGGCAGGTGAGCGCCACGTCCGACGAGATCGTGACGCAGGTGATTGATGTCAAGAACGTGAGCGCCGTGCAACTGGTGCCGATTCTACGGCCGATGATTCCGCAGTACGGCCACCTGGCCGCCTATCCCGCGTCGAACATCCTGATCATTTCCGACCGCGCCAGCAACGTAAACCGCATGATCCGCATCATCCGCCGCGTGGACCAGGTTGGGGACCAGAGCGTAGAGATCGTCCCACTGCAGAACGCCTCGTCGACGGATACAGTGCGTGTGCTCAACTCTTTGTTTCAACAAGCGGCGGCTGCGGAGGGAGGTGTGGCCGTGAAAGTTGTAGCCGACGAACGCTCCAACAGTGTGCTGATCAGCGGCGACCAGTCGCAGCGGTTGCGAATCCGCGCGCTGGTGGCGCATCTGGACACCCCGCTCAAGGCCGGGGGCGATACGCAAGTGCGCTACCTGCACTATGCAGATGCTGAAAAGGTGGCCCCGAAACTCAAGGAGTACATTACCGGAATAGCGCAGGGAACTCCTGGCGGCACAGGAGGTCCGCAGGGCAGCCCGCAAGCGCAGGCCGAGAAGAACGCGATCGTTTTGTCAGATCCGGCGACGAATTCCCTGATCATCATGGCACCTCCCAAGATCATGCGCGCGCTCACCGAGGTCGTCGACAAGTTGGATATCCGCCGCGCACAGGTCCTGGTGGAGGCCGTTATTGTCGAAGTGAACGCGGACAAGACATCCGATCTGGGGGTGAATTGGGCGGCGTGGTCCAATGGATCGAATGGAACTCAGATTCCGGCAGGGGCGTTCATTGAGCCGATCGGCGGCTCCTCGCTCGCCGACGTCGCCAGTACTGTCCAGGGCATTGCGAACGGCTCGGCCACCTCGACCAGCTCGCTGACGGGCACGACTCTGGCGTTGGGGAAAATATCCGCCAACGGCATCAATTTCGGCGCAATGCTGCGTGCCATGAGTGGCGACGCCAATACCAATGTCGTGGCGACGCCGTCGGCGATCACAATGGACAATCAGGAGGCCGAGCTGAAGGTCGCGCAGGAAGTACCCTTCATTACAGGGCAGTACGCAACAACATCCGGGTCTACGACCAGCACCAGCAGCACCGTGAGTCCGTTTACAACGGTCCAGCGGCAGGAAGTGGGTACCATCCTGAAAGTGACACCTCAGATTGCCACGGGGAGCGATTCGGTCATTCTCAAGATCAGTATCGAGAGTTCGAGTGTGGCTGCGACGTCGGTTTCGACTGTCGACATCACCACGAACAAACGCACAGTCTCCACGAGTGTACTCATCGAGGATGGCGGTATCGTTGTGCTCGGCGGGCTCATTTCCGACAACGTCACCAAGAGTGAGCAGCGGGTACCATTTCTCGGCAGCCTTCCTCTCATCGGTTTTTTCTTCAAAACACGTGACTACAGCAGGACCCGGAACAATCTGATGATCTTCATTCGTCCGAAGATCCTGCACACGGCCGAGCAGACAGCTATCGAGACCGGTGCAAAGTACAACTATATGCTGGATGAGCAACACAAAGCGGACAAGCGGGACTCGACACCACTGCTGCCCGGTGAGAAGCAGCCAACACTGCCCCCGCTGACGGAAATCCCGGGCCCGGCTACTTCCGGCGCAGAGAAATCCCAAGCGGCGCAGCCGCCTCAGGAGAGCAAGTGACCGGGTACCGGTCACGGAGTTTGAAGCGCAGAATTTTCAAAACCGGCCCGACTTGCCGCCGTTCGGCTACGAGACTGTTTTCAGCGCGCGCGAGATCGGTACCGCGATATCGCGGCGGACGAGCGGTTTGCGGAGCACGTCGCTGACCTCAGCGGCCTGCGCACGTTCGCTCAGGAGCGGACCGCTATAGCCGCTCATTAAAATGACGGGAATATCGAGCCGAACCTGCCGGATCTCGCACGCCAGCTCGGTCCCCGTAAGATCGGGCATTGTCTCGTCGGTCAGCACGAGATCGAAGCGTTGAGGGTCAGCGCGAAACGCATGCAACGCGGCGACGCTGGAATCAAACCCCACCGGCTCGTAGCCGAGCCCGGCAAGTGTCTCTTCAGCGAGCGCGACCAGCTGACGCTCGTCGTCTACAACCATTACGGTCTCGCCGTTGCCTCGTGGTAATTCGTCCAGGGGCTCCGAGAGGCGCCTTGGCGTCTCGCCGGCGGCGGCCGGCAGCCAGATTGTGAACGTGGTGCCCACACCCACCTGCGTCGCTACATCGATCATTCCGCCGAACTCGGCGACGGTGCCGTGCACCAACGCAAGGCCGAGGCCCGTGCCTTCGCCAACACGTTTAGTGGTGAAGAACGGATCGAACATCCGCTCGAGCACCGCGGGCGAGATACCGCTGCCGGTGTCGCTGATCGACACGCATACATAGCAACCGGCGCCGAGCGTGCCGTGTGAAAGCAAGCGGCGCTCGGCCACCGATACACGATTGAGCGCTACAGTGAGCACGCCGCCCCGGGCCATTGCCTGCACCGCATTCGTACAGAGGTTCATGGCGACTTGGTGGAACTGTGTCGCGTCGCCCAACACCATCGCGTCGACCGCATCGAGTCGCTTCTCGAGACGCACGTCGGCGGGGAGCGAGGGGGCCAGCAACTCGAGTGTCTCTTCAACGACCGACCGCACGTGCAGCGGCACACGCTCGCGCATCCCGCTGTGGCTGAAGGCAAGAATGCGGTCGACGAGCCCCTTCCCACGCGTGCCGGCTTGCATGACCTGATCGATCTGGCGGCGCACGGCGCCGCCTTCAGTCAGATTGCTCTGCGCCAGCTCGCCGTAACCCAGGATCGCGCCGAGGATGTTGTTGAAGTCGTGCGCGATGCCACCGGCGAGCCGCCCGATCGCCTCCATCTTGGCTGCTTGCTGTAGCTGCCGCTGCATCTCCTCGCGCTCGCGCTCCTGCGCTCGTTGCGCTTCCTCGGCGCGTTTGCGCTGGGTGATGTCCATCACCGCCCCCATAAACTCCAGGTCGCCCGATTCGCCGGTCAAGGCGCGGGCAACCACCTGCAGATGCTTGACTGAGCCATCCCGCGTCACAAAGCGATACTCCAGCTCCCAATCCTTCTTTTCGTGTCGTGCACGATCGAGCGTCTGTTGCAGCAGTTGCTGGTCTTGCGGGTGTGCTCTTCGGACAATTTGCGCGAGGGCAGGTTGATTCTCGGGATCAAAGTCATAGATTCGAAAAGTCTCGACCGACCAGTAGATCGCATCGGTTGCGGCATTCCAGCCGAAACTGCCCGTGTTACTCACGTTCTGTGCTTGCGCCAGATAGGCCTCGCTACGCCGCAAAGCCTCTTCGGCTCTGCGACGCTCGCTGTTCTCCTGTTTCAGGTCCGTATAGAGATGGGCGTTCTCCAACGAGATCGCGGCCTGCGAGGCGATCAACTTCAGCACCGCGCTGCGGGCCGGCGTGAACACGCGGGGAGTCAGGTTATTTTCCAGGTAGAGCACACCGATCAGCGTGGCCTGCTTGATCAGAGGCAGACACAGAACGGAGCGGACACGATTGTGGCGGAGGTACTCATCGGAAGGAAAGAGGTCCTGCGCAGAGGCATCGTCCAGAATCACACTCTCTTGTGTCCGTACAACGTAGTGGAGGATTGACTCGGGCATTTCTGTCGCAGAGATGCCAACTTGATGGATGCGCACACTGATGGTGTCGCCGCTGGTGATGGCTTCCGCTTCGAGCCGCTGCGTA
Organism: Gammaproteobacteria bacterium; assembly: GCA_034668025.1. Lineage (GTDB taxonomy): Bacteria > Pseudomonadota > Gammaproteobacteria > Steroidobacterales > Steroidobacteraceae > 13-2-20CM-66-19. The sequence continues at coordinate 4,176 of JAXDQF010000311.1, read as the reverse complement.
CCCCCGTGTGGCACAATCAGGAGTCCGCGTTGCGCTCCCGCGTGCTCGAGCGCGGTCCGCATCAGCGTGTCGATGAGTTTTTCCAGAACGATCTCGCCCGAGACCGCTTGGGAGACTCTCATCACCGTCGTGAGCTCGAGATGCTCGACCGAAGCTCCGATCGTGGTCGTGGCACGAGACGGTGGTCCTTCTTCCTCGAGGTGAGGGTAAGACTCATCGAGTTGCCGCACCTTGCCGTCGGCTCCCCAACGCAGATAACAGTACCTGGCGTTACGCAGGTAGGCCTGAGCGATGGTTTCCAGACCTCGTGCCGCGTAAAACCGAGCGGCGAGCTCGCCTGCGATGCCTTCGTTGTGGATGAACCCGTGCTCCCGCGCCAGACTGATGGACTGTTCGTAGAGCCGTTCTGCGTCGAGGTACCGCCCTTCGAGGCGGGCGATTTCGGCGCTTACCAACGCCGTGCGGTTTCCGAAGTTTGCGGGGCAATGATGTGCCCAGATTTCGAGCTGCCGATGATGTGTGGCCAGAGCTTCCAGGTGTGGAGGATGCTGGTCGGCCGAGGTCGCGTTGCAGTACGCCGCGCGCGCAAGAGCAGCGTAATAGCGATATTCGGCTACCTCAAAGAATGACGGCGAGGTCCACAGCAGACGCTGCGCCTCCAATTCGGCGTTGATGGCGGACTCATATTCTCCGGCATGAGAGCGCGCTTGCAACTTGCGGATCCAATACCAACACGAGGGAAGTGCGAGGCGCGGATCGGCCTCGAAGTGCTGTTCAAAGCGTCCCTCGTCGAACTGCGCATCGTTGAAGGAGTTGAACGCTGGCGTCAGACCCCGCAACGTCAGAATCAGCCTCAATTGGCTGGTGATAATGTCGATGACGAGACCGAACCGTATCTTGCGCGCGAATGCAAGTCCGGCCTCGGCTTCCCGCTGAATGTCGGGCAGCGGGTCGCCGGAAGCGAGCAGGTTGGTGATGAGATTGTTGCAGCTATAGGCTGCAAAGGTGAGATCGCCTATCTCGTTGGCCGTGTTGAATGCGCGCCGCACCAACGGTCGGCCCGTGCGGACGTGCTTCGACCACGGATTGACGAGGTTGCCGAAGGACATGTAAACACGGGCCCGGAAGCGGTCCAGGCCGCGCCGCTCAACCAGCTCGAAACCGACTTGGCCAAAGCGGAACGCCGTCGGGTAGTCATCGAAGTGCGGGCCCACGATCATGCCGAGCCAGACGTAGGCAAAACACGAGGCTCCACTGTTGCCATGCTCGAGGCTGATGTTCGCCATGCGGCACAGAACCAGGCACAGCAGATTGTCGTCTGTGAACAGAGCCGGCGTGACGACTTGAGCCAGCACATCCAGGGTGGCGTGCCACTGCGGGGCGCTCATCAGCGGCAGGTCGGTCAGTGCCTCGACGCAGCGGCTGCCAATGCGGCGCCAGATCTCCTCATATTCTGCCCGCACCTCCTCTTTGGTCGGGTGCGGCGACCAATGCACACTGATGCGCCGCAAATACTCCAGGCACAACTCAACGCCGCGGTCGCTGCGATCCAAGGTCGTATACAGCTCGAGGCGCAGGCACGCGACCTTCGCACTGTCAACCAGGGTCTCAGTATGGGACGAGAGCATGGCGAGCCGTTGTTCTGCAGCCGGCAACTGACTACTCAAAAACTCGCATTCCGCACGGTGGAATTCCAACGCAAACATCAGCGGGTAGCGCTGCTCCCAGGTCTGCGCCGTCAACAGTGTCAAACCGGCGGCAAAATAGGTCAGTGCCGAAGCATAGGCCGTCGAGGTTCTGGCTCTCTCGCCCGCACTGAGGTTGAGCTCGGCGACCCGTTCCCGCTCATCCCGGGACGTGATCAACGCGGCACCGCGGTTGAGCTGATTCACAATCTCGAAGATATTGTCTTCGAGCGCCTCCGCGGGTGACTGACCAGCCAGCAGCCTGCCGATCCGAAGATGGATCGCGGGACGCTCGGGTTCGGGGATGAGTCCGTAGGCCGCCTCCTGCACGCGGTCGTGGAGGAATGCGTATCCGCCGTTCTGCCGGAAGATCAGCCCCGTGCGGACCGCATCCCAGAATTCCGCGTGTAGCTGCTCTTCCGACAGCCCATGAACCAGGGTCAGAGCGGCGATCTCGGCCACATTCCCGAGACAGGCGAGTTGTTTGAATCGTTCCTGTGTTGCCTCCGGCAACCGTTTCAGCTTTCCAACCATGAGGTCCACCACGTTGTCGGTGTACCCCTTGGCGCGGATGCGCGGCAAGTCCCACATCCAGGCGGCGGCGTACGCATCGAAGCTCAGCAGACCTTCCTCGGCCAGGGCCGTAAGGAATTGGATCGCGAAGAACGGGTTGCCCAGCGTTTTGTCGTAGATGAGCCGGGCAAGAGGCTCGGCACGCGCGTGCTCACAGTGCAGCGTGTCAGCGACGAATTGAGTTACATCGTCGAGAGACAGAGGCTCGAGAACGATCTCGCGTACCACAGCCTCTGTGCCGCGAATAGCATCCAGCGTCTGCATCAAGGGGTGAGACGTGCCGACTTCGTTGTCGCGAAATGCTCCGATGAGGAGGAGGTGTCGGACGTCAGGGTGCGTGATGAGGTGCTCGAGCAGCTTGAGGGTCGCCGCATCGAGCCACTGGAGATCGTCGAGAAAGATGGCCAGTGGGTGCTTCTCGTTGGCAAACACCTCCACAAAGGACCGGAACACCATGTGAAATCGGCTTTCGGCATCCGTCGCCGAGAGCTCTGCGACCGGTGGCTGTTTTCCGATGACGAATTCGAGTTCCGGGATGAGGTTTACGATGAGTTGACCATTCGAGCCAACGGCCACGCGTATCACGCTTCGCCAGGTGTCGACCTCAGCCTCACTTTTGCTCAGGATCTGGCGAATGAGGGTTCGGAACGCTTGAGCAAGCGTGGCGTAGGGAATATCCCGCTTGTACTGGTCGAACTTTCCGGAGATGAAGATCCCCCGCGGCAGAACGATCGCTTTGTGCAGTTCATGGACGACCGTGGACTTGCCGATGCCGGAATAGCCGCGCACCAACATCAGAACCGGTGTCCCGGAAGTGACCACCTGATCGAAGGCGGCGAGTAGAGCCTCCCGGTCCCCATCGCGCCCGTAGAGTTTCTCAGGCATCAGAAGTCGATCCGGGGTGTCGTGCGCGCCGAGGGTGAACGTGTCGACGCGTCCCCGAGCCTCCAATTCCGCGAGGCAACGCCTGAGGTCGGCTTCAACACCAGCTGCGGTTTGGTAGCGTTCTTCGGCGGTCTTGGCGAGGAGCTGCAAGATGATCTCATGGACAGGCGCCGGGAGGTCCTTTGAGCGCACGCTGGGCGACACCGGCTGTCTCGCGATATGGCAGTGAACCCACCCTGTGGCATCGGAGGCGGTGAACGGCAGGCTGCCGGTGAGCATTTCGTACAGCGTGATGCCGAGTGAATACAGATCGCTGCGGGAGTCGATCGAACGATTCATTCGCCCGGTCTGTTCGGGAGCCATGTAGGCGAGTGTTCCGGCGATAAATTCTGGAGGCTCGGGCGGCTGCCGCTCACGTGGCAGCCGTGAAGCGATGCCAAAGCCCATCAACCACGCCTGGCCGGTTGCTGCGTTTACGAGAACGTTGGCGGGCTTGATGTCCTTGTGGATGAAACCGTGCTGGTGCACCCGGCCGAGCGCGGCCGACAATCCAACGGCCAAACGCAGGAATAGTCGCAACTCCATCGGCGTTCCAATCAATCGGTCCAGTGGCTCACCTCCGGGGTCCTCGAGTACGAGCACGGGGCGGCCGTGCTGCTGTGCGAGCGCGAGAGGCCGAACTGCCCAGGTGGGATCCAGTTCGTCCCGCAACGAATATTCATGCTCCATGCGACGAAGACTGCGTGGAGCGGTGTGTTCGCGGACCGGGGCGACCACGAGCGTTGAGCGCAGGAGCCCGTTGTTCGAGCTCCGGCAGCGGTTACGGTACAGTACGAACTCGCCATCCTCGCGGAGCCGCTCGCGCGTGCCGTCCGCAAGGTCCTGCCCGGCAGCTTGCCACGTCGATTCCAAGCGGCCTCCAGAAACAACGTCACGAGCGTGACAATACTCGATATCCTTCCAACCTTCACGGCTGTCACACTCGGTTGCGACGCTGCTGGAGGGGGACCGAAGCCACCAGCGTAAACTGCTC